>JAJDIZ010000012.1 GCA_030266915.1 Ruminococcaceae bacterium OttesenSCG-928-D13 | reverse complement strand
TGCATTAATATTATGTAAAATGGTTGTAGGGTAGGGACACGCAAATAGCGTTGTCACCGGATCTATTGGGGGTCAACTTTGGAGTTACGTCGAAAAGGACGCATATACTTGCCGGCATTGCTTGTGCAGATTTTTGCGGTGCTATTCTTTGTGCTGATGCTTGTGGTTTGGTTTTGTCTGAGCTTTTTTAATCGGGCCTCGGATGATATAAAGACCGGTTGGCAGCTCCTTGCCGCTTTTGCTGTTCTGTTGATTGTAGCAGGTATTGGTTTTGGGTATACATGTATAACACAAAATGGGACGATCAAGAGTGTTGTTGATGTGAAATCGTCAATTATTGTGGTTGTGTTGATGGGCGTCCTGATGCTTTTGCAAATCGTGATGGTTGTCCACATATATACACCGATTGGTTGGGATGTAGAGTGGACCCTGGAGGCTGCTACGACCACCACCACCTATCAACGGATAGACTATTTCACCGCATGTCCCAACAATCTACTCCTCGCCTTTTATGAACGAGCCTGGCTGGCGGTGTTCTCCTTTTTTGGGCTGACTGACGCATGGCTGGTCATGTCTCTGGTGGGTGTTTTGTCGGTGGATATGGCAATACTGACAACTTATGCCACGGCTAAGCGCATATATAACGTAGAAACAGCATATTCGGCATTCTTTTTTTCTGTGTTTTTGTTCGGGTTTACCCCATGGCTAATTGTTCCATACAGCGATACTTTTTCTATGCCCTTTGTGATGGGGATACTGTATTTCTACACTCGATGGTCCTTGTCTGTGCGCCGGCCTGAGCGTGCGGTGTGCGCGGTTGCTTGCGGATTGCTGACGGGTGTTGGTTTTTTGCTTAAGCCGCATGTGGCCGTGATGGCTGTAGCATTTGGCCTTATACAGGTTTTGTATCAAAAGCGAGCAGAGATAAAAGGGGAACTGATATTTTTCGGGCTGCTCATCGCAGTGGCATTTGCGGTTTACGTTGGATTCCAATGCTTTGCGCAATATCAGGAGCTGGTGCCGATTTTACCGAATCGCGCATTTCCGATGGAGCATTATATCAACACGGGTCTCAGCAGTGACCCCGAATTCGGAGCGCACGGTGCTTTTGGCGGTTATTCATCTGAGAATGTAGCTGCGGTTCAAAACCTTTCCAGCACGCAGGAAATGCGTGCCGTGAGCCTCAGCATGATCAAGGAGCGCCTGGGCAGGATGGGCTTTGGTGGCTACCTTGCTTTCCTGTTTAACAAACTGCGCTGGATCACCTCTGAGGGATATTTCTATTGGGGTCTGGAGAGTGGTTTTGCCGATTTCACCTCACGCGAACCAAATGTCTTCACTCAGTTTTTTTACCGTGGCGGTGATTATCTTGACCTGTACTTGTATGTTTCTCAGGGAGTATGGGTCGTTGTGCTGCTTTTTGTCACGGTTGCCGCCTGGCTGGCAGTGACAAGAAAAACAGACCGATACACTTTTATTATCGAATGTGCAGTCTTTGGCCTGCTGTGCTTTTTACTGATCTTTGAGGGGCGAGCACGCTATCTCATCAGTTATTTACCATGCTTTTCGCTCTTGGCAGCAGTGGGGTTCGTACAGCTGCGGCAAAAATACGGGCTTTTACTTGCGTGCAAGCATAAAGAATGATTTAACGCTAAATAATATTTTTAAAAATATACTTGAAAGCGGATGAGAACCGTGCTATAATTTATAAGGTTCTTGTTGAGAACCAAATATATTTTCCTCAATAGCTCAGTTGGTAGAGCATGCGGCTGTTAACCGCAGGGTCGTTGGTTCGAGTCCAACTTGGGGAGCCAAACTGGACGAGTACGATATTTCGGAATCGTCCACCCGTTACGCAGGCCATAGGGCCTGCGTTTTCGGTTATATGGGAGAATCTGCCGTGGGTGAACGGAAGTACTCCCGCCGCAGCATGGAATAGATGATCTGATCCAGATAGCCATGGGTGGCAGATTTATAATTCTCCCGCAGCACGCCGTCCCGGTGCATGCCAAGGCTCTCGTAAAGGTGGATGCCGACGGTGTTGTGGGGGTAGACATCGAGCCACAGCTTGTTCATGCGCAGCGGCCCAAAGGCGTGGGCCAGCAGGGCCTGCATCGCCTCCCGGCCATAGCCGAGCCCCTTCGGCCCGATGGCGATGCGGCGCAGTTCAAAGCGCTCGGACGCAAAATCCAAACGTGCCAGCGCATAACCAATGATTTCTCCGCCACCCAGCGTTTTAAAAACCAGCAGCAGGTGGTTGGGATCGGCAATCTCGTTCAGGTGCTCCTGGCGGGTACCAATCCAGAGATAATCCCGGTTGTCCGGGTGGCTCTCCAGCGCTATAATGACATCAATATCCGCTTCGGCAGCGCGCAGTATCCCCATGCGTTCAGTTTGAATCATTCGAACACCCCGTTTCGGCAAATTGTGAAATCAAATTATTCGGCGCATTTACATCCTATAGTATTTAAGTGCGATGCGCAATAAAAAGCCTTAATAATTGCTTGATGAAACAACCAAAACAGTTTATACTAATTGGAGATTGTATTATACTCTGCGTTTGGTTTGACACAACGAACCGGTTAGGGGGCTGTGCGATGAATGTGCCAAAAGACCTTAAGTATACAAAAACTCACGAATGGGTGCGGGAACTCTCAGAGTCCAAAGTGCGGATCGGCCTGACGAACTACGCCCAAAGCGAGCTGGGAGATCTGGTTTTTGTCAACCTACCGGCCGTGGAGGACCAGATTGTGATGGGTGAGACCTTCGCGGATGTGGAGTCGGTGAAGGCTGTTTCGGACATATACAGTCCGGTGACCGGGAAGATAGACGAGGTGAACGAGGCCCTCAATGACAACCCGGGCGAGATCAACTCAAACTGCTACGAGGCTTGGCTGGTGGAAGTGGTGGATGTGAGCCGCCGTGAGGAGCTGCTGAGTGCCGAGGCCTACGAGCAGCTGATCGAGGCCGAAGGCTAAGCACAAGACGCGTGGGATGGAAACAAGTCCCGCAGCTGTTTGGAATTCACCAGAATCGGACTGTTACCATGTCGGCGGCCGCTGGCATACCCGGGAGGCGTGAGCGATGCAATGTGGAATATCGACAGCTTGCTTCTTCCCGCGGGACACGCTGGAGTCCTTTGAGTTCCTGGCCAAAAACGGCGTGCCGGTCACCGAACTATTCCTGAACACCTTCAGCGAGCTGGACCAGGGATATGTGGACAGGTTGCTGAAAATACAGGCGAAGTACGGCATTCGGGTGTCGGGCGTACACCCTTTTTCCAGCAGCATGGAAGGCTTTCTGTTTGCCTCTGCCTACAAAACCCGCCTTGGGGACGGCATCGCCCTGTACCGCCGTTTTTTTGAGATTTGCCATTTGTTTGGGGCAGATAAACTGGTTTTCCACGGGGATCACGAATACAACCTGCGCCAGTTTTCGGACGAAGCCTACGCGGAAAACTTTGCTACGCTTGCGCAGGCCGGCCTTGAGTATGGGGTAACCCTGTGCCAGGAGAATGTGGCATACTGCCGCTGCGGTGACACCCAGGCGGTGCACAGCCTGCGCCCGTTGCTTGGGGAGTATTCTGCTTTTGTGCTGGACACGAAGCAGGCCTGCCGCCGGGGCGTCGGCATCTATGCCCTGATGGCCGAGATGGGGGAGGATATCCGGCAGGTGCATGTGAGCGATCACGCGGGCTCTGAGCACTGCCTGCCCCCGGGTGCGGGCGAGATGGATTTTGTGCCCTTTATTGCCAAGCTGAGAGAATACCATTACGATGGCGACCTGATCATTGAGCTTTACAGTGACAATTATAGCGAGCCGCAGGCACTTTTGCAGGCGATGCACCACCTGCAAAAACTGGCAGACCGCGGCTAAGCATAGCCAAAAGGAAGGGGTATTGAGATGAAGTGTCCATTTTGCGGCGATGTGGAATCCAAGGTGATCGACTCCCGCCCGGCGGATGATTCGGCGCGGATTCGCCGCCGCCGGGAGTGCCTGAACTGCGGCAAGCGCTTCACCACCTACGAGATTGTGGAAACAGTGCCGCTGATGGTGGTGAAGAAGGACAAAAGCCGGGAGGCCTTCGACAGGGAGAAGCTGCTGCAGGGACTGATGCGGGCCAGCTACAAGCGCCCGGTGGCCTATCAGACGCTGGAGGACATTGTGGACAGCATCGAGCAAAGCCTGCTCAGCAGCTACGAGCGGGAGGTGACCTCGATGGCCATCGGTGAGCTGGCCATGGCCGAGCTGCAAAAGGTGGACGAGGTGGCCTATGTGCGTTTTGCCTCGGTTTACCGCCAGTTCAGCGACATCAACACCTTCATGGACGAGCTGAAAGGGCTGCTCAGCCACCAGGGCCTTGGGGATGGCAAAAAAAAGTAGTGTAAGGTTTTTGCATGGTGTGAATATCAAACCGGTTACATAACCGGCTGCGTACTTGACGGCGCTTGAAGCCGCTGGTATACTTTTGATGGTGGCATCATGGATGCCAGAGAAAAACTACGATTCAGAGAGGGGAATCCGAATTTGCGCATTGCTGCCTGAGGGTTCGATTGGACAATGACGATGTGCCGCCGCATGGACGGGCTGTTGTTGTTGTCGGGGCAGCCATGTGATGGGGATTCCCGCTCAGCGTCAAGGTGACTTTTGCCTGTGCGCCGGGACCTGCTGCCCGGCGTATTTTTGTGCCGTTTTTTCTATCCCGCAGATGGCCGGATGGATCTTGGCATAGGCGAAAGGATGCGATATTATGTCTGTTATTCAAATACATGACCTGACCTTTGCACATCTTGGCGGCGACGCGCTGTTCAGCCATGTGGACCTGGAGTTGGACAGTGCCTGGCGGCTGGGCCTGGTGGGCCGCAACGGGCGGGGGAAAACCACCTTTTTGAAGCTGCTGATGGGGCAGCTGGAGTACACCGGCACCATCACGGCGGCCGACAGCTTCGAATACTTCCCTGTGACGCCTGAAAATCCTGACCGGCCAGCTCTCTCGGTGGCGCGGCGGATGATCGCTCCCTTTGACGAATGGGAGGCGCGGATGCAGGCCCTGGCCGAGGCGGCCACCCCCGAGGCGATGGCGGAGTACGGTGAGCTGCAGGAGCGCTATGCCGCCGCCGACGGCTACACCATCGACGAGCTGATCGCGGCCGAAACCGGCAAGCTGGGCATCGTGCCGCAAGTGCTGGAGCGGCCTTTCTCCGGGCTTTCGGGCGGGGAGCAGGTGAAGCTGATGCTGGCGGCTCTGTTCTTGAAAAAGCACCGATTCCTGTTGATCGATGAGCCCACCGACCATCTGGACGCCGAGGGGCGCCGGCTGGTGGGTCGCTGGCTGGCTGGCAAAAGCGGCTTCATTTTGGTGAGCCACGACCGGGCATTTCTGGACGAGGCGGTGGATCACATTCTTTCAATCAACCGTAGCGACATCGAATTGCAGAAGGGCAATTACTCCAGCTGGCGCCACAACCGCACTTTGCAGGACGAGTTTGAGCTGGCTGAAAACCGAAAGCTGGAGGCCGGCATTTCCCGGCTGAAAGCCGCGGCAGAGCGCACCGAACGCTGGAGCGACAAGATCGAGAAATCAAAAAAAAGCAGTGGGGCCGCAACCTACGACCGCGGGCCGGCCTCGGTGGACCGGGGCTACATCGGCCACCAGGCGGCCCGAATGATGCAGCGCTCCAAGTCCATCGAGCGGCGGCGGCAGGGGCAGATCGAGCAAAAAAAGAGCCTGTTGAAGAACATCGAAACCGTGGAGCCGCTGAAATTCCCGGTGCTCCTGCCCGAAAAGAAAACCCTGCTGACCGGGGAGGGCGTCGCCCTCTGTTTCGGCCCACGCTGCCTGTTTGAGGGGCTGGATTTCAAGCTCGAACAGGGTGACCGGCTGGCCGTGCAGGGGGTGAACGGCAGCGGAAAGAGCAGCTTGCTGAAGCTTGTGGTGGGGGACTTGGCGCCCACAGCCGGGCGAATTTGGCGGCAGAGCGGCCTTGTGACCAGCACCCTGCCCCAGGATACCGGTTTTCTCAGCGGTGGGCTGCGGGCCTTTGCCGAGGGCGAGGGCATCGACCTTAGCCTGTTCATGACCCTGCTGCGCAAGCTGGACTTCGAGCGCGAGGCCTTCGAGCGGGACATCGACACCTACAGCGCCGGCCAGCGCAAGAAGGTGTGCCTTGCGGCTTCGCTGGCCAGACCGGCCCACCTGTTCATCTGGGACGAGCCACTGAACTACATCGACGTGCTCAGCCGGGAGCAGGTTGAGCAGGCCGCGCTGGCCAGCGGCGCCACCATGCTGTTTGTGGAGCATGATGCCGCCTTTGTGCAAAAGGTGGCCACCGGTGTGCTGGCGCTGTGAGGCCGCTGGCAATCGATAGCCATAAGAAGCCCTGTCATCGCGAAAAGGCAGGGTTTCTTTCTATGCAACATCACTTCACTAATTTACTTGACTAAATTGATGAAGTATTGTATAGTGTTTTAGACGCATTCTATGTGATACAATGAATGAAAACCCCACCCAACCGGAGGAGAACGATGGATTTTGAACTGCCTGCCCTGCGCAGGGATGAACAGGTGGCGCTGCGGCTGCGCGCCCTATATGAACAGCGTGGATACGCCCTTTTCCGCATGGGCAGCTTTGAGGAATATGATCTGTACATGCAGAACAAGCCCTTTTTGAAGGCGGAGGATATCATCACCTTCACCTCGGCGGACGGGCGGCTGATGGCCCTGAAACCCGACGTTACGCTGTCGATTGTGAAGAATACCGCCCCGGGAGAGACGCGCCGGGTGTATTACAATGAGAACGTGTTCCGCCGCAGCCGCCAGACCGGAGAGTACCGGGAGATCAGTCAGATGGGGCTGGAGTTCATCGGCGGGGAGAATGGCGGTGCCGAGGCCGAGGTGCTGGGCCTTGCGGCCGAAAGCCTCTCGGCCATCGGCAGCAGCGCGCTGGACCTCTCCCACATGGAATTTGTGGAGGCCCTGCTTGCGCCGCTGAACGCGGAAGCACGCGACGTGGCCTTGGAGGCCCTGCGGGCCAAAAGCGCCCACGGCATGCGCAGGGCCGCCGAGGAGGCCGGCCTTGCGGCGGAGCAGTGCGATACCCTTGCGGCGCTTTGCGAGCTCTCAGGCCCGTTTGCGCAAGCGCTGGCGGATGCAAGGGCGCTGACCGCAAACCTGCCGGCGGCACGGCGGCCACTGGATGAGTTGGAGGCATTATACGTCGCACTGGCCGATACTGCCAAAAATGTGACGATTCGGCTTGATTTTTCCATCCTGAACGACGCGGATTATTACAACGGCCTGATCTTCCAGGGTTATGTCAGCGGGGTTTCGAAGCCCGTCCTCGGCGGCGGCCGGTACGATAACCTGCTCCACCGTTTCGGCAAAAGGCAGGGGGCTGTTGGATTTGCGCTGTATCTGGACGCAATCGGGCGGGTTGCCGCGCCCGAGCAGGATGGCGCGGAGGGTGGCGAGAGCATCCGCCCCTGGCTGAATGTGGCGCTGCCCAAGGGCCGGCTGGGCAGCAAGGTGTACAAGCTGATGGAGCAGGCGGGCTTTGCCTGCGCCGACGTGCTGAGTGAGAGCCGGAAGCTGGTGTTTGAAGACACGGAAAACCGGGTGCGCTATTTCCTGGTGAAGCCCTCGGATGTGGATATCTACGTGGAGCACGGCGCCGCCGACATCGGGGTGGTGGGTAAGGACGTGCTGCTGGAGAGTGGCGCTGATGTATTGGAACTGCTGGACCTGCAGCTCGGCAAATGTCGTATCGCGGTGGCGGGGCGGCCGGATTTTGTGGAGAACCCGGCCCGGCCGTTGCGGGTGGCCACCAAGTATCCCACGGTGGCGCGGCGCTACTATTCGGCCCACAGCCGCTCGGTGGAGATCATCATGCTGCACGGCTCCATCGAGCTGGCGCCGCTGCTGGGCCTGTCGGATGTCATTGTCGACATCGTGGAGACAGGCGCCACGCTTGTTGAGAATAACTTGGCCGTTTTGGGTGAAATTGTGCCGTCTTCAGCTCGCCTGATTGTGAATCGGGCGGCGTGGCGTTTCAAAGAAGAGACGATCCGAAACCTTGCAGACAGATTGGAGGAGCTGCTTTGATAGAGATTATCGACGCCGGCAAGGTGGGCCTGGCAGAGTTGCTGCAGCACCGCGAGGAACAGGCCCCCGACGTAAGCGAAGCCGTGAAGGCCATTTTGGCTGATGTGCGCGCACGGGGAGACGTCGCTGTGCGGGAATACACCGAGCGTTTTGACGGCGCAAAGCTGGACGATATGCGGGTTTCCGCTTCTGAAATCGAGGCGGCAGTGGCCCAGTTTGAGCCGTCATACATAGATATTTTGCGCGAGGCGGCTGGGAATATCCGGCGATTCCACGAGAAACAGCTGCGCCAGGGTTTTGTGATGGCCGACCGGCCCGGCATGGTGCTGGGGCAGAAGGTGACCCCCCTTGCACGGGTGGGGGTGTATGTGCCGGGCGGCACGGCGGCTTATCCCAGCACGGTGCTGATGGACGTGGTTCCGGCGCAGGTGGCTGGGGTGGACGAAATTGTAATGACCACCCCGCCCGGACCTGATGGTAAGGTGAATCCTGTCATCCTGGCGGCTGCGTCGGTGCTGGGGGTGGAGCAAATCTATAAGGTGGGCGGGGCGCAGGCGATTGCCGCGCTAACTTATGGCACTGATACGGTGCCAAGGGTAGACAAAATCGTCGGACCGGGGAATCTATACGTTGCCACGGCAAAAAAACTGGTGTATGGCGAGGTGGGGATCGACATGATTGCCGGGCCGAGCGATGTGCTGGTGCTTGCGGATGAGAGCGCCAAGGCTGAGGTTGTGGCCGCCGACATGCTGGCCCAGGCTGAACACGACAAGAACGCGGCTGCCATTCTGGTGACCACCAGCGCCGAGCTGGCACGGCAGGTGCTGCGGGCGCTTGAGGCACAGCTTGCCGTTCTGCCCAGACGGGAGATCGCCGAAATATCGATTAAAAATAATGGAAAGCTGATTGTGGCGGAAAGCATGGCGCAGGCGGTGGAGATTGCCAACGGGTTTGCGCCCGAGCATCTGGAAATCTGCACTGATGATCCATTTTCCCTGCTTGGGATGGTTCGGAATGCGGGAAGTATCTTCCTTGGACACAACACCCCAGAGGCGCTGGGGGATTATTTTGCCGGGCCGAACCACACGCTGCCAACCGGCGGAACCTCCCGTTTTTACTCGCCGCTCTCGGTGGATGACTTCGTCAAAAAGAGCAGTTACCTCTACTATAGCCAAGAGGCCTTGGAAAATGCGAGTGACAAGGTAATTGCCTTTGCGCAAAGCGAGGGCCTCGATGGACATGCTCGAAGTGTGTCAGTTCGTTTCGATATAACGTAGGATGATTAGCATAGAATGCGCTAAATGCTGGAGGAAGCATGTCTAAATATCTGGATTCAAGATACAGTTGCATCGAGCCCTATGTTCCCGGAGAGCAACCTAAACTGGAAAAATTTATCAAGCTGAACACAAACGAAAATCCCTATCCGCCGTCTCCCGAGGTGCTGAGGGCGGTGCAGTCTGAGGCCGGGCGGGTGAACCGCTATTCTGACCCGGACGCCCGAGACCTTACGTTGGCACTGGCTGAAAATTTCGGTGTAAAGCCGGAAAATTGCTTTGCAGGGAATGGGAGCGATGAGATTCTGGCGATTTGCTTTCAGGCGCTGTGTCCGGCGGGAGTGGCCTTTCCAGATTTGACCTATGGGTTTTACCCGGTCTACAGCCGCCTGTACGATGTGAACACACGGGTGGTGCCGTTGATGCCTGACTTTCGGGTCCGCCTCGAGGACTATTTCGGCATTGGGCGCACCATCGTCATTGCGAACCCCAACGCGCCCACCGGCCTGGCTTTGTCCCGTGACGAGATTGAGCGCCTTCTTGCTGAAAATGCGGACAATCTGGTGGTGATAGACGAGGCTTATGTAGATTTTGGTGGGCAGACGGTAATCCCGTTGACAGAGAAATACGATAATCTGCTTGTTATCGGCACATTTTCGAAATCTCGTGCAATGGCAGGCGCCCGGCTTGGTTACGCAGTGGGGCATGCTGAGCTTATCGGAGATTTGAATCGTATAAAAAACAGCATCAATCCCTACAACCTCAATAGCATGACTATGGCTGCGGGCGTTGCAGCCTTGAGGGACAGAGCTTACTTTGAGAGCCATTGCTCTAAAGTGTGCAAGACACGCGATGAATTCATCGAATACATACGAAAACTGGGATTCTTCTGCGCAGACAGCGCTGCCAATTTTGTGTTTGTTACCCATCCAAGTGTGGATGGAAAGACCTTATTCGACCAGCTGCGTGAGCGGAGGATTTTGGTTCGCTGGTGGGACAATCCCCGCATCAGAAACTACCTCCGCATCTCGATTGGTACAGATGAGGAGATGTCAGCTGTTTGCAAGGCCCTTACCGAGATTGTTCAGCCGAAAAACTGAAAGCAACTCGATCGAATTCCAACTAAGTGGGTGCGGAATATGATAGCAATTGTCGATTATGGCGTGGGAAATCTGTTTAGCCTGCGCTCGTCTCTTGCCTTTATCGGGGTGGAGAGTAAGGTCACAAATTGTCCCGATGATTTTGGGATGGCCGACAAGATTATCCTGCCAGGAGTGGGTGCATTTGGAGATGCGATGCAAAAACTGCGACAATCCGGCTTGATATCAGTGCTGCAAGCCCAGGTGGAACAGGGCAAACCCTTGCTGGGCATCTGCCTTGGCATGCAGCTGCTGTTTGAACATAGTCGTGAGTTTGGGAGCAATCAGGGATTGGGGTTCATAAAGGGTGAGATTCATGCGCTGGATGGGGCGCTGGAGGCTGCTGGTTTTAGCTATAAAGTGCCGCACATGGGTTGGAATCCCCTCAATATTCTAAACAATCGCTCCCCACTGATGAAGTATACACGCCCGGGCGAGAGTTTTTACTATGTTCACAGCTTTTACGCCGCTGAATGTGATGAGAGCATCGTGGCAACAAGCGAATATGGGATTGCTGTGCCAGGGGTTGTTCAGTGTAAAAATATCTATGGTACGCAGTTTCATCCGGAAAAAAGTGGAAAGTGCGGCCTTGCGATGCTCAAGGCCTTTGCGGAGGTGTCATGATGCATATTTTTCCTGCGATCGACATGATGGGCGGCCGGGTGGTGCGCCTTTTTCAGGGAGATTACGGCAAAAACGAGGTTTATGGCGATGACCCGCTCGAATTTGCCGGATTGTTCAAAAAAAGCGGTGCTGCGTTCTTGCATCTGGTGGATCTGGACGGTGCAAAGGCCGGCGAACTGCGGAATTTTGGGCATGTGAAGCGTATCACTGAAAACGTGGACTGCTTTTGCGAACTGGGCGGCGGCATTCGGGACGAGGCGGCTGTGGAGCGTTGCCTTGAGGCGGGAATCGGGCGGGTCATTCTGGGCACGGCAGCTTTAAGAGACCCGGATTTTACGCGCCGAATGGCAGAAAAATATCCTGATCAGATCGCTGTGGGGGTGGACGCACGTGACGGCCGGGTGGCCGTTGAGGGCTGGCTTGAAACTTCGGATACCGACAGCCTGGATTTCTGCCTGCGCATGCGGGATTCCGGCGTACGCTATGTCATCTATACCGACATCTCTCGCGATGGCGCACAACGGGGAGCCAACCTTGCCGTGTATGAAAAGCTGGCGGACATAGAGGGGCTGAACGTCACTGCCTCGGGTGGGGTCAGTTCGATTGATGATATCGTTGCCTTGCGGGATATGGGGATGTATGCAGCCATCTTGGGCAAGGCATTATACACCGGCACGATCAATTTGGATGAGGCAATCCGTGTGGCGAATCGACCATGAAATAGCAATAATCTGTGTTGAAGTACTTGACAATAATGCACATAGAGCATAAATGAGGAGGAGCGAATGATAGCCAAACGAATCATACCTTGCCTGGATGTCCGGGACGGTCGGGTGGTCAAAGGGGTCAATTTTGAGGGCATCAGGGATGTGGAAGACCCGGTGGCGATGGCGGCGTTTTATAATGATCAAGGAGCCGATGAGCTGGTATTTTATGATATAACTGCCTCTGCCGAAGGACGCAGCCTATTTACCGACGTGCTAAAAAGGGTGGCCTCCCAGGTGTTCATCCCGCTAACGGTGGGTGGCGCGGTGAACACGGTGGATGATTTCGACCGGGTGCTGAAATGCGGCGCCGACAAGGTGAGCGTTAACTCGGGCGCGGTGGCGAATCGCGGGCTGATCGGCGAGGGAGCCAGGCGCTACGGCAGTCAGTGTGTGGTGCTCTCGATGGATGTGAAGCGGGTGGACGGCGCGTACCGTGTCTTCACCAAGGGCGGCCGGGTGGATACCGGCCTCGACGCTGTCGAGTGGGCGGTGCGCGGCGAGGGGGAAGGCGCCGGCGAGCTTGTGGTGAACAGCATGGACACCGATGGAGTGAAGAATGGCTTTGATCTGCCACTGCTGCGTGCCATCGCAGAAAAAGTCAAAATTCCGATCATCGCCTCGGGCGGTGCGGGGAATATGCAGCACTTTGCCGAGCTGTTTGAGCTGCCGGGTATGGATGCCGGCCTTGCGGCTTCGATTTTTCATTATAAAGAGGTGGCCATCCCGGAGCTTAAGGCCTACCTCGCCGAAAAGGGCGTCCCGATGCGCCTTGCGTGATAAAGTGAGACAGGGAGGACATATAAATGACAATTGATGCCGTGAAATATGACGCAAACGGCCTTGTGCCGGCTGTGGTTCAGGATTTTTATACCGGCGAGGTGTTGATGCTGGCCTACATGAACAGCGAGAGCCTTGCCATCACATTGGAGGAAAAGCGCACCTGCTTTTATTCCCGCAGCCGCCAGGAGTTGTGGCGCAAGGGGGAGACCAGTGGCAACGTCCAGCATGTGGTGTCTGTCAGGGTCGACTGCGACGGCGACGCCCTGGTGGTGCAGGTGATCAAAGATGGCCCGGCCTGCCACACCGGCGCCGAAAGCTGCTTTTTTCAAAATCTGTATGAGGACGAATCCCGGCAAAAATTCACCCTGCAAGCCCTGTATGACCTGATCATGGGCCGAAAAACAGACGCCCAGGAGGGCAGCTACACCAGCTACCTGTTTGCCAAGGGCAGGGAGAAAATTCTCAAAAAGGTGGGCGAGGAGAGTACTGAGGTTGTGGTTGCTGCAATGAAAAATGACAAACAAGAGACAATTTTTGAAGTGTCTGACCTGTGTTATCATGTTTTGGTGCTGATGGCGGAATGTGGCATCAGTGTGAAAGATGTGATGGACGAGCTGGCAAGCCGCCATGTGGTGGATAAAAAAGTGAAGCAGGAGACGATGCAGTGAGGCCAACTTCGAATGTCCACACTCACTCGACCTGGTGCGACGGGCAGGATAGCCCCCGCCAGATGGCCGAGCGGGCCATCGAATTGGGTTATACAGACCTGGGCTTCTCATCCCACGGCCCGGCCCCCTTCGACCCGGGCTGCCCAGGTATCTTTGGGAAAGAGGCGGAGTACCGGGCTGACATTCGGGCATTGGCCGAGGAATATGCCGACCGGCTGAACATCCTGTGTGGGGTGGAGGCCGATCTCATGCATCCGATTGACCCCGCCCGCTATGACTACGTGATCGGCTCGGTGCACTACTTGCCCGGGGACGGGCCGGAGGTCCGCTCGGTGGACAACACGGCGGATAAGCTGCGGGCCGCGATTGACAACGATTACGGCGGTGATGGACTGCAAATGGCGGCCGATTATTTCAGCCAGATACCAGTGCTTGCAAAGGCGCAAAAGCCTCAGATTATCGGCCATTTTGATCTTGTGGCCAAGTATAATGGGGTGGGCGTGTTCTTTGACGAAGAGAGTCCGGCTTACCAAAGCATTGCCCTTGAGGCGCTTGACGACACGCTGGCCAGGATAAAAGGTTACGGCGGCATGGTGGAGGTGAACACCGGAGCCATGGCCCGGGGCGTGCGCAAAGCGCCCTATCCGGCGCCCTTTTTGCTAAGGCATGCTGCCCAGCGTGGCGCCAGGATGATCATTACGAGCGACTGTCATAACCGGGCAAAGCTAGGCTACGGCTACGACGCGGCCCTTGCCGCCCTGCGGGAGGCCGGATTCACATCGATGGCGGTGCTGAAAAATGGGCGGTTTGAGGATGTGAGCATATAAAAAAACAGGAGGCGCGAATAGCCCCCTGAATTAAGAAAACATTTAACGCGATTGTCGGCACGGCATTTATGCTATGCCGACTTTCGCTATTTTATTGTGGTTTTGGGCTTGCTGTGTGGCCTTGCCAAAATCAAAAGCACCGATAAAATTATAGACGATTTCAATTTCTTGTACCTTGTCGGAAGCTCTACGCCCCTTTTTGCCGGAAGTTTTAGAAATAAGGATTTTGTCGATAAACTCCCGCAATATGGTTGCGTCAAGCTCGGTCAGGTCGGTATACCTCTTTGCCGTAGCAATGAAGCTCTTGACGTTGGACTTGCTCTTTTCCTGCTGCTTGACTTCCTCGCGCAAGATTTTAGACGTAGCCCGTAAATTATCCTGTTCAAGCTCATAATCACGGGATAGCTTTATAAATCGCTCGTCGGTCAGCTTCCCGGTTATGTTGTCCTCATAAATGCGCTTAAAAATCAAATCAAGCTCGGCAATCCGTTTTTCCGCTTGTACAAGGGTATCCTTTTTCTGTGCCAACGCCTTATCTCTCGTCCGCGTATCGGTTTCTGCTGCTTCCCGTATAAAATCATCTTCATACTGTGTCACATAGGGGTAGCCTAAATATTTCTCGGCTTCGGCAATCATGGCGGCAAAGCGTTCATCTGTCAGGGCTTCGGGGGGAATATCGTAGTCGGTGTACTCGCCGCCCCGGTTTACGTTCGGGTCATTCTCAAACAGATAGGGCTTGTTGCCAAGCGTTTCCATGTAAATATCGTACATTTCGCGCTGCTCCGGGGTCAGGTTCGCCGTGGCTACGCTCCCCAATGACTTGTTTTTCAGGGTGATATTGAGAATGTAGTAGTTGTACGGCACTTCCACGGTGTAGGTGTCGCTGTGTTCGTTGCCGTCCTCGTCCGTCCATGTGTCGGTGCGTTCCTCGGTGCGATAGCGGACTTCGACAACCTCCTGAATGGTAAGCGTGTACTGCTGCCCGAAAATAGCTTGCAGTTCCGCTTGTACCTGTTCCCGCGTGTAGGCGTGATATTTGGCGGTCAGGTAGCTTGCCAATTCAAAGGGGTTATGCCCGATTTCGTCCACAAAATAGCGGTATTCATCATAGCCGGGGATATGCGTACCACTTGCCCCTTTAGCTGCGCTACATATCAAACGCCGCCATTGTAATATCAAAAGTGTGGGTGACGATATACACCGCCACCCACGCCTTGAAAAACCACTTGAAGAATATCCATGTATCCAAGTCGGCAAGGTTGTTGCGCTCCGTCACCATGCCGATAAGCTCCATGCATAACACATAGGTAATGATAATCCCCGCAATCGGGATAATAACCGTTTCCGATAGCGTTTGTATCATGGAGAATATGTTACTGTTCCACGATTGCGGGGTTGCGCCAACCTCTGCGGCGATTGTGCCTACCTTGTCGTTTACGTCCCCGAACATATTTGACAGGTTTCCCTCGATTGCGCCGATAAGGAGTTCCTTTATCCATTCGGCTATTGCGTCAAATATGCTCTGCATAGACTAATCCTTTCTTCCGGCTTAACCGAACAGGCCGGAAAGCTGCGGCACAAGCAACAGGCCAATAAGGGCAACGCCGCCGCCAGCCATAAGCTGTTTCATGCCCTGCGACTTAGGCCAGTGACCTAAAGGGAGCAAGCAAACTCATGGCGGGCGGCGGCATCGTATTGATGGCGTCAAAGCCCAATATTCTGTTGTGTGCCGGGGCTTATGCAGCCCCGGTCTTTTCTTCTGTAAGCACGATGGCGGCGGTGGCCTCGGCAGCAGGGGCAGCTTCATCTTCCATGGCAGCGGCACAATCGATGGCCCCCACGTTGGCGTAGAAGATTTCCACCTTCTGTGTGCGGTCTTTGGTGCGCCCGCCCTGCGGCTCATGCACGACGATTTTCTCGATGAACTCGTGCACGATGGCCGGGGTCAATTCCTCGATGGCAGTGTATTTGCGCACCAGCGTGAGAAACCTGTCCACATTCACAGCTTTCTGCTCGTCCTCGGCCAGCGCCGCTTCCAGTGAGGCCGCCTGTTCTTTCAGGTCGGTTTGTTCAGCCTCAAACTTTGCCGACATGGTGATGTACCGTTCATCCGGCACCTTGCCGCTCACATTGTCCACATACAGGTGTTCAATAATCGTATCGATTTCCCCGATGCGCCGCTGGCTGGCCGCCAGCTTTTTCCTCCGCGCCGTCTGTGCCTTGTCCTGCTCTTTTCTGCTCTGTGCCATCACCATGCGCACAAACTGTTTTTCATACCGGCCAACAAACTGCAAAACCTCCCGCAAATCTTCCAGCACCAGTTGCGCTAACAGCTTTTCACCGATATAATGGCAGGTACAGCGGCGGCCACCCCCTTGGTACTGCACGCCTTTGCGGTACTCGGCGCAGGAGTAGGAACCTTCAAGGTAGGATTCCGTTTTCGCCTTGTTCCAAACCTTGCGGGTGTGGAAATACAGCTTGTTGCCACAATCGGAGCAGAACGCCACCCCGGAGAACAAACCCGGCTCCCCATACCGGGGCACCCTCCGCTTGTTCTGCCGCATCCTGCGCACGATTTCCCACGTTTCCTCGTCAATGATGGCGGGGTGGGTGTTCTCGAACACAAGCTGCTTTTCGGGCGGGGTCTGCCGCACCTTTTTGTCCTTGTGGCTTTTGGTGAAGGTTTTGAAATTGATTGTATGCCCAAGGTATTCCGGCGCGTCCAGTATCTTGTGGATAGTGGTGGTGTTCCAAAAGTAGAGGTCGCGGCATTGACGGGGCTTTGTGACGATGCCATGCTCGTGCTTGTAGGCACTGGGGTTGAGCAAGTGGGCCTCGTTCATCATCCGGGCAATCTGCGCCGGGCCGTGGCCCTCCACATTCAAGCGGAAGATGCGGCGCACCACTTCGGCGCTTTCCTCGTCCACCACAAGATGCTTTGTGTCCGCATCCTTGCGGTAGCCGTAGGGTGGAATCACCCCCAAACGCTCACCGCTTCTGCCTTTGGCCTGTTGCACCGCCCGTATTTTTTTGCTGGTGTTGCGCACAAACCACTCGTTGAAGTAGTTAAGGATTGGCCCCATCTCGTTTTCACCCAAATCGCTGTCCACATTGTCGTGGATGGCAACCAGGCGTACGTCCTTGTCGGGGAGAACCAACTCGGTCAAAATGCCCACCCGGAGGTAGTCGCGCCCAAATCTTGACATGTCCTTCACAACGATGGTCGCAACCTTGCCCGCTTCAACTTCATCTATCATCCTGCTGAACTCGGGCCGGGTGAAATCCGCTCCCGAATATCCGTCGTCAAAGATGAACTCATAGGGCACGATGCCGTTTTCCTCGGCGTACTGTGTCAGAATTTTGCGCTGGTTTTGGATGGAGTACGAATCCCCCTGCAATTTGTCCTCGTTGCTCAAACGCCCATATAGATAGTTGATTTTGTCCGGCTGCCTTTTCATGTTGAACCTCCATTTCCGACAGCCAAGGACGGGAATGTATGAAGCCATTGTACCATACATCCCCGCCGATGGCAGCCTTAATTTACGCGCCCTTTTCGGCCTCGTCCCGAATCAGCCGGGCCAGCTTGGACACCACATCGCCCTTGCCCTCTTGGTTGAAGCTGGACGATATGATGAAAGTGGTCTTTCCGATTTTCCGGGTGGTGGTGCGGGTCTCGGGCACAGCCGGGGCGACAGGCATTGTGTCTTTTTGTTTGTCAGAATGATGCTGCATGGAACCTCCTGTTTTTTGTAGGCGCTGGGTTTCACCTGATATACGATGGTGCGGAAATATTTTGAATTTGGTTGGCCGGGTAATGCTATACCATTGCCAAGGCCGAGAACGTCACAATTTTGAACGGTTCAGCGTTTAGTAGCGCGGCTAATTGTCAACACTTTGCCTTGTGCCGCGTTCCTGTTCGGGATAGCAGGGCACAGGTCACCGGACGGAAAACTGTTTGATGGAATAGGCGACTTTAGCGATACTGCGCCAAATATTCATTACATCTATTCATCGTTGTTACGACGTATTCTCCCAACCTCACGGAATGGCCGTATTTTTGGGCATTGGCAGTATCCCCATCGCTGCGCCTGTCCGTGCCCCCAAGGTAGTATTTGCTGCGCAAATCTCCACCTTGGCCGCCCGGCCTTTTGCCTTGCCGCTGGCCGCGCCGGCAGCGGGGAACAGGATTGCATCCTGCCCCGCAGCCGCCCCGTCCATTGTGCGGCAAAATCGGCTCCGCTGGCTTTAAGGGAACCGGCAGCCCTGCGGGGCGCTGCCCCGCGCCCCGGCCTCTTGCAAAGAACAGGATGGACGGGCCTCACAGTTCCTGCCCTCCCTTGCGGTGGCCTTGCTGCCGCTGGCGGCTGACCTCCTGCTGCTTTTCAGCTGGCGAGTGCAGTATGTCAACAATGGCGGCCTCCATGCGCCGGGGTGCCCGTTGCTTTGCTTGGAAGTACCGCATGGTATCGGTGACGCCCACGCCCTCACCGTAGCCTTTCAGCCGTTCCTTCATGTCGGCGTTTTCGGCCATGGAAGCAGCGTTTTTTGTACGCAGAGCAGCGGCTTTGTCCTTCTGCTCCTGTATTTCTTCGCGGGAGTGCAGGCCCTCTTTGGCAAGGCTGTACACCATTCTCCAATCACCGGGGGCCAGCGCCACCTTGCCGCCTATCGTCACATTTTTGCTCAGGCTCTTAACCTCGTCCAGCGTGGCGGCGGCCTTGCCCTTTACGGCCAGCTTTTTGTCCAGCCCGGCCAATTCCTTTTTCTTTTTTCGGGCGGTGGCGTCCTGTTCGGCGGCCTGCTGCTGGCCTTGGGCCACCTGCGCCGCCACAGCCTCCAATCGGGCCGCCTCCTGTTGGGTTTTGTATTCCAGCACCGACAGGTGCTCGGCGGTGCTGCCGCGTTCCCCGCGCTCAAAATCGGTGTACCCGGCCTCCCGCATATGCTCATGGAAACGGTCTTGCAGCAGGGAATAGGCGTTGATAAGAATAGCCTTGCCCTTGGCGTTGCGCAGCGGCTCACCATGTTCATCAAGCTGTTTCAGCCGGGGCCATTTCTTGGAATGGCTCACCTGCATGATGGTTTCTTTCAGCTTTCCGGCCTTCTCCGGGTCTTTGTTGTTCTTTTTGAAGTACACCTTTTTCTCCACAACCGGCACGTACACCACATGAAGGTGGTAATGGTACACATCCCGGCCAAGCTGTTCAGACAGAGCCTTGTTGCGCTCGTCGGCGTGCATCACCGCCGACAAAACATACTGTTCGCCCCCGGCCTCTTTTACCGCCAGCCGGTACGCCTCGGCAAAAAACTCCTTGGCGTAGTCATAGCCGCCACAGGGGCTCCCTGCGCCATGGTTCTCAAAGTAGGCTGTGTTCACGTCGAACACAAGCTCATCCAATATTTTTGGGTCTTTGCCAAGGCCCCGCGTACTGATATGCCCATCGGCCACCAGCTTGTCGAAAGCCTCAGTGTAACTGCCCTCGCAGCTTTTGTAGTGGACGTTCAGGTGGGCGCGCTCCAATACCACATCGGGGTTGGCGTAGCCGGTGTTCTGGCGCTCGTTGTGCCGCTGGCGCAGGGCCACGCCGCCGCGCCGGCAGGCTTGGTTTCGCACAACACATTTGTCTGCCATGGGTTTCCTCCATTTCGGCAATTCGGCAAATGCGGTATATACGGATGTATCCACTTTCGGCAGTGCCGTATGGGGGTACATCCCAAATTACTGTATGTGCCGAATTGCCGTATTTGACTTTTTGTCAGCCTTGGGTTTTGGTGAGCCGGATGGTTTTCACGTTATCCCGCACCGAGTGCCGGGCCTCAATGCCATACTTGCTGAACAGTTTTTGGTCGTTGGCCCGCAGGGTCTTGGCGATGGTGGCCGGGGTGTAGGCAGCGGCGGTGTGGTGCTCCTCGGCGGCCTTGCAAAGCTCGGTGGCCGTGCCCATCCATTCCTTTTTGCCGCCAAGGAAGGACGCGAGAAATGCCAGCAATGGTTCCTCCCGGTGGTCGCTGATTTTCTCCTCCACCAATTCCCACCGGCAGCTTGCGCCGCCGAACTCCAGCAAAAACACATGGCCGTCGGTGTCGCGGTTGGCAATGGTGAGGCGGCCCTTGTTGGAGGTGCGCTCCTCTTTTTCGAGGATGAACACACCGTCCACCGCGCCCACCAGCCCGGTGCTGCCCGATATGCGGTTGAGCGGGTCGGCGTCATCCTGTTTGCGGGTGTGGGTGACGAGCAGCAGGGTGATGTCGTGGGCGCTGGTGATTTGCCGCAGCATATTCATATCGTTGTAATCGTTGACGTAGCAATTCTTGTCGGTGGCCGCGTCCCGGACGTGCTGCATGGTGTCGATGATGACAAGCCGGGTATCGGGGTGCCGGGTGATGAAGTGGCCGATCTGCGCCACCAGCCCGTCCCGGATGGTGCGGGCGCGGATGGCGAAGTGCAGCGCGGGCGTCCCGTCCTCAGAATAGCGGCGGTAGCGGGTTTGCAGGCGCACAAGGCTGTCTTCCAGCGCGAGGTACAGCACGGTGCCCTGCGGCACGTCCCGGCCCCACAGCACCGTGCCTGCGGCCACATGCTGCGAGAGCATGAGCGACAGCCACGACTTGCCCACCTTGGGGCTGCCCGCCAGGATGAACAGGCCCTGCGGCAGCAAACCTTCCACCGTGAAGCGGATGGGCGGCAGGTCTGCCAGTAGCAGCGCCTGCCCGTCCACCGTTTGCAGGGCTTCAATTTTTTTCTTGTTTTCGGTGATGGCGGGTGGTATACTTGGGTTAGTCATTGGGTGAGGCAACTGCTTTCCGTCTGTTGGCGCAGGCGGCATTGGGGCGGTTGTCTTTTCTTGTTCGGGCATGGTCATTCTGTTTCCTCCTTGGATGGTTTTGGGGTTACGGGCCGGGCCATGGGTCAGGACAATGGCATCACCGCCTTTCGGTTTGTGGGGGAAGTGGTTCCCTCAATGACAGTTTAGAATGTTTCGGGGCCGCCTCCGGCATATCTCAAATGCAGGTTTGGCCGCCGAAAAACACACTTTTCCCGGATATGGGAAAACGGCCCTTCCACGATGGAAAGAGCCGTCAAATTACAGGAACAGGCGAATACATTATGAAAAAAGAAGTAACATTGCCGGAAAAGCTGAAAGATTTGCGGGTTGAGCGGAAGATGAAGCTGGCCGAGGTGTCCGATGCCGTCGGCATCCCGGTGTCCACCTTGCAGCGTATCGAGGGGCAGGAGGATATGCGGGTGGGGTATCAGGACGTGGCGGCGCTGGCAAAATACTACGGCGTCTCCTGCGACTACCTGTTCGGCCTGACCGATAACGAGCAGTACCGCAACGTGGAGATAGACAGGTTGCGGCTTTCGGATGCCGCCATTGCCGTGCTGGTGGACGGGAACATGAACCACCGGCTTTTGAGCGAGTTAATGGCGCACAGGGATTTCCCGGCCCTGATGCGGGCGTTGGAAATCTATGTTGACCGCAAGGTGCTGCCGCAGATGAACAACATGAACGCGATGTACAAGTTTGCCGAGCAGACCATCCGCGACAACTTAACCATAGAGGATGACGACGAGGTGATGGCCCTGCTGCAAGAGGCAGTGGTGGACGAGGACGATTACCTGCGCCAAAAGATTTCCGAGCGGTTCAACGATGTGGTGCGCGCCTTGTTTGCCGCCCACAAGAAGGACGCGCTGGACGAAAAGCAGAGCGATGAACTGCTGGAAATGAAGGACTTGGTGAAGCTGTACCTTGACGAAAAGGAAGGTGGCCGGGAGGAGGGCCGGGCCAAGGTGACGGTGTTCGCAAAGCAGATTGGCTTGAATGTGTCCGGCCTGTCGGACGATGAGATTCTCTTGCTGACAAGGGTGTTGGAACGTTCGCAAAAATACAGGCGCACAGCGGGCAAGCGTCGGGGCAAGCGAAAAAAATAGAGCCGCCAATTATGGCAGCTCCCGGCTGGTTGTGGTATACTATTTCCAATAGATTTGCGCCAGCCGGAGGGCCGGGCGCACCGCTTGTTTTGGCCGGGTGTATATACAATTCGGCTCCTGCTGGCGGCACACCCTCGGGCTTCATATACTCCCCATGGGAAGTATATGACCCACTCTGACACTTTCCCGCTACGCGGGCAAAGGTGTCTGCGTGGGCCCTGCCGGGGGCTAGGGCAAGGGCGTGGTAGCACGGCAGGTGGTATGCTAAATATTAAGGCAGAGTGCGACTTCATCAAGGTGCGCACTCTGCTTTTTTATTTAGCCATAGTGCCCTTCTACATGCAGCCTTTTTGATCCTTGCGAATGAGAGCGTTCAGTAACATGCCAAATCAATTGATGCCGTAAGTATTTCCATTGCAAAAATGTGAAAGTTTTGTTAATATTATTATCAATGACTTATTGGGAGGCGAGAAATATGAAGTCGGTTGAACGGATCATTTCGCTGGTGATAGTAGTAGCTATGTTCACAACAGTTATGCCATTCGAGATAAACGCACAAACAGTAGATGATGCTACTGCGCAGATGCGTTCAAATGAGATTGTTGGTAATGAACAACTAGATAATGAAGCAGCCTCTTTTGCAAAAGTCTTTTTCTTACAAGAGGATGAAGAAATTCAACTTATCGAGGACAATACACTTGTGTTGTATCGCGGGGATACAGGGGTGTTATTGATTGCGTCTGACAGCGAAACACCTGTTCCAATTTCTGATATAGATTGTTCAGAATCAAGTATAGTAGAAGTATTAGGTAATGGTTATATTTATGCGAAAGCAATCGGAGAGGCTCGTATCACCATTAAAAACGGTGATGGTGATAATAAAATTGTTATCAATATTATTATTATTGAGGAGCCATTGCAACAACAAGGGGCCCCAATCATTTTTTATGAATCACAAGATGGTGGTCAACAGATTATTGATTTATCTATTGGCTTGGCGCTGTTAGTTGGCGACACAGGCTCTATTACCGCATGGCACGAGGATATGGCAACTCCTGTTAAGACTAGAATTGAAGACGCTGATGGTTGTTTAGAACTAAACAGCGATAGTATAATCCAGACAATGCAGACAGGTGAAGCTATACTAGTGGTTTCCTTTCCACTTTTAGAATGGAGCTCTGTTTCTTTTCCTGTTGTTGTAGACCCAGCCAGGGTTGAACCTATACAAGAGCCAGCATATACAATGGATATTTCAGAACTGCAAACACCTCCTTCTACCGCAAAAGTAGTTGCCTCCATCGCAACCACATCTTTTAATGATATAAAGAAAGTTTCTGACGGGTATGTTGTTGTAGGAGATATAAGCCCTAATCGCGCTTCAGAACTGGGGCTGACCGGAAAAGGCGGTTATCTTGATGCTTTCATTGCAAAATATGACTATGACGGTAGTATGGTTTGGTGCCAAAACTTTGGTGGTAGCAGAACAGACAGCTTTAATTCCTTGACTGTATCCAGTCAAGGTTATGTCGCGGCTGGTTATTCAGGTTCTAAAGATGCCGATATGGAAAGCATCAATAAGGGCGGTTTGAGCAATGATGGCAATGATGGCATTATTGTAAAATATTCGCTCGATGGTGATTTGTTGTGGAAATCATGCATTGGGGGCTCATGGAGGGAATACGGAAACAACGATACTATATTTGGAGTGACTACTGGTAATGGAGGGTACGTTGTTTGTGGCTGGACAAATTCAACCAATGGTGATTTCGAGGACAAACGCATTGGGTCAGGCCTTAGAGGACATGATGATGCCTTTGTTGCATACATAAATGAAAATGGTAATCTAGGATGGGTAAAATGCTTTGGGGGAGACGAATCGGAAATTCTGAATGACGTGGTAGCAGTTGCAGATGGATATGTTGCTGTAGGTTACTCGTATTCGACGAACAAAGATATGGAAGGTTATGTTGGTGGAGCAGTTGCTGTTAAATATTCGTTCGAAGGAAATCTGCAGTGGGTTAGTCGTTTTGGCGGGCTGACTTCTCGCGGCGGTGAATTTTATAGTGTCACTGCTTCAACAGATGGGGGTATAGTTGCTGTCGGTCAATCTGGTGCGGAGGATGGGGATATGGCTGAGATATTTAAGGGTAGTAGCTCCGCATTAATTGTTAAATACGATTCAGATGGTAATAAAAAATGGGCCAACAGCTTTGGAGGCACAAATGGAACCGGCAAGTTCCACTCATTAGTTGCTGACTATGATGGATTTGTTGCCGTAGGGGAAACGAGAGCATCTGATGGTGATTTACAGGGAATCCGGCTTGATACCAGTATAAACGACACTTACTATGCCGATGGTGTTCTGGCACGATATGATGCGAATGGCAATTTGAGCTGGAAAAAGTGTTTTGGCGGAAACAGGGATGACATTCTATATGGTGTGGATGTGGCAGATTATGGATTTGTCGCTGTGGGAGAGTCTTATTCTACAGATATGGATTTAGAATCGCTAAATTTGAGCACAACCACTGGGGTACTTGCCTGGTTTTCTGAGGCACCACTATTCGATGAAATGAAATTCAGTGCAAAACAAAAAACGATATACGTGGGTGAAACCGCGTTTAACGCGCCTAGCGTAAAGGTGAGCGGATTGTTCGTGTCCTTAAAAGGTACAGAGAATCGGATTTCGTGGTCTTCATCAAATCCCGACATTGCAACAGTAAATCCTAACAGTGGTGTCATTACTGCAATGGAACAAGGACAAACTACTATCCGCGTTTCATATTATGGAAATGTTGCCACATACATACTAAAGGTTCAGCCTCTACCAGCCGAACGTGATGCTTATATTATTAATAAGGCGGGTGCAACACTACAGCAATCTGCCGGAGCCGTCGGTTCATCTACAAAAATTGATTATTTGTCAAAAGTAACAGTGTTAAGCCGGGCAAGAAAGTTGGTAAATTCGGAGTACTGGGTGCAAATTAGTTTTAGCGGTGATGTTGGCTGGATCAAGTTTTCTATGATTGGCGATGCACCTCCAGCGGAGTCAGCACCAGGAACACCACAAGGCGCTTTGGCGTTTGCGCAAACATATGTTGGGCAACAAGTTCCAGGAGTTAGCAGTTGGGGGAGAAATTCATACACTTATGCGCATTGTACTTGGTATGCATACGAGCGATTCAATCAAATATATGGTTTTTATCCAGTTCAACAATCTGGCCACGACACATTGGGACATGGGGGATCTTGGTATAGTCGCATCGATTTAAGCCATACTTATTCGACAGGCAAGAATTTGAAATTACTCTCCTTTGAAGATGCA
The DNA here is from genome assembly GCA_030266915.1 of Ruminococcaceae bacterium OttesenSCG-928-D13. GTDB lineage: Bacteria > Bacillota > Clostridia > Oscillospirales > Ruminococcaceae > JAAYCI01. The sequence continues at coordinate 6,200 of JAJDIZ010000012.1, read as the reverse complement.
AAAAAATCAGGCACAATACCAGAACAATCCATATTATCTATGGCATATACCGACTATACTAATGGCGTGAAAACCACGTATGGACATGTTGCCATTATTGAAGCATATGACAAAGAAAAAGGACTTGTATATTTATCTGAGTCAAATCGTTTTACAAAAAAATATTTTATAACCAGAGACTCTAAACTCTCGCTAAAAGACGAGGGGTTAGGTACTGTATATGGGCAATATGGTGTATTGGATCGAACGGATGGATTAGTTGTTGAAATGACAGTGCAGGATTTTTGGACATATTTTAGCTGGGCTGACAACGTCCACGGATTTATCTGCTTTTAAGGAGAAAACAAAATGAAAAAAATGTTGTCATCATTTTTATCCGTGGTATTTCTTTTGCTTACTTTTGCAATTCCAAGCCAACCAGTATATGCCCAAACCGCACCTTTGTTAGAGTATTATCAAGTTCATGCTTTAGACGAACAAGAAAACTCTTTAGAATCATTCTATGGTGCGCCTGTGACGAAAACACATACCGTGCCAAATAGTACAGCCTTTATATCATTAGACATTTTCACTCCTGCAACACAGGAAAATGATATTGAATTAGTCGTTGATGGTGCAGTATGTGCTGTTGGAGACATCGTGCTATTTGAGAAGGATTCACTGGCACTAGAGATAATATGCGCAAATGCAACCACTGGTGCAGAAGAATCATTCACATTAACCTTTATTCGGGATAATCCATCCAGCGACATGGATATAGCAGGCCTTTATTATGCAGCATCGGATGAAAATGAAGAGTATCTTTCTGAAAATGAATACGTTATTAGCTTTCCAGAGAGGGTGCTACCTGTTAGTGTGCATCCTAGAACTACATATATAGATATTTGGTTGGAGTTGTCCGCAAAAAGTAGTAGCTATATTATCAAGGATGCCACTGGCGCTGAAACACAAAAACGAATCGTTCTTCAAGGAACATCATCTACTGTGACAATTGAGGTTACGGCTGAAAGTGGAGATATTCAGCTATATACGATTACATTTTCAAAATCAGAATATATTGAGGTTACTGGCATACGGCTCGGAAAAAAAGTTGTTACACTTAAGCCTGATAGCGAACCATTTCGACTTACAGCTACTGTGCTGCCTGAGAATGCAACTGACAATATAATAGATTTTTCCAGTAACGATGAGAGCATCGCTACTATTGATGCAGAGGGATTTATCTCTCCACATAGTATAGGTTGTGCAGTTATTACTGCAACCACAAGAATGGGGGCGTTTACCGCTGAGTGTATTGTTAACGTTGCCGTGCCACCTCAAAACGTCGTCGTTAATTCAATGCCATCTCCGTTGGTACTTTCACCTGGCACAAAAGGAACACTGACAGCCAATGTTGAGCCCGCTGAGGCAGATCAGATTGTAACTTGGGAAAGCGAAAATGATTCTGTTGCCACCGTTACATCTATGGCTGATAACATTGCCGAAGTAGAAGGCGTCGCTCCCGGCAAAACCACCATCTATGCCACATCTGCTGACGGAAGTGTTACTGGTTACTGCCAAGTGACAGTGGAACGGCAAAACAGCTCAATAATCCTAAGCCGTTCCAGGCTGGTGTTGCTAGACGGGGCGCCTGATATGCTAAACGCCACACTGAGTACACCGGATGCGAAACTCCGTTATTCCCTTAAAGACGCAAAAACCTATACGGAAGTGCAATTTGCGGAGAAACTTGTGTGCGACGACACAACTCCGGCTGTAGATGGTGTGCGCACCGTGGCTTTCACTCCAGTTTCCGGGAGTGAGGGCAACTATATCCTGCGCATGGAATATGATGATGCTGCGCATGGAAATGCATGGGCCGAGTGCCGCATCGATATTGCGACCATCCAGCCCGGTACCACTCCAGATTATCCGGCCTATCTGCTTGACCCGGCCGCGGTAACGGTATCGAAGAAACAGAGCCTGAACGCCACCGCTGCGCAATTTGGCCTGTGGCCGAATGCCGATGCGGGTACTCCGGTGAGCCTGATGGCCGCCGGTGTCAAGGTTCAATTCAAGGGAGGCGACAGCAACCCGAACAATAACTTCTTCGATTTCAAGGCTAGTGATGAAAACACTGTGGATGTGCAGATAAAGAGCACCACAGGGATTTCAAAAAAATATCAGGACGACGTGGAGATTGTTCTGCCAAATGATGATGCCATCAGTGTAGAAGGAAAACTGACCATTAATGTTAATGATAAAGCCCCAGCACTGAAAGCATCGGTTGTGACTGTAAATGTTTTTTATGATGACCGCACTGCCAAACTGGACATAACTGGCGGGGAAGTGATGCAAGTTCAGGAAGCCTCGAACAATAAACTCTCTTGGGCCCGTCTTGTTCCTGCCGCCACGCCAACCGACATAAAAGTCTCGGTAGATGATATTCCCAGCAAGGCCGGCGGCACCCTGAAACTGGAAGCCAAGCTAATTGGCTGGGAAGGTTGGTACCCAGTTAATGTAAAGGTAAGCCGGGTATACACGCCACCCACCCTAAAGTTGGCAAACAGCAAGGTGAGCCTGTATATGAGCACCACCCGCTCTATGGACAATGTGTTAACATTGCAACCGAAGAAATCTGGAGAGACATTAGGTGGGCTCGGCGTCACGGGAGTTACCGTGGATTTGGCAAAGGCGGGCGCTTTCAATGTGAAGGACTACAGTTTCAATGTGCAAACGGGGAAATTCATAGTGCAGGCGGACCGCACCAGGGCGGAGAGGGAGCTCAGAGGAACCTTGCCGCTGCTGGTTTCCGTCGAGGGGGCGTCTAAGTACAAAGTCAAACTGAATGCTTCGGTATCGCTAGTGAAATCTGATGCCGCTATTAAATTGAAAGCTAGCAAGGCAACTGTGACACTGAACCCGAATCTGGCAACAGGGGAAAGATATAATGTCCTATTGTCCACGAACATTGCTGGTTTTGATTTATCATCATGGCATGACCAGAATCCGCTGCAGGTGCTGGTGTATGACAGCAAAGACAAAGCTAAGGTTAAGACGGACCTCAATGGGCAGAAAGGAAAAATAACCGCTAAGATAAGCGAAGACGGCAGTACCTTGATGGTCTCCGTGGGTAAGGGAGCCGACTTTAACAAAACATATAAGGTTCTACTTACCTTGCCGAGCGTAAATACCAAGAAGGGTGCGCTGGTGCCTGCTACTTTGACGCTGACCATCAAGACTACGAAAGAGAGTACAAGCACAATTCCCACCGCCAAAAGCTACTTTGGGCCCAAAGCGACAATCAGCATAAAGGGTAAAATGGATATATCAACCGGAACCAGGGCCACCATAACGGCCAAAATTTCTAATTACAATGGTGGTATTGATGGCATCCCTGAGTTCGTGATTACGCCGCCACAATCAGTGAGCACAAGCGCATGGGACAGTACCCATGCAGAATACAGTAATTTCAGATTCCGTCGCCTGTCAGATAAAAGTTGGACGGTGGAATTGGCGGAGAATGGGAAGTTGATACCCGGCAGCTACAAAATTGCCATCAAAAACGGGGATATCAATGACGCCGATACCGTGAGCACCAAAGCAGTAAAGTTGACGATATCCGCAGCTAAACCCAAGGTAACACTGAGCACCAAGAAGGTTACGCTATATAACAACGATCCGGGTAGCCGTGGCATTGTAACCTTGACGATACCCGCTAGTTATGCTGATATCCAGGACGTAACACTGAAGGGAGCAAAACTGGCAAACGGCTCACCAAATCCAGATTATGCATACACCATCCGCCAATTGGACAGCAATACCTACGCCATCATGTTGGATCAATCCAAGACAACTACGGTACTGAACAGCGTAAAAAAGAGTGCCAGCGTAACGCTGGAAGTGTGGCTAGAAGGCAATAACAATGCAAAACCAGTGACAACGACTAAGTTGACCGTAGCGGTGAAATGAGAGACTACTGATATGCAAAGCCAGATGCTTTTCGCATCTGGCTTTGCATATACATCCCATCCTTGGCTGTCATTCGCGGTGTGTTGTTGTTTTGGGTTGCTCCCTTATGCACCTTGGGCATTCGACGCGGGGTTGTCTGAACCGTACCCCTCCATAAGATTGATAACGCCCCAGATACCAAGCCCCGCGCCCAGCGCGATAACAAGGGTTTGCAATACTCCGACTGCACTATTGAAAAATGCCATAAACTTTTTTCCTCGCTTTCAAAATCGTATTTTGTGGTTGTTTTTCCCCTGAACGCAAAAAAGCGCCCGCCGTTTATGGGGAAAACTAAACGGCGGGCGCATGGTATTCACTTGCCGGGGCAACACCTCCTTTCCTGCGGGATAGCCGCCATCACATGGCGGCGAGTGGCTGCTGTACCTCCTTTCAGACCGGCATTTTGCCGTTTGCCCGGTGTTGTTTGTCCGCATAATCAAGCGCAAATTGCATATTTTCCGGGCTTCCGGCAACAGGGGCGATAAGTGCCAGCCGCCCGCCGGTCAATAACTGTTCAATGCCTTGCCGCTTCTGCGCGGCAATACCCGCGTCAAAATCGTGTAGGGCTTCAAAAAGTGCGTCCATTTCCGCGTCATATTCCGCGCACCGCGCTTGATACTGTTCGGTGCTGATTTTTCCGGCTTCCTTGTCTGCAAAAAGCCCCTGCAACAGCAAATCAAGCTCATTTATCCGGCTGCGGTATTCCGCGGTAAGCGCGTCCTTATCTGCGTCCCGTTGGTACGCTTCCAAAAGATTGATAGTCCCCCAAACGCCAAGCCCCGCGCCAAGCGCGGTTATAAGCGTAGATAGGGTACTGGCGGCATTTTCGTAATTTACTCGCTCCATTTTGATACCTCCGGCATAAAAATAGCCGCCATCATTCGGCGGCGGGGATAGGCGTATCTGCTCCAACGCCCACGACGGTAAACACATCTTCCGGCCTTAATACTGCCGTACTGCGCCGCAATCGGGACAGGTACTTTTCAGGGTCAAAAGTGTTTTTCTTGTCCGCGTCAGACAGGTACTTGTATTTTGGGTGCTTCGTTATATCGTACTTGTCGCTATAAAACGGGTACAATCCTTGAAGCTGCAAAATGCACTTGCCGCCCGGCATGACTGCTATTTCCGACAGGCTCATAAGCTCCTTGCCGGTTTTTTGGTAGTTCAGGCCGTAACTGGCTGATTGTCCCCGGTTCTCGGAAGTATTCAGCAAGTCGATTGTTTCCTTGCCTAAAAGCTCCGAAATCTCTTTAAGCGTGGTTTTCGATTTTCCACCCAAAAAAAGGGTCGTGGAACAGCAATCCATAATGGTATCCGCGTCGTCCTTGTAAATGGCCTTTAGCTGCGACAGGGATTGCAAAATAATAGAAGCCGATATTTCACGGCTTCGTATCGTAGCAATCAGCTTTTCAAACTTTGGGATTTTGCCGATATTCGCAAACTCGTCTAAAATGCAACGAACATGAACGGGAAGCCGCCCACCGTAAACGTCGTCGGCCTTGTCACATAATTGGTTAAACATTTGCGTGTACATCATAGCGGCGACGAAATTAAAGGTGTCGTCGGTGTCGCTGATGATAACGAAAAGGGCGGTTTTTTCGTCGCCTAATGTGTCAAGCTCCAATTCGTCGTATTCCATAAGGTCACGCAATTCCTTTATATCAAAGGGTGCAAGCCGCGCCCCACAAGAAATAAGGATTGATTTTGCGGTTTTGCCCGCCGCAAGTTTATATTTGGCGTACTGCTTCACGGCGAAATGCTCCGGCTCCTTTTCGGCCAGCCGGTCAAACATAAGGTCAACGGGATTTTTGAAATCCTCGTCGTCCTCGCGGGCTTCGGACGCATTTATCATATCCAGCAGGGTAATAAAGTTCTTTTCGTCGTCGGGTGCTTCGTACCAGATATAGCCGATAAGAGCGCAATAATACAGGCGTTCGGCTTTCACCCAAAAATCCTCACCGCTCTTTTCACCCTCGCCTTTGGTGTTGACGATAATCGTATTGACGAGCTTCAAAATGTCCTGCTCCTTGCGGATATACTCAAAGGGGTTATATCTCATGCTTTTAGAAAAATTGATAAGGTTCAGTACCTTTATTTTGTGGGTGCTCTGCATGAGCTTTCCGACTTCCAGTAAAACCGTACCTTTCGGGTCAGTGACAACATAGCTTGAATGGGCTTGCATAAGGTTGGGCTTGACGAAAAAGCGTGTC
>JAJDIZ010000119.1 GCA_030266915.1 Ruminococcaceae bacterium OttesenSCG-928-D13 | reverse complement strand
CCTCCACGGTTTGCAGCAGCTTCTGGCGGCGTTCCTCGGCGCTGGACGAGGCCGGGGTCATCTGGTCCCGCAGGGAGGTGAACTGGTTGCTGATGGCCTGCCGGGCGTCCTTGTAGTAGGTGGAGATGGTGAAATAGAGGAACAGGCCCTCCGCCACCAGCACCACGGCCAGTGTAAAGAACAGGCTGCCACGCACCCATCGTTTGGTAATGGAAGAGTTCAAGTGTTCACCTTACTTTAGCACGAAAATGTGTTGGAATGATGCGGGCTCAGGCATTCCACCGATACCCATACCCCCACACTGTGAGGATGTGCTGGGGGTTCGACGGCTCGTCCTCGATCTTCATCCGCAGCCGGCGGATGTTCACATCCACAATCTTCACGTCGCCGTAGTAGTTCTCGCCCCAGACACCCTCGAGGATTTTCTCCCGCACAAGGGCGGTGCCGCTGTTGCGGAAGAACAGCTCCATGATCTGGAACTCCACCTGGGTTAGGTCGATAGGCTGGCCGTTTTTCAGCATCATCCGGCTCTTTTCGTCCAGCACAAAGCTGCCGCTCACCAGGCGGCCGTCATCCTCGGTGGTGGTTTTGGTGCGGCCCACCCGGCGGCACAGCGCGTCGATTCGGGCCTTCAGCTCGCTGATGGAGAAGGGCTTGGTCATGTAGTCGTCCGCCCCGATGGACAGCGCCTTGATCTTGTCGGCCTCCAGGCTCTTGGCGCTGAGCATTACGATGCCCACCACCGGCGAGGCGGCGCGGATATTCTCGCACAGGGTAAAACCGTTCATCCCGGGCAGCATGATGTCCAGCACCGCGCAGGAAAAGCTCTCGGGCGCGGCGTTGAACAGCTGCAACCCCTCTTCGGCGCTGGCGGCCTGCACCACCTCGTACTCGGCCATCTCCAGGTTCAGCACAATCAGCTCGCGGATCGAGCCCTCATCTTCAACCACCAGAATTTTACGCATCGTGTCGCCTCCATTTTCAGGATGGTTATCGCCAAACAGGGGCGGCGCTTAGCTCAGCGCCGTCACCGTGATGATCTCGCGGTCGGCGGCCGAAAGCCCGCCATGGTATTGCAGGTAGGTGTCCGGATTGCCGGGCACCGGCCGGGCGTCGGGCGGAACATTGTCCCCCGCCCGGGCAACGTGCAGGGAGACCAGGGTTGCCATGGTCTGCCGGTTGATGATGTTCCACTCGCCGGCACCGGCGCCGTCCACCACCTGGATGCTCTCGCGCCAGGCCTCCGGCAGGCGGATGTAGGCCGCCCGGTCATAGTCCGCCACCCCGAACTGCTTGATCACCGGGGTGCTCTCTACGGCCGTGAAGTCCCACCAGTCCACATACTCCATGTTCTTGTCGCCCCGCAGGGTGGTGATGATGTTCACGTCCGAGCCCCGCAGCGGAATCTCGACAATGCCGTCCCCGTCGATGTCCCGGGAGATCAGCAGGCTGTTTTCCCGCGAAGTTTGGGAGATGATGGTGTTGGAAACCGTGGTGTCGAAGCCCTCCCAGGGGTAGAAGTGATCCTCCGAGAAGATCAGCAGCTGGCTGGCCAGCTGCTCACCGGTGACCATCACGTCCACCACCATCAGGTGCTCCCCGGCGGCCGAGGCGCTGGGCGCGATGTTCACGCAGGAGACCGAGTTTGCCCCAAGGGACACCGCCTCGGCCGCGCCGCCCACCAGCTCGCCACCCTTGGCATGGATGTAGTAAAGCTGGAGGTCGCCCGGCGTGGTGGTGCTGCTCACCACCACCAGCTCGCTGGCGCCCTGGCCGGAAAAATCCCCGATTTCATAACGGGAATATTCAAAGCTAAAAGCCTCAGTGAGGCCGGCCCCGGTGTAGGTGTAGACACTCAACACCCGACTGGTCAGCTTGGCCGAGGCATAACCCACAAGCAGCTGCCGGGTGCCGTCGTCCAGCAGGTCGGCCACCTCGATGCTGGCCACCTCGGTGTTGCGCCCCACAATGTCCCCGGTCACGGTCCAGGTGCCGTCGGCCCGTTCCAGCACCGCCACGTTCACGTTGGTGCCGCGCTCCGAGGCGGCATTCACATCATCAGCTACGCTGTACAGCAGCATCGCCTCGTCTTTGCCGTCACCGTTCAGGTCGGCCTGGAGCATCGGGCTGAGCCAGTCCCCGCCCTTGGGGAACTTGTACTGGGGCTCAAGGCCCCCAAGGTAACTGTTCAACGCCTTGCGTATCTCGTCCTGCCCGGGGCTGAGGGCCGGGGCGCGCAGCAGGTCGTTGACGTTCTGCACGCTGAAAACCGAGCAGCCCGTCAGCCCCAGCAGCAGGAAGACCGCCAGGGCAAAGGCCGCAGCGCGCCTCACCATGGCACACCTCCCGCCGCCGGGCCTCTGCCCGGCATAATTTCCCATTTCACCATCCTGTTATTTTATCACGCGGGAGAAGAAATGGCAATTCGCAGGGTGTAAACCATCCGAAGGTCGTGCGGGGGCCGATGCTCACCCCCGCCATACCACGTTTTGCACCGGCGCGTTAAATGGAGTATACTTGGTGTATCACACGCAGTACAAGCGGTTGCCAAAACATTCGGCGCCGCCATCACTCATTGCCTAAGGAGCCGTAAAATGACCGATGTTATGATTATTGGTGCAGGGCCCGCCGGGCTCACCGCCGCCATCTACGCCGCCCGGGCCGGGGTCTCGGTGCAGGTATTTGAACGCAGCCTCTACGGCGGGCAGGTGTCCCTCACCGCCGAGGTGGACAACTTCCCCTCCCGCCCGGGGATGGAGGGGGTCACCTTTGCCAGTGACCTCTATGCCCACGCCACCGCCCACGGCACCGAGGTGCTGTTCGACGAGGTATCCGCCGTGGAGCTGGAGGGCGCGGTGAAAAAGGTGACCGCCGGCGGCAAAACCCATGAGGGCCGGGCTGTCATCATAGCGGGCGGGGCGCTGCGCCGCAAGCTGGGGGTGCCGGGCGAGGCCGAGTTCGCCGGGCGCGGGGTGTCCTACTGTGCCACCTGCGACGCCGCCTTCTTCAAGGATAAAACCGTGGCCATCGTCGGTGGGGGCGACACCGCCCTGGGCGACGCGCTGTTCCTCTCGAACCACTGTAAAAAAGTTTACCTGATCCACCGCCGGGACGAGTTCCGGGCGGAGATGATCAAGCAGACGGCGGTGCGCGCCCGGGAAAACGTGGAGATTGTCACCCCGGCCACCGTTGCGGCGGTGGAGGGCGGCGACGTGGTGGAGCGCCTCCAGGTGGACACCCCCGAGGGCCGGCGCGTCATCGAGGTGGATGGCATTTTCGTGGCCATCGGCCTCGCGCCGGACACCGCCCTCTACCAGGGCCGCCTGCCGATGGACGAGATCGGCTACTTTGAAGCCGCCGAGGACTGCCTGACCCCGCTGCCCGGGGTGTTTGTGGCGGGGGACTGCCGCCAAAAGCCCCTGCGGCAGATTGTGACTGCCGCGGCCGATGGCGCGGTGGCGGCGGTGGCTGCCGCCGAGTACTGCAACGCGCTGAACGAGCAGGTGGCCGGCGCGGAGTGAACCGCCCCGCAAAAGAGATCAGACGATTCCGAAAAATAACCCATTAAGAGGCACGGATGAAAGTACCCTACCATTACCGGGCGCCCGACGTCCGGGACGAGGACGACGAATTTGAGGACAGGCCGCCGCTGATTGTGCGGTTTTTGAAGGGCGCCTCCTTCTACATCATTGTGGCGCTGGTGTTTTTGTTCATCAACCTGGTGGTGGTGCGCCTGGGGGTGGTGAACGGCAGCAGCATGGAGCCCACCCTGCACGACCGGGACCTGGTGGTGATCTGGCAGCTGTTCTACCAGCCCGAGGTTGGTGACATCGTGGTAACCAACGACGAGAACGAGCTGGCCATCAGCCTGACCAAACGGGTGATTGCCACCGGAGGCCAGCAGGTGGTGATCGAGGACGGCCAGCTATTTGTGGACGGCGAGCTGCGCACCGAGCCTTACCTGCTGGAGAGCGCATGGGGCGGGGTCAGCCTGAACGTGATGGTGCCCGACGGGCAGCTGTTCCTGATGGGAGACAACCGCAACGGCTCCTACGACAGCCGCAACCTGGGCAGCATTCCGGAGGATGACCTGATGGGCCGGGTGGTGGCCCGCATCTGGCCGCTTTCGGGCATCCGGGGCTTCGGGCGGGAATAGCCGGGCGCAAGCTAAAAAAACCTCCGCATAGCGGAGGTTTTTGTTATTCTTCATATAAGATCGCGTCAGATGCCCGCGAGGGTGTCGAAATCGGCCTTCATGTGGGGGTAGAGCTTTTTGTATAGCTCGTAATAGGGCTTGTAGGCCGCGTGATTTTCGGTGCTTGGCTCCAGCGCCCCGGCGTACTGCACCGCCGCCTCGCAGGCCTGGGGCACACTGGAGTACATCCCGGCGGCCACCCCGGCCAGCAGGGCCACGCCCAGGGCCGGCCCCTCGTCCACCTGCAGGGTGCGCACCGGGCAGCCGTACATGTCGGCCAGCATCTGGCGCCACAGCTTGCTCTTGGCGCCGCCGCCGGTGGCGATCATGTCGCTGACCGACACCCCCATCTCGCGGAACACGTCCAGGCATTCCAGCTGGGAGTAGCCCACCCCCTCCATCACGGCGCGGATCAGGTTGGCCCGGGTGTGAATGGCCGACAGGCCAAAGAACACCCCGCGGCAGTTCGGGTCCGGGTGGGGGCTGCGCTCTCCCATCAGGTAGGGCAGGTAGAGCAGCCTGTCGGCCCCCGCCGGTACTTCGGCGGCCAGCTTGTCCATGATGACATAGGGGTCGACACCCTCTTTTTCTGCCTGGGCCACCTCGGCGGTGCAGACGGTGTTGCGCAGCCACTGCAGGCTCAGGCCGGCGGCCTGGGTGCAGCTCATCACGGTCCACTTGCCGGGCACGCTGGCGCACAGGGTGTGCACCCGGCCCGCAAGGTCGATGGTGACCTTGTCCGACACCGCGTACACCACGGCCGAGGTGCCGATGGTGGTGAAAGCCTTGCCCGCCACCACCACGCCGGTGCCCACCGCCGCTGCGGCGTTGTCCCCCGCGCCGCCGGCCACAATGGTGCCCTCGGCAAGGCCGGTGGCCTCGGCGGCAGCAGAATGCACCCGGCCGGTGACGTCCGGGCTCTCGTGCATCGTGGGCAGCAGGGCTTTATCGATGTTCAGCTTCTCCAGCACCTCGCCGCTCCAGCTGCGCTTGGGCACGTCCATCAGCTGCATGCCCGAGGCATCGCTCACCTCGGTGGCGAATTCTCCGGTGAGCATGTAGCGCACATAATCCTTCGGCAGCAGAATGTGGCGGCACTTCTCGTAGACCTCCGGCTCGTTGTTCTGCACCCAGAGGATCTTCGAGGCGGTGAAGCCGGTCA
>JAJDIZ010000118.1 GCA_030266915.1 Ruminococcaceae bacterium OttesenSCG-928-D13 | reverse complement strand
GATCGATATTCTCATAATCATGGACGATGCGGTTTCGCATACCCCGAATGTTCTTCCATGGAATCTGAGGGTTGTCGGTTTGCGCCTCATCGCTCAACTCGCGTACCAGTTCACCGATTTGCCCTATGGCAAAGGCCGATGCAGATAGAGTCTTTTTATCCCGCATAAAGCTCTCGAAGTCGAAATTAGCGGTGAAGGATATCGCGTCACGGATATATCCGGCGATTTTTTGAATGACAATTCTATCCCTGCCGGTCAAACAAAATCACCCCCTGTGTCAAGATTTCCTCATGGATGGGGGAGCCGACTTGTACTTCCGAAATCTCAAACATATCCACGCGCTTGCCAAGAGATTCTGTTACATCTTCAAGCACACCATAAAAGTTGTAGTCTAAAAGTTCCCCCTTGCTGTCAATGACGATATCCACATCGCTTTGCTCGGTTGCGCGTCCCTTGGCGTATGAGCCGAACAATATGGCTCGGTGGACCGGCGCGGAATCAAAAATGGGATGCAACCGCGCACGTATCTCATCAATTCTATATACTTTTCCCATTTGATCACCGTCTTTCTAGCGCTATTTGCTAGATTCAGTATATCCATTTTTTGTGAATATTTCAACTGACCGCTATAGTATGAAGTCATGATGGCCTTGGAGGATGCGTCCTTTTAGTTTATGACTTGGACCTTTGTATGTACTCCACGATGGACTGACGGCATACAAGTTCTTGTATCTAACCTATTCCAGTTGCTCTATGCTTGGCTGACATCGGCGGACACTCCTTCTGGGGGGGGGCACCGAGATTTGCTTTTTCAATACGGGTATTAGTGGCGGAGAAGTAGTGTGCCCCATAAATACCCGTGATACACATCACATGACCCGAACAGCACCCTTTTGAATTGATGTCAACGCACAACCATCTGCTTCAAAAGTGCAGGTGGCTGTATGTTTTACGGATGCTTACGTCAAAGCGCTTCTCTCCCATCCCTTTTTTGAAGACTCATTGCTGTCGATTCTTCATATCTTTCCACTATTTCATGCATTGGATCGTCTACTTTGCTATAGCATCATCACTGGCAACCCACTGTACCACATCTGCAACTCATTCCAAAATGACTTCTTTATGATAATCAGCAGACATAAATTTTGTACCTGCCTATCAGGCGAATAGTTTCCTCGCCTCGACCAACCCTTCGGACACATCCTTGGTTGGACGGTATTCCAGCCCCATCCAGCCATGATAACCCATCGCATCAAGCGCAGCAAAAATACTGCGGTAATCCAGTTCACCACCAGTTATCTCGCCCCGGCCGGGATTTGCGGCCGCGTGCATATGCCCGATGTATCCAAGATGGTCCCGGATGTTGTTCAGCACATTCCCTTCGGTAATCTGCTGATGGTAGATGTCGAACAATACCTTGATGTTTGGGCTGCCCACGCGCTCAATCAGGCCAAAGCTGTCTTCCGATGTGGACAGGAAATAGCCACCGTGGTCCACCTTGGTATTCAGTGGCTCCACCACCAGTGTGATGCCTGCGTTTTCCAGGATAGGTGCCGCAGCCAGCAGGGTTTCCAGCATGTTGCGTTTGAAGGTGGACTGCGAGAGGAAGGGCTGCACATAGCCCGCCTGGGCAATCAGCGAGGGACAGCCAAGCCGCTTGGCCACCGCTATGCTTTTCTCCAGTTCCTCCAGGAACTCCTCCCGCTTGCCCGGCTCGCCCAGCGAAACGGGCTTGGTCAGGAAGGTGGATATCTCCAAGCCCAATGCGTTCTTTTGGGCCGCGATTGCATCGATGTCCTTGTCCCACCAGGACCAAAACTCAATGCCGTCCATCCCAGCATCCTTCGCCACCTGCATGCCATTCAGGAACACGTCCATCGGCTGCCGGAAATACAAAAGGTCCAGGCACGCTGAATAGTTCATTCGATTTACCTCCTGCTCGCGTTATGTGTGATGGTATGTCACCCTTCTACGCCAAGTATACCAACCCGCGGGTCTTCCCGCGCTTCAGGTCGATAACCCCATGTGCCCGGAAAAGGACTATGGTTCAGATCCGGAAACCATATTCCCCTGGCGGAGCCATTGGTTCAGCAAGCCGGTCAATATCTGCCGCCGCAGTGTATGGCAGGTAGCAAGCCATCTGTGCTATACTTGAAAAAACGCCCACAAGAGTAAGGGAGGGTGGCTTGTGAATATTTTGCACAACCTGATTTCCACCTATGACAACACCGACCCCTCTGATATTTATCATTCAGTCATCAAGTACATTATCCAGCACCTTGGCGAGGTGCAAAATGCAACCATCTATGACCTGGCGGAGCTGACCTCCACCTCACGCACCACCATATGGCGGCTAACGCAGAAACTGGGCTACCAATCCTATTCCGAGTTCAAGCATGAGCTGGTAAACACCATCCAGCAGTTTACCTATTTCAACCGGATTCTGCCAAACGAGGACACCGAGGACGCCTCCGGCCTTGTGCAGGAATATTTCCGCCAAACACATTCCGGCCTGGACGATTTGGAGCGTGCGGTTGACATGGCCGAGCTGAACCGTGTAGTGGATGCCATACACAACGCCCAGCGGGTTTGCTTTTACCTATATGGCCGTTTTTTTGCCGAACTGCCCTTCCAAACAAACCTTGCTGTGGACGGCAAGAAAACCGAGATGGTGGTGCGAAGCAGCGACCTGCCCGCACATGCGGAAACGCTGGACGACAGCTGCTTCGTGTTTATCACTACGGTGGAATTCTCGGACACCATGGACATACGGCCCGTTTTCAAAACAGCGAAGGAACGCGGAGCCATCATCTTCCTGATGTCCACAGATGAGTCCCGTTTCATCAAATATGCCGATTTCTGGATACCCTCCTGCCCGGATGGTCCGCCGCCGGTAAAGGGTATGGTGCACGCTTTCAAATCCAACATGTATATCGATTTGATCAATATGCTGTACCGGCACAAGTATATCGACAGAAGGGACTGACCCCCCGATGGAAAAGGGCCTGCCGTATGTGACGGCAGGCCCTTGGTATTGTAATCAGAAGTATACGGTCTCGCCGCTTTCGGCAGATTTGTAAATGCCTTCGATGACCCGCGTGACCACCGCGGCCTCCTCGGCCCTCACAGCAGGTTCTTTATCGTTCAGGATGGCATCTATCCAGTGAATCATCTCGTAATCCGCGCCGGTTGGGCCAAAGGGCGCCACCAGCGGCCCGGCCAGGTCGGGCACCAGGGTGGCGGTGCGCCCACCATACACCATGTTTACCCGGGCGGGGTTCATGCCCGCGCCCACCATATCCACACCGGCCTTGGTACCCGCCAGGGATGCCACGATAGACGGCGCCTCCTGAATCATATTGATGAGCCAGGCCACCTCGATGCTAACCGCCATGCCATTCTCCATGGTCAGCAACGCAAAGGCACTGTCTTCTACATCAAATTTAGTGGGGTCCCACGGTCCGGACATGTTTGCCTCGGTCTCAAACTTCATCTTATCCATGATGACGCCGCGCACGCTTTTGGGCTTGTAGTTGCCAGTTAGCCACATGGCAAGGTCGATGGAATGGGGGCCGCCGTCCATCAGCACGCCGCCGCCGTTCCCGGCCTTACTGGTGTAGGTGCCGTAGGCGGGCAACATCCTGCGGCGCAGCTGCTGGCTTTTTACATAGTACACATCGCCCAGCGCGCCGCTTTGCACCAAATCACGAATATAGAAGCAGTTTTCGCGGAAGCGCCACTGCAGGCCGCTGGTCAGTTGCTTGCCGGCCTTCTTCGCTGCCGAGATCATTTTCTGCGTTTCCGCCCAGGTGCAGGCCAGTGGTTTTTCGCAGTGTACGTGCTTGCCGCCAGCTATGGCTGCCAGGGTAATTTCACAGTGTACCACATTGGGCGTACAGATATGAACCACGTCAATTTCCTGGTTATCGCAAAGGTCCTTGTAGTCGGTGTAGATTTTCGCCCCGTCCAGCTCAAACCTTTTTGCTGCTGCTTTGGCCTTGTCCTCCACAATGTCGCACAGAGCCACAATTTCAGCCCGTGGCTGTTTCAGCAGGGCGGGAATATGCTTGCTGTTTGCAATGCTGCCGCAGCCAATGATGCCAAACCTCAACTTTTCCATCTGTTACCTCCACATGATTTGCCGACCATATCTTCGCCGGGGTTACCTTCTGCTGTCAGTATATCAAGCTGCGTGTCCCCATGCGTGGCAGGATATTAAGTGATTATCCGCCGGTTTGCACCATATTCCGTGGGGGGAACAGAAGGTTTCCCATTTCGAGCCAATGGCATAAAGTGGAGAAGGACTGTGCCCCATAAATACCCGCGGTTCACACCAGCCGTAAATTATAACAGCAAAACAGTACCTTTGAATTGATCAAGTGCAGCCATCTGTTTTTATTGAGGCTGCACTTTTGCTCTGAAACAACCTCCTATCAAGCCATAGAAAGTATCGGGCGAGTAGTCATCCCCCAGCCAGGTGTTTTTTGGAATAGGGGAGCGCCCATCATCGTCCGTACCCCCCTCTTCCTTATCTTTGATCCATGCCGCTACTATCTGTTTATTTATATCTTTTAAATCTCTGAATAATACCTGTTTTATTTCTGACGGCGGCATCGATTCGATCAATTTGTCGCACCTATCTGGCAATTTTCCATACAAAAGTTGGTCTTTGGACATGCCTATAGATATGTGATCAAAATACAGTATATGCTGGTAATCCGTCAATTTTCCGCTTTTCAACATGGGGTGGGTTGCGAGGAAGTGCTTTGCCTCGTCCCAAGCAGATTTTGAGATATATATTCCGGTGGGGCACGATACGTCACGGTACTCGGCGTTAAATAACGCTTTTCCAAAAAAAGATAGTATCAACATGTCGTGCCCGTCACAGTCATATGGTTTTCCGCAGGTGCATTGCTTCACAGGCAGGTCGAACCCATCTTTGCTGTGTTTGCTCCATAAAAAGCTGTGGCAACTGGGGCAATGGTAGTGGGGCGGCAAGGGATTTGCAGATGTGATTCCAAGAAGGAAAAATAGGAGGGACGCTGGCTCTGCGAGCGCGGGCACATACGGAATATGGTTTTCTTTCATAAATAGTGCAAGATCGTGGAATACCAGAAACTGCCCGCTGAGCTCCAATAATTTAACTAAACCCAGTTCGAATTCAACTAAATCTAGAATCTTTGTGTCTGGTGTTTTGCCGTAGCGAGCGTACAGGTGTTCATAAACCCTTTGTGAAAACGCTTCGTCGGCGCACGGAATCGATGTGCTTGAATCAATAAAGTCCATGTTTTTTATAGGCATGTTATTTCCCTCCATAACTGATGCGTGTCGCACCATGAATCAATTATAGCTATCACAAGTGACA
>JAJDIZ010000117.1 GCA_030266915.1 Ruminococcaceae bacterium OttesenSCG-928-D13 | reverse complement strand
TGCAAAAGAGCAAAAATGCCCCGAAACCGGGGCGTGTTCGTAGAAAATGCCGCTTGAAAAAGGGCAAAAAGATAGAGCAGCAGTTTTACCCGCTGCCCTGATGAAATATCTTACCGAATGAACTCCCATTTCTAACTTGCTTCGGTTGCCCAGACATCCGCAAGATTTTCCGCCTGTTTCATAACGAGTTCAATTGCGGCAGGCTGTTTATCCGGCGGATAGCCATATTTGTTGAGAATCCTTCTGACAATAACCATGATGCGTGCGCGTGCAGTTTCTTTTACAGCAAAGTCGATAGTGGCGTTCGCCCTCACCTTATCGGCTATCTCGCGGGCGATTGAGCGTAATTGGTCATCGCCCAAAACCTTCACGGCTGTATCGTTTGTTTCGAGCGCATCATAAAATGCTATGTCTTTTTCGAACAGGGGGCTTTTACTGTCATGTTCCAGATTGGAGACAAGCAGGTTCCCGCGATGGAAGAAGCATTATCGTCTCTGCTGGCAAAAACACGGGACTTGTGGGAGAATCGCTATCCCTGTGGTGAAAAAGGCGGCTGGATTCATTACAGGGTGCTGTCCGGCGATGAGCTTGACGATGTAATTACTTTGCTTGCAATCCGCAAGAAGCCCTCTGCGAAATAGAATAGGCCGGGCGCAGACAAATCCTCGCACGGAAAATCGGGAATAACCACTTTCAAGGCACTATAATGAGACCATACAGACAAGGGGGTGACGGGCGTGAGGTGGACAGAATGCATCAGCGACGCTATCAGCTATATCGAGGACAATATCACGGAAGAACTGACCATCGCAGACATCGCAGCGCATGTGCATATTTCGCCGTTTTATTTTCAAAAGGGCTTTGCCATGCTGTGCGACTTTACGGTGGGCGATTATATCCGCTGCCGCAGGCTGGCTCTTGCCGGAAGTGAGCTTGCTGCGACGGATGCAAAAATCATTGATATTGCTCTCAAATACGGCTATGATTCGCCGGATAGTTTCACAAAAGCGTTTGCCCGTTTTCACGGCTCAACGCCCACTGCTGTTCGGAAGGACGGGGCAAGCATCAAATCCTTTGCGCCGCTTTCCATCAAATTCATTTTAGAAGGTGGTTATTCAATGGATTTCAGGATTATGGAAAAGGACGCTTTCACTGTCATCGGCCTGCAACGCACGTTCAAGTACGAAGAGGCAACACGAGTCGTACCGGAGCTTTGGGCGCAGTTCCACCAGATGCCGGAGGCGAAGGGTATCTGCCCAATGTACGGTATCAACGCCGATGAGGCGATGGCTGGGGATGAGTTCGAGTATCTGATTGCCGACAACTACAACGCCGCCATGGACATTCCGGACGGCTTCGTCACAAGGCAAATCCCCAAGTTTACGTGGGCGGTGTTCCCCTGCAAGGGTGCTATGCCGCAGACCATGCAGGACGTGAACAGGAAGATTTACTCAGAGTGGCTGCCAAATAGCAGGGATTACGAAATCGCCGCAGGCTACTGCATCGAGATGTACGATGACCCCGTGAAGTTCTCCAAGGGCACCGAGGACGAGAACTACTACAGCGAGATTTGGATTCCGGTGAAGAAGAAGTAAGAGCAAAGCATCCCCTTCAAGTCGCAACAAAAAAAGCGGCGAGAGCACCTATCATCACGATAGACACTCTCGCCGCTTTGGGTAATGCCATGCTATTTTCCGATTGCCTCCGCAAACACTTCATCCAAGTCCATGATGAACTGAGATAAGAAATAATGCAGGCAATCTTTGTCGCTGGCAATGTCGGTTATATAAGGCGGGGCAATCTGCCCAAGCAAGCCGCAAATAAGTAAGAGCAGAGACAACGCTTCGTCATCCCTGCTCTGCTCATATAGATTTGTAAACATGGCGGTCATTCGCTTGACGGTTTCACGGTCGTAATCGGATAGCACCCAAACGGCATCGGCAAGGGGCGGTGTGAATGCGCCGGAGATGAGGTTGAGCTTATCCTTGTTCGGGGAATCGTCTTGATGTATAATGCCAGTATGGAGCATCACTGTTTTTTGATTTATATCCATAACATCCTCCAAAATTGATTTGTGGTAACAAGGTAGAAAAATGGTAACATGGCCTACAAAAGCATGTCATAAAAAGATATCCGGGCGAAAACCGAAGAAATAAGAAAACCCTGTTTTCACAGGGGTTCGAGCAGGTAATACGCGAGAACTTATGTGGAGATATGCGGGGTTTTTAGGCATTAACATTTCTCGAAATCATGTTGTAAAAAATGCTCTCACGACAAGCTACATAGACTTAAATTATACTACAGAATGCCAATATTAACAACGGCGAGAATGCAAAAAGTGCCAGATACCACGCAAAATCGCCCCAAAAAGAGAAAGCGCCTATGTGCAGCGTGTTGCTACACATAGGCGCTTCTGCTAAATCCGTTCACTTGGCATAAGGTTGTTTTTTCGATTTACTTCCTTATGCCTACCCGCCAAAAGCCGGGGGGCCAGTGTGACGCATATCGTTCCTGCTATAAAACGTTCGATTACTGAAGGTTGTGGGCTTTCAATTCTCTAAGGACATAGTCTTTGAAGGTTGTGGGTTTACGGCCCAGCAACCAGGTGAGAACATTGGGGTTGCCCGCAATGCCATAACGCCCGTAGGTGTCGGAAAGCCGGTAGAACGTCTCGCGGAAATAGCTGTCATATTTGCTGTTTCCAAAGAACTCGAACATCGCTTCCACCGGAATCAGATTGGCGCTGGCGTTCCGGCCGGTAATCTCGTTAAATATGCCGACCATATCCTGCGGCGAGAGAAAATCCGGGCCAACCAGCTCGTAGGTTGCATTTTGGTGCCCATCTTCTGTCAGAACCTTGGCGGCCACCTCACCCACATCGCAAGCATCCACATACGATAGCTTCGTGCTGGGAGTATAGAAGATGTTATAGGCATTCGCTTCCCAAACCAGCGGAACCATGAAATTGTGGTTATAGTGCATGGGCTGCAGGATGGTATAGTTCAAGCGATCACTGAGGCCTTTATAAATCAGGTATTCTTCCCCAAGCAGCTTTTGCGTGTGCTGCAACAGGGTGGACATATTGGGATGTGTTACGGATACGAACACAAATTGCTTTACATTGGCCTCCACCGCAAGATCTATGCAGCGTTTCGCCATGTCGGCCTCGTCATAAACAAACATGGGCGGCACGTAAAGCACCTGATCACACCCGGCCAGCGCCTGCTGCAAATCCTCGGATTTGCGCGCGTCGCCCACAAATGTTTCCGCAACGCCCTTGCTTTTCCATTCCTCCACTTTGGGGTTGATATCCATTGCTTTGACAGTGATGCCTTTCTTTAGAAGCTCTGGAATGTACCAGCTTGCCGCGCCGCCAGCGGCGCTTGTTACCAACACCATATACCTTACCTCCTGAAGTTATTTGGGTTATTTACAACGCCCTGAATGAAGGCGGTTGTTACATTGCAGAACATTTTGTTATACTAAAAATGCGTCGCCGCCCATGAACCATTTTATGACAGGAGAAAAAATGGATATCGCCCATCTTGAGTCATTTGTTACGCTGGCAAACGTACTCAGCTACACAAAAGCAGCTGAAGTGCTGTTTATTACGCAGCCAACGCTGACACGGCATATCATAAGCCTGGAAAAGGAGGTGGGCTGCAAGCTGTTCGACCGCAGCACGCACCAGGTGACGCTTACCGACGAAGGAAAAGCTTTTCTGCGCAGTGCCAGCAAAATTGTGCTCACATACAGGGATGCCACCCATTCACTGCAGAACACGCACCAAAGCAAGCGGCAAGTATTGCATGTGGGATACCATCGCGGTGGCACACAGCACGAAATAGCCGGGCTCTTTCGGGACTTTTTGGCGCAGCATGATGACTTCCAGATTCAATTCCATGACGGGAATCACGATGATTTACTGGACTTGCTGAAGTCGGGCAGCCATGACCTTTGTTTTTCTATGGCAACAACCCTGGCCGGGGAAGACAGTATAGCTATAACGCCCTTAAGAACGCTGCAAACGGTGCTTGTGGTGCGCGAAGACCATGCGCTGGCAGAAAGAAAATCCGTCACATTTGAAGATTTTTGTAACGAGCCGTACCTTTGCGTTGAAAAACGAATCACGAAGGCCTGGTTTGACTTTATAGTCAGTTACTATATCGGCCACGGCACTTTGCCGCGATTTTCAGGGGAATGCACAAGCGTTACAACACTTTTGCTAATGGTGGATGTGGGCATGGGCATCACCATTTTGACGGAAGGATGTAAAAATGTAATGCCGCCCAGCCTTCGGGCAATCCCCATTGATGACATTGCTTCGCCCAAAAGTATTGTTGGGCACCTGGAAACAAACACAAATCCTGCGTTGGATGTTTTCATGAAATGGCTTCATGCACATTTGAAACACTACAGCTAGCCTGTCTGCCACCTGCTATAGTAAAGTATAGCATTTGCGAAAACAACGCAGAGCAAAACGGGTGAACCTTCATAAACCTATGTCAAAGTGGAATAAGCATAAGAGAAGTGCCCCTGACGAAACAACCTTGTGCGCATAGAAAGTGCCCGCAGCGTAAATCTGCGGGTGTAACTTCAAAAAATAATCGACAAATTGCGGTTTATCACGGGGCTGTTCCCGTGGGCACGAGGCCGCAGAAACGGACAAACAAATGGACGACACTGTATTGCTGACCCACATGGAAGACTTGGTTCGCCGCGCCCAAAAAACCGGCATGGCGCACAGCAAGTTTCTCACGCCGGCCGAAGCCGCGGAGGTTCACCGGGCGTACAGCACGCGAAGGGATATCGGGCTGGTTTTAGACGGCGGCTTTGCCGGCGCCGAGCGCTGTGTGGCTGCTTTTCTGCAACCGGACTGGGGCATATATGCACAGGATGAGGTTTTAACAGCCCTGGCCCTGAAGCACCGCAAGCAGGACACGGTTCGCCACCAGGATGTGCTGGGGGCTGTTTTGGGCCTGGGGCTCTCCCGGGACGTACTCGGTGACATCTGTGTCGAGCCGGGCACGGTCTATCTGGTTTGCCTGGCCTCGATGGCCGGGTTTATCTCGGCCGAGCTTCAAAAAGTAGGGCGCATCGGGGTTGCGCCGACTGCGCTGGGCATGGATGAACTGCCCGACCCTGCGGGCGCGCTGAAAGAGAAAATGGTAACGGTGGCCTCGCTGCGGCTGGATGCCGTGGTGGCTGCGGCATTCAACTGGTCACGCTCCGACGCCTGTGATGCTATCGTTGGCGGCAAGGTGCAGCTGGCCCACAGGGAGTGCCTCAGCACGTCCCACGCGGTAGCTTGCGGTGAAATTATCTCGGTGCGCGGCAAGGGGCGGGTGAAGCTGCTTTCGGTAGAAGGCGAAACGCGCAAAGGCAGGCAAAGAATCACGCTGGGGTACTATTGAAGGCGGGGCGGCTCCCGGCGGCACTGGAATACATTCGAAGCCGCCCTGCTTATTTGCCGGAGAAAAG
>JAJDIZ010000116.1 GCA_030266915.1 Ruminococcaceae bacterium OttesenSCG-928-D13 | reverse complement strand
AGGATGTGAACTTTTTGGGATACGAGCAGAAGAAAAAACTGTTGGTGGTAGATGATATCCAGCTAAACCGCCTGATCCTCACGGAGCTTTTCAGTGAGGATTACGAGGTGATAGAGGCCGAGCATGGCGAGGCCGCTATGGCGCTCATCGACCAGTTCGGCAGCGAGATTGCCATCGTGCTGCTGGATATCATCATGCCGGTGATGGACGGCTTTGAAGTGCTGCAAAGGATGAACCAGAGCGGCCTGATGAACACCATCCCGGTGATTTTGATTACCGGCGAGAACGATGACGAAAAGGCCCTCAAGGGTTACGCCCTGGGCGCTTCGGATATGATCTCAAAGCCCTTCAACCCCGAGGTGGTGGCCCGCCGCGTGCAGAACGTGGTGGAGCTGTATGCCCACAAGCAGGACCTGGAGCGCAAGCTGCGGGAGCAGAAGGAAATGCTGGAAAAGCAGGCCGAACGGCTGCGCCAGTCGAACCAGTTTGTCATCGACGCCCTGTCCACCACGGTGGAATTCCGGGACTCGGAGTCCGGCGACCACATCAACCGCATCCGCACCCTCACAAAGGTGATGCTGCAGGCCATGCGGGAGGATTATCCCCTCACCGACGAGGAGATCGAAGCCATCTCCAACGCCTCGGCCATGCACGACATTGGCAAAATAGCCATCCCAGACTCCATCCTGATGAAGCCCGGTCCCCTCACCAAGGAAGAGTTCGAGGTGATGAAAACCCACACCACCCGCGGGTGCGACATTCTGGCCCGGCTGAACTACACCCAAGACCAGGAATATTTCAACTATTGCTACGAAATTTGCCGCCACCACCACGAGCGCTGGGACGGCCGCGGCTACCCCGACGGCCTGAAGGGGGACGAGATCTCAATTTGGGCCCAGGCCACCTCTCTGGCCGATGTGTACGACGCCCTCACCTCCCCCCGTGTCTATAAGGGCGCCTACGACCACGACACCGCTGTCAAAATGATTTTGAACGGGGAGTGCGGCCAGTTCAACCCGAAGCTGCTGGCCAGCTTCGAATCGGTGCAGCACAGCCTGAACGCCGAAGCCACGGCCCAGCGCCTCCAGGGGGACGAGCATTCAACCTCGAAACCCATTGCGCCCCAGAGCCACCCGTCGAAATAGCACCAAACCGCCAAAAGACAACACCCGGCCGATGGCCGGGTGTTTTACTATGCCTTTTTCTATCCGCCCGCCAAGCGGGCCGGAGCAGACGGGTCAGCCCTGCAACTGGGCCTCCACCACTTTCACGTACTCGCGGGTCTTGTCCAGCGCGTCGCGATAATCGGCCACAAGGGCGTCTTCCGGCTTGCCCTCGCGGGCTTTCACCATCAGCTCGGTGCTGGTGTCGAACAGCTTTGTGAAGCCCAGGTTGCCGGTCATTCCCTTGATGCCATGGGCCACCTCGGCCACCTTCGGCCAATCCTCGGCGGCCAGCGCCGTCTCCATCGCGTCGAACTCGGTGCTTCCGGTGAACAGCCCCAGCATCTTGCCGTAGATCATCTTGTTCCCCCGCACCCGGCCGAGGCCTGCGTCGAGATCAATGTATGCTTTCAAATCCTGCGGTGTATCCATATCGGCGTTTCCTTTCCTACCGGTTCTGATCCTTTCTTACTGTATTTTCTTTCACAGGAAGTATATCATATTTTTCCCGCAGTGCAAACACTTTTTCACTCACAGCCCGGCGTTGGGCTTCGGGTTTCGTGGCCATCGTGCGAATCATCGACAGCTTTCATGGAAAACTGCTTTCGGGGTATGCCTATACTGGAGCTGACCCCCTTTTCGGGCCATCCTCGCCGGTGCTGGCGGCCGGCACAATCTTTAGGAAGGGGCTGATGAAGTGAGAAAACAGGTGCTGACAAACACAGACCGCTTCATGGTATCGGTGATGGAGCGTCTGAACGCAAACGAAGACCTGATGGGCCCGATGCCGGGCCTGCTGCGGGACACCTGTGACTATTTTGATTTCGGCTGCGGGTTTATCTACCGGGCGCGCTACGACGGCCGATTTACACCCCACGAAAAATACGTCCTTTACCAGCACAACCACCTGCCCGAACCACTGGACTTTATCGACAAAAGCGACTGCGCCGCGGACCTGGCGGAACGCCGGGTCCTTTTCTACACCAGCGGCCAGCCCGCCGACCGCACCGAGCAATATTTTGCAGAGCTGTTCAGCGCCAAAAGCCTGGTGCTGGTGCCGGTGTGTGACCAGGACCGCCGGCTGGCCGCCCTGGTGGGCATGGCGGACCGCCGGGCCAGCTCCCGCAAGGTGGAGCGGAGCTTCGAGTTCATCTACTCGGTGCTGAACGCCCTGGCCAACCATGTGAAGCTGCAGCTCTATCAGGACCGGGCCTCCCAAACCCGCGACACCATGGAGAACATCATCAACAACATGGGCGTGGACGTGTTTGTGAACGACCTGGACACCTGCGAGATACTCTTTGCAAACAGAAGCATTGCAAAGCCCTACGGCGGGCCGCAAAGCCTGGTGGGCAGGCCCTGCTGGCAGGTGCTGTGCGACAACAAAACCGGCCCCTGCGAAAAATGCCCCCAGCAGAAAATAGCCGGGCAGGGCATTGTCGAGGCCCTTGGCAGGGTGCAAAGCTGGGAGTTCCAGCGCCCGGCCGACGGCAACTGGTTCCAGGCGCTGTCCTCGGTGTTTCGCTGGGTGGACGGCCGCCCGGCCCACATCGTCAGCACCGTGGACATCACCGCCAACAAGCGCAACGAGGAGCTGGTGCGCCGCATGGCGGAATACGACATGCTCACCGGCCTATTTAACCGGCGGCGCCTGATGGCCGACCTTGCCGAGGGGCTTGATGTGATGCGGCAAACCGGCGAGGAGGGCTTTGTGCTGTTCCTTGACCTTGACGGCTTCAAGGCTATCAACGACAACCTGGGCCACGCCGCCGGGGACGAGGTGCTGCGCCAGATTGGCCAGGCACTGCGAAGCTGCGCCCTTTCGAGCAGCTCCTGCTATCGCCACGGCGGAGACGAGTTTGTGGTGCTGGTGCGGGGCACGCTTTCCCGCGCCCAGGAGGCGGTGGCCTACCTCCAGATGGTGTTCAGGCGCGGCTGGCAGTTTTGCGGCAAACCCCTGGCCTGCGGATGCAGCATCGGGGTGGCCCACTTCCCGGCGGACGGCATCGACGCTGAAACCCTGCTGCACTGCGCCGACCAGGCGATGTACGCCAGCAAGCAGCGCGGCGGCGGCAAAGCCCTGTTCTGGGGCGACGGCGCCCTGAACACCGCCCGTCCGTACCACCTTCCCCACAGCCCCGCACGGCAGCTGCTGAACCGGGGCTGACCCGGCCTGCCGCCGGCACCCCGCCGCGCGGGCGCCCAAGGTTGCCTCCCCGTGCCGGTTCTGGTATACTTTATAGTTGTATTCGGCCGTCCAAAGCCGCTTTACAGCGTATAACCGCCAGCCCGGGGAGAGCATGGCCATGCAGTTTGTCCGCAGGCACCACAGATACCTGATCACCGCGGCCATTTTCGGGATGTGCCTGCTTATTTTTTATGTGTTTTGGCATCTGGAAGTGGCCGAGGCCCGGGGCAAAAGCCGCAGCCTCACCCTGAACGACGCCCAGCAGAGCGCCACCGCCCCTCTTGAGGCGGAGAGCCTGCTGAGCCAGACCTTTTATACCGATGAAGCCTTCCACGCGCTGGGGGTGGTGCCGCTTTATGACGGCGCCCTCGACGGCGCGCTTTTTCTTGCCCTGTACGACGCCGAGGGCGGCACACTGCTGGCCGAGGTGGAGGGCAACGCGGCCCACACCCTGAGCGGCCAGTACGCCGTTTTTGTGTTTCCCGATCCGGTGCAGGCGGCCTCGGGCGTCTACCGGGCCGAGTTTTCGGCCCGGCTTTCGGCCGAAAGCCCGCCCCTCTCCCTGGCCAAAAGTGACGGTGCCCCGGCCGGCTGGCAGCTGCTGGAAAACGGCGGCGGGGCGGGCGGTGCCCTCTGCCTGCAGGCCAGTGTGGACCGCATCGGCGGCTTCCTCACCCGGTTTTACTGGGGCTTTGCATTGCTCTGCGCGGCGTTTTTGGCCGGGCTTTACCTGCTGTTCAGCTTCAAGGTGGGCATCACCGGCCTGTTTGCGGTGGCCGCTGCCGGGCTGTGCCTGCTGTTTAACCTGATTCTCCCCCCCTACGCCGCGCCGGACGAGGCCTTCCATATCAACGAGGCCTTTGGCCTCTCATTCAATATGACCGGCGAGAACATCTCGGACGGCAGCTGGGGCACCTCGGTGCGCCGCGCCGGCGACCAGAACCACATCATCCAAAACCGCTTCACCACGGTGTTCGCATACCGGGAGCTGGCCGACAACCTGTTTACCACCATAGAGGACAGCACCCCCACCCTCTACCAGGAGGATATGGTGGGCGGCTACCGCCTGCCTTACCTGCCCGCCGCCCTCGGCATCACGGTGTGCCGGTGGCTGGGGCTGGGCTTTGTGCCCACCCTCTACGCCGGGCGGCTGATCAACATGGCGCTCTACGTGCTGGCCGCCGCCTTTGCCGTCAAAATCGCCCCGGTGGGCAAGGGCATCTTTGCGGCGGTGGGCCTGCTGCCGATGGCGGTGCACCTGGGCACCAGCTACAGCCGGGACTGCCTCACCATCGCGGGCTACCTGCTGTTCACCGCCCTGTGCCTTTACTACATTAAAGAGAAATCCAAGCTCACCGGCAAGGACCTGATCATCCTTGCGGTGTTCACCGCCCTTCTGGCCCCGGCCAAGATTATCTACGCCCCGGCACTGCTTTTAAGCCTGATGATCCCGGCGGAAAAATTCACCTGGCGCGGGAAACCCATCCCCCGCCGGGTGGTTCTGGCACTCAAAGCCGGCCTTGCGCTGCTGGCCTTCGCCGGCCTTGCGCCGGAGCTGTGGAGCCGGCTGAAAAAGCTTTTCCGGGGCCTCTCGGCCCAAAGCGCCGCGGCGGCGGTGGGGGTCTCCACGGCGGCGGCCGCCGTCCCCAATCCGGACAGCGTCACCTTCACCCCGGCCGACTTCATCACCCGGCCCGGCACCATGCTCTGGCTGATTGTGCGCACCTTCTTCTCCGAGTTCACCTTCTGGCTCGAGAGCCTGGTGGGCGGCCATCTGGGCTATTTCAGCCTGCCGCTGAACGGGGTGTTCACCCTGGTCTGCCTTGCGCTGCTGGCGCTGGCCACCCTGCCCGAGCCAGGCGAAGAAAGCCTGCTGCTGGGCAAGCGGGAGCGGGCCTTCGGGGGCCTTTCCACCCTGGTGGTGGCGGGCCTTCTGGTGGGGGGCTGCATTTTGTGGACCCCGGCCCACTACACCACCATCTACGGCATTCAGGGGCGCTACCTGCTGCCGGTGCTGCCGCTGGCGCTGTGCAGCCTCTCCGGCCTTGGGAAGGGCCTTGCCAAAACCCGGCCGATGGGCCGCCAGATCGTCCTCGGCTTCTCTGCCGTAGGCGCTTTCGCGCTGCTGAACGCCTTTTTGCTGATTCTTCAAAACTAGGCATCATCTGAGAATCT
>JAJDIZ010000115.1 GCA_030266915.1 Ruminococcaceae bacterium OttesenSCG-928-D13 | reverse complement strand
ATGTGCCCGCCCGGCGTTTTCGGCGCCAGCACGGCAATCAGGGCACGGTCGGCCATCTCGCAGCGCCAGAAGGCGTCCATGCGCTTCAGGGTCTTGTCAATGTCGGGTTTAAACCGCATGCCTGCCTCCGGTGTCTATCGTGTCCAGCGCGATTTAGCTCTGTATTTCAGCATTTAAGATAAAGCGATTGGATCTCGCAGCCGTTCATAGTGCGGGAGAGGCGGCCGTCCTTTGGCGCAAGGTCTGCCTGCCAGCTTTCGGCCAGGTTGCACAGCCCGGCGGCGCTTGCCCCCTGGGGCATTGGCAGGGTGAAAGCCACCGGTTCGGTATCGAGGTTATAAAACCGCGCGATGACCCCGTCGCCCGCTTCGGCAGGCTTTACAGCCGAGATGCGTACCTGCCCGGGCAGTGCCTCCAAAAAGCCGAGGGGGTTTGGGCAGTCGAATCCGGTGCGCTGGGGCGACAGGAAGGCCGGCAGCCGGTGCTTTTCCATCACGGCGAAGGCGTTGCTGTTCCGCCAGCCGCCGTCCTGCCAGCGCGCCGAGAAGGCGAACCGGTGGCGGCCCAGGCATTGGGCCTCGGGGGTGGCAATGGTCCATCCGCCGTTGCCCTTGCGGGTGGCAAGGTCGGTGCGGGACAGCCAGCCCACGCTGCGAAGCAGGGTGAGGCAGAGGGCGGTTTCACCCTCGGTTTGCACGGCCTCGAACTCGGTCAGCCCGTCCGCCGAGACGCACACCCCGCGGCCCCCATCTTCAAGGGCGACAAAGCCATGGGTGACGTGGGTGTTCTGGGGATACTCCATCCAATCCGCTGGCACCGGCATCTCCACCGGGCGCTCCATGATGTGGAAGGTGCTGTAGGATTCGCTGACCTCGGTGCGCACGCCGGCCGGAAAGCGCACCTGCAGGCGATGATCCTCGGCATTGTTCTCGAAATCCAGCGTGAAGTCGATGCGGTCAAGCCCGGGATAGAGCCGGGCAGTGAAGCTTGCCGGGCAGTCCACCGCCTCATCGGCGCGAGCCCTGCGGTCCGGCGTCAGGGCTTTGGGCAGCCGCAGGGTGGCCCGCCATTCCAGCTGGCTGCAAACCGGGCTCTCGCTGCGCCGCCAGCTGTCGGCTGCGCCCTCAAGCATGCAGACGCGGTCTTGCTCGGGCCAGGAGTAGCTGTACTCGTCCCCGGCGTCGCCCATGTCCACCAGTTGGGCCACGTTGGCGTGGGTGCGGCCGGTCTTTTTGTCCAGCACCTCAAGGGAGGCGCCCTCCAGCCGCAGGCGGTAGAATTCGTTTTCAAGCACCGGGGTATCGGTGTCTGTCACTGCCTCCGGCGCCGGGCCGTCCGCCGGGCGCACTCGCAGCTTGTGCAGCCCGGGGGCGCGGTTTTTCAGCAGCAGCCCGAGCCGCATCTGGTTCACCTTGTAAACCTCGGGCATGGTGTGGTCCTGGTAGAGCCGCCGGTAGGCCTTCTCCCGGCCCAGCACCACGTGGGGTACCGGGTTGCCGTCCTCGTCCAGTACCTCTACGTTTTCAGGCAGGGGCGGGTGGCTGATGCCATCCTCGAAGTCCTCAATCACCGAGCGGGTGTAGTTCACCTTCTGCACCAGCACCGGATCAAGGCCGATCTCAAGCTCGGCGTACTCCGGAATGCTGCCGCCCACCGGCTCGAACACCAGCACGGCCTGTTCGCCGTCCGCTTCGGGGCGGGCGCCCTGCCGTGCAATGCGGCCGGCGGCGTCCTCCAGCAGGCAGACCTCCAGCTGCAGGGCACGCTCAAAGCGGGTGACCATCTCCCGGTGAATCTCATCGATGCCGCAGCCGCAGATGCTGTCGTGGGGGCTGTTCTCAAGGATGCGCTTCCACAGGTAGGGCAGGCTGTCGGCGCCGTCGGCCGTGCCGCCCAGCAGCTTTTCGGCCGCCAAAAGGGGTTCGGCATAGCGCTCGGCAAGGGTCAGCACCCGGCTGTTGGCCTGCTTCAACGGCATGCGGGCCGAGATGGTACCCCCCAGCAGCATCGAGCGCTCGCCCGAGCAGAGCTCCCCGCGGTAGTGCTCAAGGGGCGGCAGCTGCGGACGCAGGGCGGCCACAAAATCCTCCAGCGTGGATGGCTTGATGTGAAAGCCCTCGAGCTGCTCGTTCAGTGCCTTCAACACCGCGCCCACATCCCGCTGGCCGGTGATGTGGTCCGAGCCGTTCATCAGCAGCAGGGCATCGGTGGTGCCGTGCCGGCCAAGGCTGTCCAGCAGGTGCTCCATCCGGGGCAGGGTTTCGCCCAGATCGGCCGCCAGATGGGCGCTGTTGCCGTAGCCATGGGGCATGTGCACACACAGGATGTGCCCGTTTTCGCCCGGTGCGTCCCAGTAGAACTCGGTGGCAGCCATGCGGTTGGGCATGCCGCGCCAGAACAGCATGGTGTCCATCCCCAGCCCCGCCACGATCTGGGGCATCTGGGCCGGGTGGCCGAAGGAGTCGGGCAGGTAAGCGATGTCCATGCCGCTGCCAAAGCCGGCCAGCAGCCGGCGGCCGGCCAAAAAGTTGCGGATGTGGCCCTCGCCGCTCATCAGCAACTCGTCGGGCAAAACATACCACGGGCCGCACACGATCTTCCGGCCCTGGATGGCGGCGGTCAGGCGCCCATGGTTCCAGGGCTTTACCTCGAGGTAGTCCTCCAGCACAATGGCCTGGCCGTCCAGCATGAACGAGAGGGCGCCCGGGTCGGCGTCCAGGTCGTCCAGCAGTTCGTCCACCAGCCGCACCAGCCGGGTTCGAAATTGCTCCTGGGTCAGGTACCATTCCCGGTCCCAGTGGGTGTGGCGCACAAGATATGCCGTTTTGCCCAAGATTAAATCCTCCGGAATCATCTGATAAAACCTTTTATTCTAACTTGGATAAACCTTTTACCAATGGTTGTACACGTGTACAACTGCAAATCCATTATAAACAGGGCGGCCGGTGGTGTCAATCAGGAGGTTGTCGTCAAAATAGACAAATATTTTCTATGTTAAGCACATCAATATGGGGGTAAGTGCCTGCGTGGCCGGTTTGTGCCAAAGCGGCCGTGCTCGCCACTTGATTGGCAGGGACAGAAAATGGTATGATCACAAGGGGATAATGGACTCGTGTAACAATGTGAATGGGGGACTACGATGACCACAGTAGAGCTGGCAAGGCGGCTGGGCATTTCGCGCGGCACAGTCAGCCGGGTGCTGAACAACCACCCGAACGTGAAAGAGGAAACCCGCCAGCGGGTGCTGGCAGCATTGAAGGAGTACGACTACACGCCCAACGAGACCGCGCGGGCGCTGGTGCGGGGGCGGCCGCTGCGGCTGGCGGTGATCGTCTTTTCCGAGCCGCAGTTTTTCTGGCAGCAGGTGGAGCAGGGGGTCACCTCCGCCAGCGGCGACTTGAAAACCCGGGGCGTGGAGGTGGACTATTTCTCCACCGACATCCTGAACCCCGCCGAGCAGCTGGAGCTGCTGCGTACCCTGCCCGGGCAGGGCTACGATGGCATTGCCATTGCCCCGAACGACACCGCCCTGCTGGCCGAGGAGGTGGGCCGCCTGTGTGACGAGGGCTACCCGGTGGTGGTTTTCAACGCCGAGATGCCGGCTGTCAACCACCTGTGCTACATTGGCAGCGATTATGTGCAGGCCGGTGTGCTGGCCGCCGAACTGCTGGCCAAGTGCATGGGCGGCCGGGGCGAGGTGGCCATCCTGACATTGAAAGAACCGGTGAGCGCCATCGAGCAGCGCGTCACCGGTTTCCGTAAGGAGCTGTCGCAGTACGAGGGAATCAATATCAGGCACATCCGCCGGTTCGACCGCAGGGCCGAGGGGGTGTACGATGATGTGAAATCCCTGCTGGAGGACGATGAACAGGTAAACGGGATATTTGTCAGCATCGGCGCATTGGAGCAGACGGCGCAGGCCTGTATCGACGCCGGCCGGGGCCAGGTGTCGGTGGTTGGATACGACCTCAACGAGGATATCTACCGCTACCTGAAGGCGGGGGCCATCTCGGCCACCATCGGCCACGAGGCGTTCGGCCAGGGGTACTATGCCGTCAAGATATTGCACCGGTACCTGGACCAGAGCATCCTGCCGGCCAGCTCGATTATGTACACCAAGCTGGAGGCCATCG
This sequence comes from Ruminococcaceae bacterium OttesenSCG-928-D13, assembly GCA_030266915.1. GTDB lineage: Bacteria > Bacillota > Clostridia > Oscillospirales > Ruminococcaceae > JAAYCI01. The sequence goes on along the minus strand of JAJDIZ010000115.1, from coordinate 1,423 downwards.
TGTCTGCCAACGCCAAGTATTACCTGAACGAACGGATGCTGCTGGAGATGTACAACGGCTGACGGCCCTTCAGCGGCGCCCGGCCGGAACGGCGGCCGGCTATATTATGATTATTCCGGAGGAAGCATCGTGGATATTTTAAATTTTGGCTCTCTCAACATTGACTATGTGTACACGGTTGACCACATTGTGGGCGCGGGTGAGACGATTGCCTCCCGGACGCTTGAATCCTTTGCCGGCGGCAAGGGCCTCAACCAGTCCATTGCGCTGGCGCGGGCGGGGGCAAGTGTCCACCACGCCGGCATGGTGGGGGCCGACGGGGAAGACCTGGTTGACCTGTTGGCGGAAAACGGCGTTGATGTGAGCAGCATCCAGCGGGTCGAAACCAGAACCGGCCATGCGATCATCCAGCTGGCCGCAGGCGGCCAGAATTCCATCGTGCTCTACGGCGGGGCAAACCGGTGCCTCAGCAAGGCTTATATAGACGATACGCTGTCCCGCTTTGATGAAAACACCATGGTGCTGCTGCAAAATGAGACGAATCTGTGCGATTATATCATCGAGCAGGCCCACCAGCGAGGGATGCGCGTTGCGATGAACCCGGCGCCCTATGACGAAGCCGTGGCGCGGTGCGATCTTTCCAAGGTATCGGTGCTGATTCTCAACGAGGTGGAGGGGGCGCAGATCTCCGGCGGTCAGGCGCCCGATGAGGTGCTGGACACGCTGCGCGCCCGCTACCCTGACACCATGATTATGTTGACCCTGGGCAGGGACGGCGCCGTTTTCAGCTGCCGGGGGGAGACCCACCGGCACGGCATCTACGAGGTGCCGGTGGTGGACACAACCGGCGCCGGCGACACCTTTACCGGGTACTTTCTGGCTGCGCTGCTACGGGATGAGCCTTACGGCGAGGCCGTCCGGCTCGCCTCGGTGGCCTCGTCCCTGGCGGTGACGGAGAAGGGCGCGGCCAACGCCATTCCCACGCTGGCCCGGGTGCGGAACGCCGGCCTTTCACCGATGAACCAATCGGATTGACCGCATCCATGCCTATTTGAACTTTTGCGCTGTGACGCCCACCTTTATGGTGGTGGCTGCCTTGGCGTTGCCGGCCAGATACACCTCCAGGGTCAGGGTTTGGCTTTTCACCCGGGCTGCGTCGTAGCCCGCCTGGTTCAGGGAGATGGTGGCCACGCCGCCGTGGTAGTCCACGGCGTAGCAACTGCCGGCCGCGCCCTTCAGCTTCACGTCCTCGATAGCTGGAGTGCCGGCGGGCAGGTCCAGCCGCACCGTGGCGCTGCTGCCCGCGTCCGCCGGGTACAGCGTCACTTTTTTTGTGCTCTGGGTCACCGCGGGCTTTGTGGCGCTGACCGTCACCTTCACAGCCTTGGAGGTGGGCAGGTCGCGGTCCGGTACACCCGGCAGG
>JAJDIZ010000114.1 GCA_030266915.1 Ruminococcaceae bacterium OttesenSCG-928-D13 | reverse complement strand
CCGGATTGGGGAAATAGAACCCGATGCCGGAGAAATCAAAGCTGGTGCGCCCAAGGCACAGGGCATAGACGATGCCGCCCACGACGGCTACCACCAGAGGCGGGATTTTTTTGGGGAACACATAGCCGCCAAACAGCCCCACCATGGCCACCGCCAAAATGGGCAGGCCCACCATCGGGTCACCAAACACGTCAAACACGCCCTGGGTGGCCATCCAAATAAAGCCGATGCCCGCCACGGTGCCAAGCAGCGCGGCGCGCGGGATGTGGCGTTTCATCCAGGGGCCGATGAAGCCGCCTACAAACTCTACAGCCCCGCCGATGAAGCAGGCTGCCATAGCTGCCGCCCACTCCAACTCCGGGTCGCCAATGCCATAGTGCAGGGGAGTGATGACCCCGTACAGGATGACAAACATAGCCGGGGTGGACACGCCCGAGGGCAATGCCGCAATATCGCTTCGTCCTTCTTTTTTCGATAACTTCCAGCCCATGTACGCATAGTACAAACCACTGCACAGCAACCCGATAGACATGCCCGGGATTACCCGTCCGTACACAATCTCATCCGGCCAGCCCAGCGCCCCGGAAAGTGTGGCGATGACGATGAGGTAGTTGACGATGTTGTTTGTAACTGCGTAGGTAAGGCCGCCAATATCACCGCGGCGAAAGAACGGTACCAATAAACCTTTATTCACAATATTTCCTCCTTATAGTGTGCCTTATACATTCGCCTCCACTGGGATAAAATCAAATTTTGCCACATCAAACAGGCCTATGTCGGTAATCTTGATCTCGGGGATGACCGCCAGCGACATGAAGCACAGCGTCATCACCGGATCCAGCTGGGGGTTCACCTTCAAAACATCGTACGCGGCGTTTTGAAGATCCACCAGCTTGTCGCGCACCCACTCGCCGCTTTGGTCGCTCATAATACCGCCGATGGGCATGGGCATGCTTTCCACCACAGCGCCGTCCTTTACCAGCACAACACCCCCGTTTTGGGCAATAAGCTGCTGGGTGGCAAAGGCCATGTCGGCGTCAGTTGTGCCCACCACAATGATGTTGTGGCTGTCGTGTGCGATAGAGAGGGCCACTGCGCCTGCCTTGATGCCGTAGTTGTGCAACAGGCCCAGGGCCACGTTGCCTGTTCCCTGGTGACGCTCCACCACGGCCACCTTGGCAATGTCCAAAGCGGGGTCGAACAGGAAGTTGCCATCCGTATTTCTACGCACCGCATCCGTCCGCTTTGTGGTAACCACGCTGCCGGGGTTGATGCCGATGGTGTACACCAGGTCGCTTTTCAGTGGCAGGCGCAGCTTCTCGGCAGAGAAGCTCGCTACGTGGAAGCTGCCGGTGACCGGCGCAATGCTGTGCCGCCGGATGGAGGGCAGGTATTTTCCTTCGTTTGCCACCTCCCGGCCCGCGATAAAGACCCGCCGAACCTGGAAGTCCTTTAAATCGTCCATCAGCACAATGTCGGCACGCAGGCCCGGCGCAATGCCGCCGCGGTCGTGCAGGCGGAAACACTCGGCCGCGTTGAGGGTGGCCATGCGGATGGCGGTGATGGCGTCCACCCCTTCCTGCACGCAAATGCGCAGGTGATCGTCCAGATGGCCCAGCTCCAACATGGTTTTGGGCTGCCGGTCGTCGCTGCAAAGCAGGCACCGGCGGCTATTCTCCCGCGTCAGGCCGCGCAGCAGGTTGCGCAGGTCATGGCAGGCGGAACCCTGCCGCAACAGCACGTACATACCCCGGGAGATGCGATCCTGCATCTCCTGCACAGTGCCGCACTCATGGTCGTTCAAAATGCGGGCGGCGGCGTAGGCGTTCAAATCCTTGCCGTACACGGCGGGGCTGTGGCCGTCAATCAGCTTGCCCGCCTCGTAGGCCGCCAGCAGCTTGTCCAGCACACCATCGGCGGCGTTGATCACACCGGGGTAGTCCATAAACTCGCCCAGCCCGATAATGCGCTCGTCCTGCAAGGGCTCCCGCATGGCGGTGGCGTCAATATTGGCGCCGGAATGTTCCCAAGGGGTGGCAGGCACGCAGGAGGGCAGCACAAACTTGACATCCAGCGCCGTTTCCTCCGCTGCAGCCAGCATATATTCCATGCCGGCCATGCCGCACACATTCACAATCTCATGGGGGTCGGCAATGATGGTGGTACCGCCATGGGGCGCCAGCATTCGGCCAATTTCCTCCGGGCTGACATATGAGGACTCGATATGAATGTGGCTGTCGATGAAGCCGGGGGTGGCATACCGGCCCTCGGCATCAATCTCCACGGCGCCGGTGTACTCGCCCACGCCGGCAATCAGGTCGCCGCACAGGGCAATGTCTCCGTCAATGATGCCGCCGCCATAAACGTCCACCACATGGGCGTTTTTGATGACCAGATCCGCCTTTTCACGGCCGGCCGCCACGTCCAGCAAGCGCTTTAGTTGCTGTTTGTCCATAGGTGGCCTCCTTTAGTCTTCCACAAGTTCCAGGATGGGGTCGAAGGTATCCAGTGCTTGCACATCCACCGGACCCACGTCGGTAATGGCATAGTCCGGGATAGACGTGATGGGTAAAAAGAACATATACATCAGGGGTTCGGGTAAGTCACATCCCAAGGCATTGGCGGCTTTATTCAGCTCTGTTTCCCGCCGGGCAATCACCTCGGGCTCCTCGTCGCTGACAATGCCGCCCACAGGCAGGGGCAGAAAGTCGATGATCTTGCCGTCTGCCACCAGTACTTGGCCACCGCCGTTTTGGATAAGGTGGTTGACCGCCAGAGACATATCAGCCGCGTCCACGCCCATCACAACAATGTCATTGTCGTCTGGTGCACAGGAGGAAGCCATAGCTCCTTTTTTCAGGTGCCAGCCCGAGCAGAAAGCCAGGCTCTGGTTGCCGTTGCGCCCAAACCGCTCCAACACCGACACCATGGCCACGTCCTGGTCGATATCGGGCAGTACCACCCCGTTTTCCACCCGCAGCTCCACATCCCGCCGCTGGCGCACAAAGGGGCCTTTTACATCCATGGACAGCACCTTGGCCTTGCCCTTTTGGATGCCTACCCGGTAGTGGAAGTCCTCCGGCCTTGTCAAAGTGCGCTTTAACTCACTGCTTAAAACGGCGCTGCGGGGCGGGGGGGTAAGCTGGCGAATCATCTTTTTGTCGCGTGCCACCAGCTCGCCGTCGCTGATGACGGCTTGCACCCGGAAACTCTCGGGACTGTCCACCAGCAGAATATCGGCGATGCGGCCCGGGGAGATAGAGCCTACCATATGATCGATGCGGTAGGCTTCGGCGCTGTTGATGGTGCCCATCTGAATGGCGGCCATGGGCTCCACCCCGGCGGCGATGGCCAGGCGCACCACGTTATCCAGATGGCCCTTGCTCAAAACATCGCTGGCGGTCACGTCGTCGGTACAAAAGCTGACACGGCGCGCCAGGTACGGGTTCACTTCGGTGACAGCGCGGATGTTCTCGGCTAAAAAGTGGGTGACGGAGCTTTCGCGGATGAGCATATGCATGCCCTTGCGCATCTTTTCCACCACTTCCTCGTGGGTGTAGCTTTCGTGGTCCAGCCGGATGCCACCGCACAGGTAGCCGTCCAGCTGTTTGCCCTGGGCCATGGGAGCGCAGCCAAACACCGGCAGCCGGTTTTTGTCCGCCTGCAAAATGGCGCCCAGAGTATCGTCGTCCCCCTCGGTAACGAACTCCCGTACCGTTTCCCACACGCCGAAGCACTCGGGCCACTGCTGAACCTCGGCGTGTACCTCCTTGGTAAAGTTGAAGGCCACAGTGGACTGGGGCACGGTGTAGGGGGTGCGGTAGGGTGCGCCCCAAAACACCTTGAGCGGTACCCCTTTGATTTCCTCGAACACCTCCCGCAGGCCCTCAAGGCCGGATACCGAGATATACTCGTCCAGACCGGACACCATGCTGGTGGTACCGCAGGGCACCACGGCCTTGGCGTACCCGGTGATGCTGAGCTTGCTGCACTCGCTGTGGATGTGCCCGTCGATGAGGCCGGGCGCCAGGTATTTCCCTGTGGCGTCAATCTTTTCGGTCTCGGGGCCAATGTGCATGCTCACGTCGCCCACAGCCACAATGGTGTCGCCATAAATGGCCACGTCGGCGGGGTAAACCTCGCTGGTCATTACGTTGATGAGGGTGCCGCCCAGCACTACCCGGTGGGCGGGGATTTCCCCCTTGCCTGCACGCACCAGCGTTTTGAGGTTTTCAATGGTCTTTTCCATACAAGTTCCTCCTGATCTCGTGGTTGGCTTCGTTTATGTGAGCGGGGCCGGCTCCCGTTCGCAGTAAAAAAGGGTGCAAAAAAGAAAGCGCTGTCTCAGAAGGGAGGGTCAGGTTTCCCGTCCTGAAACAGCGCGCCGCTGCAAAAAAAAGGCACTTTCAAAGAGGGGAGATGGTGACCAGGTTTCCCGTCCTGAAAATGCCAGTAGAATTTTGTCTATTCAGTTGTTGTTTGCCGCCCATTCCGGGTGGCGTGGGCTTTGCATTTCTTATAGAGACTTTAACATATGCAGATTTTGCCTGTCAATTGGGAAAAATGTTAAAGATGTTTGGCAATTTGTACAAGACGTGTGTGGGGGGGTGGGTGTGTCTCCACCACGTTTGCCTTGCGCAGAGAAGCGCTGATAGGGCAGTGTCAAGCTGCCAGAAAATGACTTGCCGGAGCAACGCAAGCGCCAAGACGAAAACGATGGGTGATATCAAGGGGGCCATCAGGGAAGCCAATGAAGAAGTGCTGCGTGGGATGACGAATGCTGGTATTCAAGATTCACAAATGCTGTTCTTAAATGGATTAAAGGTGCCCCGGGTGCCAAAGGTGTAGTGCCGGCTGAACAGCTGGTTGCGCAGTACCTTGACGCTGTTCTCCACATGGCCCTTCTCGTTGCCGCGAAAGCAATTGGTCACGTTGATTTGATACCCATAGTACATCGCCATTTTGATGAGGTCGGCATTGAGTTCCTTCTCGTTCTTGCCGATGAATTTACTCACCACGTTCTTCATGTTGTCGTACACCACCTCCCGGTAGCAGCCGCCCACCATCTCAAAAAACTTCACGTGGCTGTCTAAAAATACATCCTTCTTCTGATTGGTGTACAGGTACAGCCACCGGAAGTCCGAGCACGGCGACGAAAGCACCGCCATGTGGTAGGTCTTCATCCCTTCGCCGCAATTCAGCAGTACCTCTCCGAAGTCATATTCCAGCCGCTCCCCGTATTCGTACGTTTGACGGATGTACACCTCTTTTTGCTTTTGCCTTATGCGCGCAAGCTCGATGTTGATGGTCACGAGGCTGATGTCGTACCCTTCCTCCACCAGAATCTCGTGGATCTGCTTGTTGGTGAGCTTTTGCTTGTGCCCGGTGCCCATGCGCCGGGTTTTCGCATGTTCCTCTGCCTCGATTTCACGCAGCCGAGCGTCTATCTCCGCCGTGTACTTCCGACGCACCCGCCCCGCGCTGTTGTACCGCGGTTCTTCGGTCATCTTCTCCTGCACTGCCTTTTTGTCCACCCCCGGCTGCCCCAACTGCGACGACAGCAGCTGGTACTCGTTCCATATCTTCCG
>JAJDIZ010000113.1 GCA_030266915.1 Ruminococcaceae bacterium OttesenSCG-928-D13 | reverse complement strand
GTGGATTTTATCCCGTGCCGGTTGCTATGCCGTGTGCCCCTGCTTGAACAGCCCGGCCGACCGCAGGGCGGCTTTCAGCGCCGGGGCCAGCAGGGTGCAGCCCACCACCGCGATGGCGCCGTTGAGGGCCGAAACCCCCACCTTCACAGCCGCCACCCCGAGGGCGGCCTCCCAGGGGTTGCCGTACACCCAGTGCTGCATGATGATGCTTTTGGCGCCGTACAGCACAATGTAGGTGAGCTGCCCGCCGGCGGCGCCCAGCAGCATGCGTGGCAGGTCGTGCAGGTTTTTGAAGGCGCGATGGGCCAGCAGCCCGGCCACAAAGCCCATGGCGAACTTGGTGAGGAAGGTGATCCAAAACTCGCTGATGTACAGCGGGTTTGTGAAATCGAAGATCATCGAACCAAAGCCGGCCGAAAGGCCGCCCACCAGTGGCCCGAACACCACGCCCGAAAGCAGGCACATGATGTTGCCAAGGTGGATGCGGGTGTTGTCTCCCGCCAGGGGAATCTGGATCTGCACCCAGGACAGGGCGAAGACCAGCGCTGACAGCACCCCGATCAGAGCCATCTGCCGCGCGTCGAATTTGGGTTTGCTTCTCTGCTCCATAGCTTTCATCTCCTCCGGCTGCGGGCGGTGGCAAGGTGTTGCCCCTTACATTGCCGAAAAAGCCCGCAGCCCCGTGTTTGACAAGGGCGCCTTGTTTCTGTATGCTTATTGTACATCCGAACTGGGCCCTTTGTAATATCCAGATTATGAATTTATCATGGTATCAGATTGGAAGACTGCCTATGGATTTCATCGATATATTCCTCAACAAAAGGGATAAAGAACCGCTATACTACCAATTGTATAGGCACCTGTCCTCCGAAATACGGGGCGGGGCGCTGCCCGCCGGCACCCGGCTGCCGGGCAAGCGGGCGGCTTCGGCCCAGCTTGGGGTGAGCGTGAACACCGTGGATGAGGCCTATCAGATGCTGGCGGCCGAGGGCTATGTGGAGGCCCGGCCCCGCAGCGGCTTTGTGGTGAACCGGGTGGAGGGCCTGGTTGGGCCGGCGGGCGGGGTGGCCATGCCTGGGCGCGGAGGCGTGGGCGAAAGCGAACAGAATATATATAATGATGGAAATATACTAATTGTAGATAGAAACCGACAGGAGAAGGAGCGGGAAAAGACAGGGGAGGCGACCCCGGCGGGATACACCCTTGCCACCGGCGGGCTGGATGTCTCGCTGTTCCCGCTGAAAACCTGGACCCGGCTGCTGAAGGAGCAACTGGGCGGCCCGGAGGGTCAGGCCCTGTTCGCCCGGGGGGAGAGCGGCGGGGACGCCGTGCTGCGTGGCGCCATCACCGGCTACCTGCACAGCTACCGGGGGGTGCGCTGCACGGCGGACCAGCTGGTGGTGGGGGCCGGGCTCGAGGTGCTCACCGGGATGCTGGGGCGGCTGCTTGGCCCGGTGCCGGTGGCGGTGGAGGATCCGGGCTACGCCAAAACCGGGCGGCTGCTGCAAAACATGGGGGTGCCGGTGGTGCCGGTGCCGGTGGATGAGGGCGGCATGGCGCCCGAGGCCCTTGCGGCCAGCGGTGCGGCTACCGCCTACCTGACCCCGAGCCACCAGTTCCCCACCGGCGGGGTGATGCCGGTAGGCCGGCGCACCGAGCTGCTGCGCTGGGCCGCGGCCGGCGGCCGATGGATCATCGAGGATGACTACGACAGTGAGTTTCGCTTCGACGGGCGGCCCCTGCCCTGCCTGCAGGGGCTGGACACCGCCGGCCATGTGATTTACGCCGGCACCTTCTCCCGCAGCCTGGCCCCGGGCCTGCGGGCGGCCTACCTGGTGCTGCCGCCGGCCCTGCTGGAGCAGTGGCGGGCAGCCTATGGCGACTACGCCTGCACCGTGTCCCGGCCGGAGCAGCATGCCCTGGCCCGGCTGATGAGCGAGGGCCACTTTGCCCGGGGGTTGAACCGCAGCCGGGCGGCCTACCGCCGCCGCCGGGACGCTCTGGTGGCCGCGTTGGAGGCGGCCTTCTCGGGGGCCGGGGTGGCCCACCGGGTGGAGAACGCCCACACCGGGCTGTACTTCATTCTGAGGCTGCCGGGGAGAAATGCAAAAAAAATAGCGGAAAAATCCCGCGAAAATGGTCTGTGGCTGCGGGCGCTGGACGAATACCGCGCCCTGCCCGCCGCAAAAAACGAGACCGCCGACGCCCTGGTGGTGGGCTACGGCGGCCTGCGGGACGAGGAGATCGCCCCGGCTGTTGAAAGGCTGTTGAAAACCGTGGACAATTGGTGACAGAATGGTGACGCCCCACGGGATGGCAGCTACCGGTTGGAGGTCACCCGGTCGCTCACCCACCGCACCAGCTGGCCGGACTGGAGCGCCCAGGACAGCAGGGACATTCCGGTGCCGGCCAGGAATATCAGGCCGGCTATGATCAAAAGGGGTTTCAGGCGCATTTTCACGTAGGCCACGTATTCCCGCAGCAGGGCGGTGGGCCGATAGTACAGGGCGGTGCGGCCGGCAATGCCAACCGCCGCCAGCCCCACCTTGCGGGCCAGCATGCCGCTGCGCAGGATGTGGTAGCCGCTGGTGGCGAAGATGGCCTTGTAGGGCGTTTCGGCAAGGCCCCGGGCGGCCCGGTCCCGCTCGATGACTTCCTTTGAGTAGAGCATGTTTTCGTAGGTGTTGCGGGATTTGCCCTCCAGCAGGATATGCTCTGGCGGGACGCCCTGCTCGATTGCGTAGTTCCGCATCGCCTCGGCCTCGCTGACGGCCTCGTCGGCGCCCTGCCCGCCGCTCATGATCAATGTGGGCGGGGCGCGTTTTTTGGCCTGCTTGCGGTAGAAGCGCAGGGCGGCGTCGATGCGCCGGGCCAAGAGAGGCGAGGGCCGGCCATCCACCAGCGAGGCCCCCAGCACGATGACATAGTCCTTATTCTTGCGGGGGCGGGCCAGCACGCACAAAAAATCGCTCAGCAAAAACACGAAGATGTGGAAGAAATAGTAAACCACCACCAGGGTGAGCCCGAAATACAGGCTGCCCAGCCAGCGGGGTACGTTGAACACCACCACCGCCCAGGACAGCACCAGATAGCCGATCAGCAGCAGGGAGAAAAACAGGGTGAGCCGGTTGGCCATCGAGCGGCGCTCCCGCCGGCGCATCACCCGGAAGTTGAGCAGCAGCAGGGCGATGAGCACGTAGATGCCGAACATCAGCACGCCCATCACCACAATGGCGATCAGCACGATGGTCCATTCCAGAATGGCGTTGCCGGAGCTGAGCGCAAAAAACAGGTAGCTGAGGCCGGCCATCACCACGAAGGCGGAGCACAAAAAGCCCACCCGCATCCGGGCCGGGTTGCGCAGCGCGGCAAACAGGAAGACAAGCAGCAGAACCAGGGTGGCGGCCAGAAGATAGGGCACAGGAACCTCCGGTCTGCGGCCGGCGCGCCGCCGATTGACGCGCGCCGCCGCGGTGTGGTAGCATGATCTGGTGAATCGTCGGTTTTATATTATGTAGTCAGTATTGTAATGGAATAAGCAGGGCGCCGCAGGCGCCAAGAGGAAGGGATACCTTGCTGGGAACCATCGTCAATTTTGCGGCCATCATTGTGGGCAGCCTGATTGGGCTGCTGCTACGTGGCGGCCTTAAGGAGAACATCCGGGACATCCTGAACCAGGGCACCTCCCTGGCCGTGATGTTCGTGGGCATCTCGGGCTGCGTGACCAACATGCAGGCCGAGGGGGCCAATCCGGTGCTGTTCATCGTGGCGCTGGCCCTGGGTGGCATCATCGGGGAGTGGGTTGGCATCGAGGCCGCCCTGGCCCGGCTGGGGGACTGGATTCAGGGCAAGCTGAGTAAGGGCGGCGGCATGGGGAATTTCTCCAAGGGCTTTGTGTCGGCCAGCCTTGTGGTGTGCGTGGGCACCATGGCCGTGATGGGCGCCATCGAGAGCGGGGTGCGGGGCAACCACAGCATCCTGTTTGCCAAAAGCCTGCTGGACGCCATCATCACCGTGGTGATGGCCTCCACTTTGGGCATCGGGGTGTTGTTTTCGGGCTTCAGCGTGCTGGTGTACCAGGGGGCGCTGACCCTGCTGGCCGTTTGGGTGAGCCCCTATCTCACCGGGGACATGCTGCGGGAGATTGGCATCCTGGGCGGCATCATGATCACCGCCATTGGCACCAACATGCTGGGCATCACCAAGGTGCGGGTGGGCAACCTGCTGCCGGCCCTGCTGGTGCCGGTGGCGTATTACCTGATTACCGGGCTGTTTTGACGATTGACATTATAGCACATTATAAGGATATGGCAGAGAAAAACGAGGCGGGTATGCCTCGTTTTTTTGTGTTGACAGGGGCCGCCGGTGCGCACGGCAGCCATTCCCCTCTGGGCCTACCTTCCGCGCTGCCTCACACACAACGAAAGGACGTTGTATGTGATTCAGCTTGCGGCTGACGTCCCGGCGGGGAACGCCTGCCGCACGCCCCGGCTGGCTGGGTGGTAGCTGCTGTTCTTACTGAGTTGAGCAACTCGCTTCGGCGTATGGCCGGGGAGAGCGTCGGGTATTCTTGGACCGAGCCTAGGGCTTAGGATATGCGGAGCATGCGAGGGGAGAGAATACCCGACGCTAGGCCCCGGCAAGCTAAATTAGAACAACTGGCGAAACCTTACCCCACCTCTTTGCGGCTGGTGGCCACCGGCACCTCGGCCTCGGATTCCTCGTCGTCCACAATCAGCTGCACCGGGGCGGCGGCGCCGTCGATGCGCTCCTTCGCCACCGCGATCATCAGCTTGATGCGGTTCTCCTGGTTCACCTTGGTGGCGCTGGGGTCGTAGTCGATTGGGGTAATGTTGGTTTCGGGGTACATCGCGCGGATTTTTGAGATCATCCCCTTGCCCACCACATGGTTGGGCAGGCAGCCGAAGGGCTGGGCGCACACGATGTTGGGGTAGCCGCTTTTTACCAGCTCCAGCATCTCGGCGGTGAGCAGCCAGCCCTCGCCCATCTTGGCGCCGTAGCCGATTACACCCTCGGCCAGGGCGTGGGTGTCCATAAACAGCGCCGGGGCGTGCAGATTTTTGTGCCGTTTGATGGCGGCAATCATCAGCTTTTCCCGGGTGGTGGTGAAGTCCATCACCAGGTCGTAGATTTTGCGCACCAGCTGGCTGCCGCCGTAGAGCTGGCGGTCGGTGCTGCCGTTGATGATGCAATACTGCACAAAGCCCATCAGGCCCGGCATGTTCACCTCGCAGCCTTCGGCCGCGAGGAAGGCCTCGAGGCCGCTGTTGCCCAGGGGGCTGTACTTCACATAGATTTCCCCCACGATGCCCACCTTCACCTTGGGCACCTTGGTGAAGGGGATGGCGGCGAAATCGTCGGCAATCGCCTCGAAGTTGCGCTTCATGTCCCGCTTGGACATCCCGCGCCCGGCGGCAAACTGGGCGATGATCTCGGCCTGCCATTTGGCGATCAGGGCGTCGGCGGTGCCGGGGCTGTGCTCGTAGGGGCGAATCTGGTTTGAAAGGCTCATCAGCTCGTCCCCGTAGAACACCGCCGCCAGCGCCTTGCGGACCATCGGCACGGTGAACTTGAGGCTGGAGTCCTTCTCAAGGCCCGAGAAGTTGAGGCTGAGCACCGGCACGTTCTGGAAGCCGGCCTTGCGCAGCGCCTTGCGCAGCAGGTGGATGTAGTTGGAGGC
>JAJDIZ010000112.1 GCA_030266915.1 Ruminococcaceae bacterium OttesenSCG-928-D13 | reverse complement strand
CTTTGGGTCCTCCTTCAGGGGGGCGCCGAAGCCGAGTGCTGATTTATCGGTGCGCGTCTGGATCAACTTGTCCAGGCCGTCAAAAGCGCCGCCACAGATAAACAGGATATTCTTGGTGTTGATCTGGATGAACTCCTGCTGGGGATGTTTGCGGCCGCCCTGGGGCGGCACGTTGCTGACGGTACCCTCGAGGATCTTCAGTAACGCCTGCTGCACCCCTTCCCCACCCACATCCCGGGTGATCGAAGGATTTTCGCTCTTACGAGTAATTTTATCAATTTCATCGATGTAGATGATGCCGCGCTCGGCCCGCTCCACATCAAAATCAGCCGCCTGAATCAACTTGAGCAGGATGTTCTCCACATCCTCGCCCACATAGCCGGCCTCGGTAAGGGTGGTGGCATCCGCAATGGCAAAGGGAACGCCCAGCATGTTGGCCAGCGTTTGAGCCAGCAAGGTTTTGCCCACACCCGAGGGACCCAGCAGCAGCACGTTACTTTTCTGCAGCTCCACATCGTCGATGTGAGGCGTCAAAATGCGCTTGTAGTGGTTATAGACCGAAACACTCAGCACCGTTTTGGCCTCATCCTGTCCAATGACATACTGGTCCAGCCCGGATTTGATCTCTTGCGGCGTCAGTATCTTGATGTCCTGCCGGATGGTGGCGCGGCTTCGGTTTCGGTTCTTGGGCGATTCTTCGACGTATTTTTCGTCATTGCCCAACAAGGAGTAGCACAGTTCAATGCACTCGTTGCAGATGTTCACGCCCGGGCCGATGATCATACGCTCCACATCGTCCTGGCTTTTTCCGCAAAAGCTGCATATCAGTGTTTTTTCCTTGGTTGGGCCGCCCTTGCCAGTTGTTGCCATAGTGTCCTCTTAATTATTTTTCAAGTTCTGCGCGCGAGGTATAAATTTTGTCGATCAGACCATACTTTTGGGCCTCCTCGGCGCCCATAAAATGGTCGCGCTCGGTGTCCCGCTCAATCACTTCCAGCGGCTGGCCGGTCCGCTCGGCCAGAATCTGGTTAAGCTTGTGGCGCATCTTTAAAATGCGTTCTGCCATGATTTTCACATCACTGGCCTGGCCCTGAGCGCCACCGGAAGGCTGGTGAATCATGATTTCGCTGTTGGGCAGGGCAATGCGCTTGCCCTTGGTGCCTGCCGCCATAAGGAAAGCGCCCATCGAGGCCGCCATGCCGATGCAGATTGTCGACACATCGCACTGAATATAGTTGATGGTGTCGTAGATAGCCATGCCGGCAGTGATGGAACCACCCGGACTGTTGATGTAGAGGCTGATATCCTTCTCCGGGTCCTGCCCTTCGAGATACAGCAGCTGCGCCACCACCAGGCTGGCTGTGGTATCGTTCACCTCATCGCTCAGCATGATGATGCGGTCGCTCAGCAAGCGAGAAAATATATCGTAAGATCGTTCTCCACGGTTGGTTTGTTCCACAACATAGGGGACTAAACTGCTCAAAGCATTAACCTCCGTTACGGCTGTCTCTCGGATTATACCGCGCGGAAACAATAAATTTTGGCGAAATGGGAACCCGTAATGATAATATGAGTTGCCAGGCCTGGAAGAAGCTTACTTCTCCTCGGCCGCCTTTTCCTTGGCCGCGGGTTTTTCAGCAGCCTTCTTTGCGGGCTTCTTTTCCTTCTTCTCCGCCTTGGGCTTTTCGTCCTTGCTGCCCTTGTCGGCCTTCTTCTCCGCCTTTTTCGCCTTCTCCTCGGTGATGGTGGCCTTGGACTTCACCAGATCAATGGCCTTATTCACGGCCAAGTCCTTGGCAATCTCATCATTGGGCATGATGTTCTTGACCTGGTCCTTCTCCATCGAGTATTTCTCGGCGATGCGCGCAATTTCTTCATCGATGTCCTGTTCGGTAACCTCAATTTTCTCGAGGCGAACAACGGTCTCAAGAGCCAGCCGCATCTTCACCTGCTTTTCGGCCTGCTCACGGAAGCCATCGCGGAAGGCCTTGCCGTCCATGCCGGTGTACTGCAGGTAGGTCTCCAGGTTCAGGCCCTGGCTCTCGAGACGGTAGGCGAAGTCGCGCACCATCTCGTCGATGCGCACCTCGTACATCACCTCGGGGATCTCCCCCTCGATGGTCTCGACAATCTGATCCACCAACTGGTTCTCCACCTCGCGGTCGGCGGCCTCGTCCAGCTCCTTCTGCATGCCGTCACGGATGCTCTTTTTCAGCTCATCCAGCGTGTCATACTCGCTCACGTCCTTGGCGAACTCGTCGTCCAGGGCGTCCAGTTCCTTGTGATGCACGCCGTTCACCTTCACCTTGAAGACGGCGTCGGCGCCCTTAAGCTCCTCGCTGTGGTACTCTTCGGGGAAGGTAACCTTGACGTCAAACTCGTCGCCGGCCTTGTGGCCCACCACCTGCTCCTCAAAGCCAGGGATAAACGAGCCGGAGCCAAGCGTCAGGTCGTGGTTTTCACCCTTGCCGCCCTCGAAAGGCACGTCATCCTTGAAGCCCTCGAAGTCGATGTTGGCGATATCGCCATCCTCGGCCGCACCCTCACGGGTAACAAGCCGGGCGTTGCGCTCCTGCATCCGTTCGATTTCGGCATCCACCTTGGCCTCATCCACCTTTTCGGTGGTTTTGGTAGCCTTCAGGCCGGTGTACTTGCCAATTTTAAGCTCGGGCTTGGTGGTGACAACAGCTTTCAGCTCCGCGCCCTTTTCGGCGGTCGCCTCTACAAGCTCCACATCGGGGCGGCCCACCGGCTCGATGCCAGCTTCCTTGACCGCTTCCTCATAGGCTTCGGGGAAGATGTCGTTTACAGCATCATAAACAAAAACGTCAGCCCCATAAATCTGTTCAATGCGATTGCGGGGCGCCTTGCCGCGGCGGAAACCCGGCACATTATACTTCTTGGCATCCCGGCGATAGACCTTGGAAATGGCTTCCCTTAGAACCTCGGGTTCGATGGAAAATTCCAGTTCCACGGTGTTAGTGGCTGTCTTCTCGTTTTTGTTGAGTTTCATTAATGTTCCTCCAAATAGCAAAGTCATAATATTATATCATGGTTTCACAGATAATGCCATCATAAAATTCCGGCGGCCCAATGGCACGCTTCACTGGTTCCGGTCCATCAGGTCCGGTATCACAAAGGGGCGGAATTTAAGCGCATCGGCGCTGACCAGCCGGTAGTCGATCCCGTCGACCATCCCCTGCACCGCGCTGTAGATCGAGACGCCGTGCAGGTGACCATAATAACAGCGCACCACAGCGTATTCCTTCAGAATGGCGATCACTTCCTCGGAACGCACATTCTGGTAGACCGGCGGATAGTGCAGGAAGGCGACCCGTTCGGCGCTGGGCCAGTTTTGGGCCGCATGTTCCAGCGAAACCCGCAGCCGGCCGTTTTCCCGGGCCATCACTTTTGCGTCGTGGGGCGCGTCCGGCTCATACATCCAGCTTCTGGTGCCGCAAACTGCTGTTCCGTCCACAAGAAAGCTGTTATTGAACAGTATCTCCAAAGTGTGAAAGCCCCGGTCTGCCAGATATTGATCCATCTTGGCCCGGGTGCTCCACCAATAGTCGTGGTTACCCTTCATCAGCAGCTTGCGACCGGGCAAGGCGTGGATGAAAGCGAAATCCTCATCGCAGTTTTCAAGCTTCATCGCCCAGCTGATGTCCCCGGCGACCACCACAGTGTCCTCGGTGGTTACAGTGTTGCTCCAGTTTTCACGCAGCCGGTCCAGATAACCCTCCCAGCCCTTAAAGATATCCATGGGCTTGTCGTGCCCCAGGCTTAGGTGCAGATCGCTTATCGTAAAAAGCGCCATACTGCTACATTTTCAGCGATATTTCGCTGATGGAGGCCGGGTCAATAACTTCTGTAAAGCGTACGGGCTTGTCAACAAGTTTCGAGAGGCTTTCGGGCGCTTTCACCCCACTAAAAGCCTCAAGTGCGCGAAGGGCATCGAACTCATCGTCCGGCACCGGCTGTTTCAGCGCTTCCAGCACCTGACAGCTGAATTTGTAGGGGCTTGCGGTGGACAGCACCACAACCGGCCGGCCATCTGCGCCTTTACCCTTCTCCGCCGCAACCCGCAGGGCCACGGCGGTGTGCGGGTCGCTGAGATAACCGTAGGACTGCTTTGCCTGCCGGATTTCATCAAACACCGCCTCCTCGGAACACCAGCCTGCTTCGAAGGTGGCCTGGATGGCCTCAAGCACCGTCGCGTCCACCTGATAACTGCCGTCCCGGGCAAGCTCGGCCATCCAGCCCGTCACCTTTTCGGTGCTGCCTGAGGCGTGGCAGAGCAGCCTTTCGAGGTTGGAGGACACCAGAATGTCCATCGAAGGCGAGCTGGTTTTGTAGAACTCACGGTTAGCGTTGTACTGTCCTGTCTCTAAAAATTCTGCCAAAACGTTATTTTTGTTGGAGGCGCAGATTAGCTTGCCCACTGGCAGCCCCATCTGCTTGGCGTACCAGCCGGCCATGATGTCGCCGAAGTTGCCAGTGGGAACACAGAAATCCAGCGGCTGGCCGTATTTGATGCGCCCCTTTTGGCACAGAGCCAGATAACTGGTGGCATAGTACACAATTTGCGGCACCAGGCGGCCCCAGTTGATCGAATTGGCGCTGGACAGCTTGGCACCACGGGCCGCCAGTTTTTCGGCCAAGGCGGGGTCGGTGAAGGCCCGCTTCACCCCGCGCTGGGCGTCGTCGAAGTTGCCTGTCACGCCATACACCGCCACATTTTTTCCTGTCTGAGTGGTCATTTGCAGCTGTTGCAGCAAACTTGTTCCGTTATTGGGATAAAATACTGCGATTTTTACAGAATTTACATTGCTGTATCCAGCAAGCGCCGCACTTCCGGTGTCCCCAGAGGTGGCCACCAGAATGATGGTCTCATCCTGCTCGCCCAGCATCCGGCGGGCCTCCACCAGCAGGAGCGGCATCAGCTGGAGGGCATAGTCCTTGAAGGCACAGGTGGGGCCGTGCCACAGCTCCAAAGCATACAAGTCATCACTCAGCGCCTCGAGATGCCCCGCCTTGCCATCGAACCGCTCGCCATAGACCTCGGTGACGGCGTTTCGAAGGAAGCCTTCATCGTAGTCGGTCAGAAAGAGCCGCAATATGTTGAAAGCAATTTCGCTGTAAGGTTTACCGGCAAGGGCCTCAAAATCAAGCTTGGGAAAGCTTGCCGGAACAAACAGGCCGCCGTCCGGCGCAAGTCCCGTCAAAATGGCTTCAGCCGAACTGACCTTCAGGCTGCTGTTGCGGGTGCTGCTGTAGTTCATAGATCCTCCCCAAAATGCAAGATACGATAATCGTGTGATTATACACTAAAATGCGTTCTCAATAAGGTTTATCGTGTGATTTCCGTCAACGCCCGGAAAAACCTCGGCCACATCGAAGCGCATCATCGGGTCGCCGAGCTTATGCTGAGCCAGCCAACCCTGAGCGGCCAGCACAAGCTTGTGCTGCTTTCGGCTGTCCACACTGGCAGCCGGCCTGTCCAGACTGTGGGGTCCTCGGGTTTTCACCTCACAAAAGACGATCATCTCTCCCTTTGCGAGAATCAGATCTATCTCACCGAAGCGGGTACGGAAGCCCTGCTCCACCAGCCGGTAGCCCTGCCGGAGGTAGTACTCCGCCGCTGCGGCCTCTCCCCTTTGCCCGGTAGCCTGTGCCCGATTTTTCATTTGATACCGCGCTT
>JAJDIZ010000111.1 GCA_030266915.1 Ruminococcaceae bacterium OttesenSCG-928-D13 | reverse complement strand
TGCCATCCTGTGCGTCGGGTTTTTCTTTGTCTACACCACCCGGAACGACAACCTCTGGATGGACCTGGAAACCATCCCCTACCGAACCGAGACGGTGCTCTACGCCACCGATTCCGCCGGCAACACCAGCCGCTACGCCGCCATACCCTGCACCCAGCACAAGGAATACGTGCCGGGTGAGCAAATTCCCCAGCATGTGAAGGACGCCTTTGTCGCCATCGAGGACCACAAATTCTACGAGCACTGGGGCTTCGATTTCAAGCGCACCGTGTTCGCGGTGACCAACGAGGTGGTGCACATCGTCACCGGTAACTACATCGGCGGGGAGGACGGCCGCAAGCAGGGGGCCTCCACCATCACCCAGCAGCTGGTGAAAAACCTCACCCGGGACGACGAGGGCAGCAAAATGGCCGGCTACATGCGCAAGGCGCGGGAGCTGTGCCGCGCCGTCCGGCTGGACGCCCTCTACTCCAAGGAGGAAATTCTCAACGCCTACCTGAACACCATCAGCTTCACCGGCAACACGGCCGGGGTGCAAACCGAGGCGAAGAAGCTGTTCGGCAAAACCGTAGACCAGCTTACCATCGCCGAGGGGGCGTCCCTCGCGGCCATCACCAACAGCCCGGGCCGCTACAGCCCGGTGAACCACCCCGAGGCCCATCTGGAACGCCGCAACTACGTGCTTTACCAGATGCGCGACCAGGACTATATCTCCGCCGCCGAGTACGAGGCCGCCGTGGCCGAGCCACTAAACCTGAGCTACCAGGGCGAGGTAGCCCTGCCAAAGTACGTGAACAGCTGGTTCACCGACACCGTCATCAGCTATGCCGTGGGCGACCTGTTGGACCGGTACAGCCTCTCCCGCACCGAGGCCTCAAACCTGATTTACAACGGCGGGCTGCACATCTACACCACGGTGGACCCCAGCCTCCAGCGCTCGATGGAGGAGGTTTACGCCACCGCCTCCCTGCACCCCCAGCCGGTGGTCACCGTGACAAAACAGCTCACCGGCGAGGACGGCCAGCCGATGGTTGACAACGCGGGCAAACCGGTGAAGGGCGAGGTGCAGGTGACCCCTCAGGCCGCGATGGTGAGCCTCAATTACGACGGCGGCATCGCGGGCATTGCGGGCGGCCTTGGGCAAAAAACCGTCAACCGGCCGTTCAACCGGGCCACTTCCGCCTACCGGCAGGTGGGCAGCACAATGAAACCGATCGGCCCCTACGTCACCGCCCTGGAGGACGGCTGGATCACCTGGAGCAGCGCCTTCCCGGACAAGCCCGCCACCACCATCAAAAACGCGGCCGGGGAGGAGATAGACTGGCCTGCCAACGCGGACAATACCTACCTCGAGCGGGATCTTCTGGTGCGGGAGGGCATTGCCCGCAGCGTGAACACCACCGCCGTGTGGGTGGGCCGCCAGAGCGGCAACCGCCGGATGTACAGCTTCCTCCACGAGGATGTTGGCATCACCTCGCTGGTGCGGCAGGACGCCAACATTGCCCCGCTGGCCCTCGGAGCCACCACCTATGGCATCAGCCCGATGGAGATGGCCATGGCCTACGCGATGTTCGGTAACGGCGGCAGCACCGTCACCCCCCACTGCTACAGCACCATCGAGAGCGGCACCGGCATCGTGCTGGTCACCGCCGACACCACCAAAACCCGGGTGATCAGCGAGGAGACCGCCTTCATCATGAACAAGCTGCTGATGGAGGTGGTGGACAATGGCACCGCCGCCGGGATGTGGGTGCCGGGCGGGATGGAGAGCGGCGGCAAAACCGGCACCACCAACGACAAGCGGGACCACTGGTTCGTGGGCCTGACCCCCTACTACGTGACGGCCAGCTGGTACGGCTACGACGATAACCTGCCGCTTGAGGCCGCAACCGGCGCAGGCCACCCGCCCACCGCCGCCTGGCGGGCGGTGATGCAGGCCGCCCAGGCGGGCCTGCCGGCCAAAAACTTCCCCGAGGCCAAAGGGGTAACGCAAGAACAGTACTGCACGGTGAGCGGCCGCAAGGCCGGGGCAAACTGCCCGGCCGCCACCGGCTGGTACAAGTGGCACCAGGGCCCGGACGGCAGCTGCCCGGTGCACTAGCGCCCGCCGGTTTGGCTGGGTAAACCCGGCACCTCAGTCCTTCACCTTCACCCCCAAAAGTCGCGCCAGTTCAACCGCCTGAAGGGAGCTTACCGTGGCTCCCTTCAGTTCTTTTTCACCCAGGGCCGCCCCGCTGATGTCGGCGCTGCGCAGGTCCAGCCCGGCCAGGCTGGTGCCGTAGAGGGTGGCCCTGCGCAGGTCGCAGCCCTCAAAGCCGTGCAGCGTTCCGGTCAGGCCGTCCAGCCTCGCCTCGGCCAGCAGGCAGTCGGCAAAGTCCAACCCGCGGGCCTGCGCCTCGGTGAGGCTGATGTAATCACAGGTGCAGCCCGAAAACCGCACGTTGTTGAAGCCCCCGGCATACAGGGCCGCCCCGGTCAGCTTGCAGCCCTCGAAGCGCACCCGGCTGAAAACGCACTCCCCCATTTTGACGTTGCTGAAATCGCAACCGGCGAACACCACATTTGAGAAGTGGCTGCCCTGCATCTGCGCGCCGGACAGGCGGCACCGCTCAAACCGGCAGCCGGTCCAGCTGAAGCCGGCCAAATCCAGCCCGGCCGCCTGGATGCCCCGCAGCAGCAGGTCGCTGTGGTCCTGCCCTTCGGCCATCCGCCGGGCAAAATCGCCGGCGTCCGGCGCCTCCAGGCGCTCCATGTCGATCTCCGGCTCCAAAAGCTTTTTCTCCTTCTGCATTAAGTCCGCCTCCCCAATCCGCTCATTTCACTCGCCGGCCCTGCACGTATTTCTCTTTCACGTTGCGGTCGCCCCCAAGGTAGACCAGCCGCTCAAGGCGCTCTTGCAGGGTCAGCTCAAAGGGGCAGACGATCTCCGAATCATCCACCACAATGGCGTCGAACTCCCAGCCCGGCTCGAAGGCCCCCACCTGCCCGAAGAAGCTGCCGCCGCCCCGGGTGGCCAGGTAAAACACCTCGGGCAGGGTGAGGGGGGCCAGGGTCTCGTCCTGCATCCGCCAGCGCAGCTTCGAATCCTTCACCGCCTGGACCATCACCCCGAAGATTGAAAGCTCATAGCCGCCGGCCATGTCGCTGCCAAGGCCCGTTTTGATGCCCCGCTCGAGGAAGGCTCTTACGGGCGCCACCCCGGAGGAGAGATCCGCGTTGGACACCGGGCAGTGGGCCACCCATACCCCGTGCTCCGCCAGCAGGGCCTGCTCGGCCGCGTCGCTCCACACGCAGTGGGCCATGATGGTGGGGCAGCCCGCCCCGCCAAGGAGGCCAAAGCGCCGGTAGGCATCGGCATAGTTTGCGGCCTCGGGGCAGAGCTCCTTCACCCAAGCAATCTCCCCCTGATTCTCGCTCAGGTGGCTCTGCACCGGCAGGCCGGTTTCCTTTTGCAGCGCCGCAAGGCCGTGCATCAGCTCGTCCGAACAGCTGGGGATGAACCTCGGCGTCAGAATCGGGGCGGTGTGCGTGTAGCGGCCCTCTGCCTGCCGCAGCCAGTCCCGGGTGTCCGCCAGCGAGGCCGCGGCGCTCTGCTCCTGCAGGGCCGGGTTCGAGTTGCGGTCCATGTTCACCCGGCCCACCCGGGTGACAAGGCCGGTTTCCTCCAGCATGTCCATCAGCAGCAGGGTGGCCTCGGTGTGGGCGGTGGCGAACACCACCGCCCGGGTGGTTGCCCCGGCCGCCAGCGCCGGCACAAACTGCCCGTAGGCCAGCTTCGCGTAGGCCGGGTCGGCGTATTTTGCCTCCTCCGGGAAGGTGTGGGTATCCAGCCAGTCCAGCAGTTCATGGTCCATCCCCAGGCCCCGGAAGGCGTACTGGGGCGCATGGAGGTGCAGGTCGGCAAAGCCGGGCAGAATCAGCGCGTCCCCCTTGTCCACCACCGGAATGCCCTCGAAACGCTTGGGCAATTCGCCGAAAACACCCGTTACTTTTCCGTCCTCACACAGCAAAAAACCATGTTTTTGCTCAATAATCATACTTTTATCTTTGCTATATAAAATATTTCCTTTTAGTGCATAACTATTGTTTTTCATGTTCGAACCTCCATTTTTTAGTATCGTCTCTGCGTCAATCTACATTTTTCGGCAAAATAGACAGTTTTCTTTTCTTCATTTGTGGTGTATGATGATGTTGCGTGGTTCCTGCGGTCCGCCGGGGAAGCGCCCTGAGCGGGGGAACCACAGCGACTGACTGGGAGGTATCTGTATGGAAAAACTGTTTAAGGTCAGTGAACGGAAAAGCACGGTGCGCGCCGAGGTTATTGGCGGCATCACCACCTTCTTTGCCATGGCCTACATCATCCTGGTGAACCCCGGGATGCTCAGCTACGGCGACCCCACCATCTTCAACGGAGTTCTGTTCGCCACCTGCCTGGGGGCCGCCATCGGCACCCTGCTGATGGCCTTTTTGGCCAACATGCCCTTCGCCCAGGCGCCCGGCATGGGGCTGAATGCCTTCTTCGCCTTCACGGTGATGCCGGCGATGGCGGCCCTGGCCGGCAACCCGGACCTGCCGCTGGTGAAGCAGTACCAGATGGCCCTGGCGCTGGTGTTCATCTCGGGCCTGCTGTTCCTGCTCATCACCTTCATCGGCGCCCGTGAGGCCATCATCAAGGGCATTCCGCAGAACATCAAGCTCTCCATTTCGGGCGGCATCGGCCTGTTCATCGCCTACATCGGCCTGCAGAATTCGGGCCTTGTGGTGCCCGATCCCGCCACCCAGGTGGCCCTGATCAACTTTGCCGGGGCCGACGGCACCGCCGTGCACGGCGCCCTGCTCAGCCTGCTGGGCCTTGTCATCATCGGTGTTCTCTACAGCCTGAAAATCAAGGGCAGCATCCTGATCGGCATTGTGGGCACGGCGCTGGTATCCTACATCACCGGCTATTCCACCATTCCCGAAAACTTCAGCTTCAACCTGGGCGCCCAGGCCAAGGACTTTGTGAACGTCTCCCTCTTCAAGATGGACTTCGCCAGCCTGTTTGCGGGCGGTGAGGGCATTGCCGCCACCATCGGCACCATCATCATTCTGGTGCTCTCCTTCTCGATGGTGGACATGTTCGACACCATCGGCACCTTCCTTGGCACGGCCCAGGCGGCCGGGCTGATGGATGAAAACGGCGAGATGAAGGACATGAAGAAGGGCCTGCTATGCGATTCCATCGCCACCACCGCCGGCGCCGCCCTGGGCACCTCCACCATCACCACCTTTGTGGAGAGCTCTGCCGGCATCGGCGAGGGGGCGCGCACCGGGCTTGCGAGCCTGGTCACCGGCGCGCTGTTCATCGTGGCGCTGCTGCTCAGCCCGTTTGTGGCGCTGATTCCGGGCGTCGCCACCGCCCCGGCGCTGATCTTTGTGGGTTGCCTGATGATCGGCGGCCTGCGCAAGGTGAACTTCGATGATCCCACCGAGAGCCTGCCGGCTTTCCTGACCGTTGCAATGATGCCCCTCACCTACTCCATCGCCAACGGCATCGCCTTCGGCCTGATCTCCTACGTGCTGCTGAAGCTGTGCACCGGCAAGTTCCGCGACATCAAGATTCCCACGGTGGTGGTCAGCATCCTGTTCATCATCCGGTTCTTTGTGAGTATCTAGCGTTCGAGCGTTCAAGCAAAGAAAAAGCCCAACGGTACAATTGTACCGTTGG
>JAJDIZ010000110.1 GCA_030266915.1 Ruminococcaceae bacterium OttesenSCG-928-D13 | reverse complement strand
CATGTCCAGCCGGGTGCTGCGGCGGGCAATCACGATGCGCTCGGCGCTGGTGGGGCCGATGCCCGGCACCCGCAGCAGCATCTCCTGGTCGGCGGTGTTCACGTCCACCGGGAAGTAGTGCATGTTGTGGACGGCCCAGTTGCACTTTGGGTCCAGGTAGGGGTTGAAGTTGGGCGTCTGCTCGCTGAGTATCTCGTCGGCGGCGAAGCGGTATTTCCGCATCAGGAAATCCGCTTGGTAGAGCCGGTGCTCCCGCAGCAGCGGGGGCTTGGTGTCCACGCTGGGCAGCAGGCTGTCCTCCACCACCGGGATGTAGGCCGAGTAGAATACCCGCCGCATGTCGTATTTTTTGTAAAGGCCTGAGGCCAGCTGCAAAATCTGGTGGTCAGTTTCGGGGCTGGCGCCAATGATCATCTGGGTGGCCTGCCCGGCGCTGGCAAACTTGGGGCTGTGGCGGTAGATCGAAAGCTCATGGTTGCTCTGCCGCAGACCGTTGGCAATCATCCCCATCGGGGCCAGAATGGCATTTTTGCTCTTGCTGGGGGCCAGCATTTTCAAGCTGCTCTCGCTGGGCATCTCGATGTTGACGCTGAGCCGGTCCGCCACAAGGCCCAGCCGCCAGACCAGCTCCGGGCTGGCCCCCGGGATGGTTTTGGCGTGGATGTAGCCCCAGAAATCGTACTTGCGGCGCAGCAGCTCGAGGGTGCGGATCATCTGCTCCATTGTGTAATCCGGGTTGTGCAGCACCCCGCTGGAGAGGAACAGCCCCTCAATGTAGTTGCGGCGGTAGAACTGCACGGTCAGCTCGGCCAGTTCTTCCGGCTCAAAGGTGGCCCGGGGCACGTCGTTACTGCGCCGGTTGACGCAGTACTTGCAGTCGTACAGGCAGTCGTTGGTCAGCAGCACCTTCAGCAGGGAGATGCAGCGCCCGTCGGCCGAAAAGCTGTGGCAGCAGCCGGCCGCCATCGTGTTGCCCAAACCTTTGCCGCCCGCCCGGTTGGCACCGGAGGAGGTGCAGGCGGCGTCGTATTTAGCGCCCTCGGTCAGCACCGTCAGCTTGTCCATCAGTTCCATCCGGGCGCCTCCCCTCGGCAAATTTGGACAACAAAAAAACCGCCCGTCCGGAAGATGCCGTTATCCGGGCAGTTTTGTCTGCAATCAATTATTGAATATTGAGTTTATGGCCGTCTCCAGGCACCTGTGGTGCCCGGCCTCTTTACATTATGAACACATCAAGCACCGCCATCAGCCTACCACTTGGCCTTGGTCTCCACCACTTTCCCGGCGATATGCAGGTGGTCCAGATCCTCCCCGGTGATCACCATGGTATCGTAGGCCTGGTTGAAGGGCTGCAGCAGCACCGCGCTGCCCCGCTGGGCAAACTGCTTCAGGGTGCCCTCGCCCTCTCCAAACACCACCACGCCCAGGTCGCCGTTGTCCAGCGTCGGCTGCTTGCGCACCAGGGCCAGGTCGCCGTCCTGGATGCGCGGCTCCATCGAATCCCCCTTGACCACCAGATAGAAGTAGTTCTCAGGGTCACGCACCCCGGCTGGCTCGGTGCCGTAGTCCTCCTCAAAGGCCAGGGCGCCGTAGCCGGCCCGCACCGTGCCCACCACCGGCACCAGCGACTCGGCCGGCGGGGTGTAGGGCGCTACCCGGATGCGTGGCGTGGGGGCACGGCCCAGCAGGTCGTCCACGGTCACGTCGAACACCCCGGCCAGCTGCACCAGCGTCTCGGGGTCCGGCGCGGAGAGGCCGCTCTCCCACCGGCCCACCGCCTGCTGGGTAATCCCCAGCCGGGAGGCCAACCCGTTCTGGGTCATTTTATGCTCTTTACGCAGTTCTTTCAGGCGTTCATCAAACATATACGCGCCTCCAAAGATATCTCACCAATCCATAAACTGAAATGTAAGTCCATTATACAATCCATAATTGTAATTGTAAAGTCGATTCATAAATTTTAACAATTAATAATTGTTATTTTGCTATTGACAACAATTATTAATTGTAATATACTGCAAATAACAACAAATGATTGTTACATCATGGGAGGTATACACCATGCGCAAGTTTATGATTCGAGTAGCCGGCATCCTGATGCTGCTTGCCACCGTTTTGCTGCTTGAAGGGCTTTCGGCGGCCAGCCTGCCGCTGTTGGCGGCGTTCTGCCTGCTGCCGCTCAGCGTGATGCTAACCGTCCGCCTGCTGCGCGACGGCGCCCACAGCCGCGCCCGCAACCGCCGCCGCACCTCGGCCCGCTACCGCCGTGCCCGGATGGAGACAGCCGCCATTGGCGCACGGAACCACTCGCGCACCCCCGCCCTGCGGGTTGCCACCGGCCCGCACCGGCCGGACGGCCCCCGGGTTGCCTGATATGCCCATACGCAAACCGCCGCCGGCACAATGCCGGCGGCGGTTTTATCTTGTTCACCCGTCCATCTCTTCAAAGGCTTCCAGCTTGTTGGCGGGCGGCTCGGGCCGGGAGTCCCCGTGCCGCACAAACAGCATCGTGATGAAGGAAAGCCCCACAAACAGCGCGCCGTAAGGGAACAGCGTCCAGTAATTGATGTACTCCAGGGCGGCCCCGCTCAGAATCGGGGTGAGCGTCTGGGCCGCCATGCTGGCGGTGTAGTAGTAGCCGGTGAAGCGGCCCACGTCGGCCCCGCGGCTCATCTCCACCACCATTGGGTAGCTGTTGATGTTGATGGCCGCCCAGGCCATCCCGGCCATCACGAACAGCGGGTAGAGCAGCGGGGTAAAATCGGGAAAGAACCCACCCGCGGCAAAGGCGACACCCAGCATCCCCACCCCGCCGAGGATCACCTTTTTGCGGCCGATGCGCTGGGCCAGCGCCCCCACCGGCAAATAGCTGACAACGGCCGCCACCGTGGCCACCAATAACACCCTGGCAGAGCCGCCCGCTCCTATGCCAAAGCGCACCGCACAGTACTTGCTGAACGAGGTGGTCACCGCGTTGTAACCCATGAACCACAGCGCCACACTGGCCAGCAAAAACATCATCGAGCGGCGCACTTCTGGCGGCAGCGGGACGCGCTCGGTGTTCTTCGGGGTATCGGGAGCATCCTCCTCAACTCCCCAGGTCTTGGCGTCCTTGTGCATCTGGGCCACCAGCTTGGGTTCGTTCACCCGCAAAATCAGCACAAGGGTGGCCACCACCATGATACCCATACAAAGCAGAAACAGCGGAACATAGTCCGGGCTGTATACCTCCAGCCCGCCGCTGCCCTCACCGGGCTCGGAAGGCAGCATCACCGGGGTCAGCACCAGAATAATCATCCCACCCACGGCCCCCATCAGGTTGATCACCGCGTTGGCCATGCTGCGCAGCGGCTTCACCGTCACGTCGGGCATCAGGGCCACGGCCGGGCTGCGGTAGGTGGCCATCAAAAGCAGGGTGAGGCCCAGCCCCGCCACAAACAGCGGCAGGGAGGCGTACCGGTTGGCCACCGGAATCAGCATCATGGCAGCGCAGGAGGCAAAGCCTCCCAGCACAATGTAGGGCATGCGCCGCCCCCAGCGGGTGCGGGTTTTGTCACTCAAGGTGCCGAACAGCGGCAGCATGAAAAGGGCCAGCACGTTGTCGATGGCCATCACACCGCCGGCCACCGCGTCGTTGATGCCGAAGGTGAATTTCAGCATCAGCGGCACCACATGGTCATAGAGCTGCCAGAAAGCGCAGATCGAGAAAAACGCCAGGCCCACCGTGAAGGTGCGCGGATAATTCAGTTTCACAGCTGTACCCCCTTGTGTTGGGATCTGTCCAATGGTTCGTCCCTGGCTGCAAGCATGCGCCCAGAACGGTTTGCAAACACGAAAAAACACCCGCAAAAGCGGGTGTTTTGGACTGCGGAACCCGCACTTTCAGGGACATCAGCCCCTGCCAAACCGCCCCTTTCTTCGCTTCGCTCAGAGTTCGCGGTGTGTGCGGCACCTTTGCCTCCTGCTTTTGGCAGCGCCCGTCGCGTCGCGCCCGGCAGGCCAAAGGCTGGATGTACGCGTCCTGCTTACTTCTGCCCCTCGGCAATGCGCTGCTTCATCAGGCCGCTGGCCTTGAAGCCGGGAATGCTGGTGGGCTGCAGCTGGCTGCTCACCTTGGTTTTGGGGTTGGTGTAGGCTTTGGTTTTGCGGTCACGCATTTCGAAGCGGCCAAACCCGGCGATGGTAACCTTATCGCCCTGGCCCAGAGACTCGATGATGTCGTCGACCATCACGGTCATCACATTCTCCACCTGAGATACCGGCAGCCCCGTTTGCCGTGCAATTTTTGCAATCAGTTGCGATCTCGTCATTGTACTTAACCTCCCTAAATCTGTCCGTATAAGATGGACCTATGGCCCATCTGACCATCTCCATTATAGCCGGTGGAACGTTGTTGTGCAAGCCACAAAACCGCATTTTACTGTATATCCCACCATTTTTTTAGGATTTGTCGGTTTTACCATCAGAATACTCAAGATATTCGTGATCCTTACTAAAAAATTCTCACGCTTTTGGCATAGTGGCATAATTTATTAAAAAACTGACACCCGCAGAGGGTGAATATCCTGCATATTATCCACAGTATTGAATTGCTATTTTTTTGCGTATACAAAATTGTGCATATTATGCATGAGCATTCACAATATTCTGAAAGGTTGGCTTTTTGCCGCACTGATGGTATTATGAGAATTAACTTGCGCAAACCGGCCATTGCGGTTTGTCGGCCCGCTGCGGCGGCGCCCAACGCACGGCACTGA
Source organism: Ruminococcaceae bacterium OttesenSCG-928-D13 (assembly GCA_030266915.1). Classification (GTDB taxonomy): domain Bacteria; phylum Bacillota; class Clostridia; order Oscillospirales; family Ruminococcaceae; genus JAAYCI01. Next base: position 963 of record JAJDIZ010000110.1, on the reverse strand, counting down.
GAGGAGACCCGAGCCATGCCCCTGATTTTGCCCAATTCCCTGCCCGCCACCAAGGTTTTGCAGGACGAAAACATTTTTGTGATGGACCATGAACGGGCCATCAGCCAGGATATCCGCCCGCTGGAGATATTGATTGTCAACCTGATGCCTGACAAGGTGACCACCGAGACCCAGCTGGCCCGAATGCTGGCCAACAGCCCGCTTCAGGTGCGGCTTACCCTGCTGCGCACCGGCACCTACCTTGGCACCCATACCCCGCTGGAGCACATCGGCGCCTTTTACCGCACACTGGACGAGCTTCAGGGCAAGCGCTACGACGGCATGATCATCACCGGCGCGCCGGTGGAGCAGATGGCCTTTGAGGAGATCGACTACTGGGACGAGCTGCGCCGGCTGCTGGAATTCAGCCGGGAGAACGTTTTCTCCACGGTCTACCTGTGCTGGGCCGCCATGGCCGCCCTATACTATTATTATGACATCCCGAAAGTCGGGTTTCCCCAGAAGCTGCACGGGGTGTTCGAGCACCGGGTGGTGCGGCCCGGCAACCCGCTGGTGCGCGGGTTTGACGAAATTTTCTATGTGCCCCACTCCCGCCACGCCGGCATCGACCGGCTGGCCGTGGAAAAGGTGCCCGAGCTGCGCATCCTGGCCGAGAGCGACGAGGCCGGCCTGCATCTGCTGAGCACCGAAAACGGCCGCGAGATCTACGTGATGGGCCACAGCGAATACGACAAGGAAACCCTTTACAACGAGTACCAGCGGGACCGCGCCGCCGGCATGAACCCACAGCCGCCCCAGGGATATTTCCGGGATAATGACCCGGAGAAGGATATCCTGTTCCGCTGGCGAAGTCACGGCCACCTGCTGTACTCCAACTGGCTGAACTACTATGTCTATCAGGACACCCCCTTCGATCTCTCCCAGCTGAAAAAATAAGCGCCTTTTCCTTATCTGACTATCTGG
>JAJDIZ010000011.1 GCA_030266915.1 Ruminococcaceae bacterium OttesenSCG-928-D13 | reverse complement strand
TATACCACGTCTGCGGGGCAATGGCAAAGCGTGGAACTGCACAGCCCATCGTAAAACGGTTGCATCAAACCGTCAGGCTTGATAGAATAGAAGGCATGCTGAAGATGACTATCGTGTGGGCGCTGGCCGCCCTGTTCACCGCCAACAGCCTGCTTGCCACCATCCGTTCCAGCTTCAACATGGGGCATCTGGTGCTCTGGCTGTGCTCGGTTTGCCTGATCCTATACGGCATTTTCCACAAACAGATCGACGCTTTCTGCCAGGCGGGCCTGGGCCGGGTGCTGAAATGGATTTTTTTCGCCGGGGTGACGGTGTACGCTGGGCTGTTTATTTTTGTGGCGGTCAGCGGGTACGCCGACCAGGCCCAGGGGGACGAGAAGGCCATCGTCGTGCTGGGGGCCGGCCTGCGGGGCGAGCGGGTAAGCGACGTGCTGCGCCGGCGGCTGGACGCGGCCCTTGAGGCATGGGAGCAAAACCCCGGCGCTGTGGTCGTGGTCACCGGCGGGCAGGGCCCGGGTGAGAACATCCCCGAAGCCGCGGCGATGAAAAAGTGGCTGGTGGAGCGGGGCGTGCCGAAGGAGGCCATCATTGCGGAGGACAAGAGCGTATCCACCGAGGAAAACCTGCTGTTTGCCCAGCAGCTGCTGGCCGAGGCAGGCATCACTCCCGACGCGCCGGTGGCCGTGGTGACCAACGCCTTCCACTGCTACCGCGCCGGCCAGTACGCCAAAAAGCTGGGCTTCACCGACGTAAACACGGTGCCGGCCAGCATGAATGTCACCGCCATTCTGCCCAGCTACCTGCGGGAGGTGCTGGCCATCCTGTACCTGTGGGTGTTCAAGGGAAATCTGAGTTAGTGTTCATGGCGAAAGGCGGCAGGCAGCATTAGGGAACGCAACCAGGGCCGCCGCCCGCCTTTCAAAGTATTTTGTTGAGGAGATATGATCATGTCGTCGTCAAGTGTACAACCCAAAGCCAAAAAACCCTCCCTGCTGCGTATGCTGGCGGGGTATTATCGGCCCCACCTCGGGCTGTTCATCGCGGACATGGTGGCCGCCCTGATGCTGGCCATCTGCGACCTGTTCTACCCGATGATCACCCGCACCATCATCAACGACCTGGTGCCTGCCGGCAACCTGCGGATGTTTTTGATCCTTGGCGGGGTGCTGCTGGGAATCTTCCTGCTCAAGCTGGGGCTCAACTGGTTCGTGATGAGCTGGGGCCACATCATGGGCGCGCGGATGCAGTCGGACATGCGCAAGGACCTGTTCCACCACATGCAGAAGCTGCCCTTTAGCTATTTTGACGAGAACCAAACCGGCAGCCTGATGAGCCGCATCATCAACGACCTGCAGGAGATCACCGAGCTGGCCCACCACGGCCCGGAGGACGTCTTCATCTCCCTGATCTCCTTCATCGGCGCCTTTGTCATTCTGGGGCGCATCAACCTGCTGCTCACCTGCATCATCTTCGTGTTCCTGCCCTTCATCATCCTGTTCACCCTGATGATGAAGAACCGGCTGCAAAAGGCCTTCGGCAAACGGCGGGAGAAAACGGCCGCCATCAATGCTGATATCTCCAACAGCCTGTCGGGCATCCGGGTGGTGAAGGCCTTCGCGAACGACGAGTACGAGGAGGAAAAATTCGGGGAGCGCAGCAGCGAGCTGGTGGAGGCGAACGCCGGCGCCTACCACGCCATGGCCACCTATTACTCGGGCATGACCTTCGGCATCGACCTGCTCACGTTTACAGCCTTAGTGGCCGCAGGCATCTTTGTGTTTAACAATCAGATAAACATTGGTGATTTCGCCGCCTACCTGCTCTACATCGGCAACTTCACCCAGCCCATCCGCAAGCTGAACCAGTTCATGGAGCAATTCCAGGACGGGATGAGCGGCTTTCGCCGGTTTGCGGAGGTGATGGACACCGCCCCGGAACAAAACCCGGCCCTGCCCGAAAGCCCCAAGGTGATGCACGGGGACATCCGTTTCGATGACGTCAGCTTCACCTACGGGCAGAAAGGCGCCGTGCTCTCCCACATTGACCTGCACATCCCGGCCGGCAAAACCCTGGCGCTGGTGGGCCCCTCGGGCGGGGGCAAGACCACCCTCTGCCACCTGATCCCCCGTTTCTATGCCCCCCAGGATGGCATCATCACGCTGGACAATATCGACGTGCAGAAGTACGATTACACCGAGCTGCGCCGCTCCATCGGCATTGTGCAGCAGGATGTGTTTATCTTCGCGGGCACCATCCAGGAGAACATCGCCTACGGCGACCTTTCCGCCGACGAGGACGCCATTGTGGACGCGGCCATCAAGGCCGGCCTGCACGACTACATCATGGAGCAGCCCGACGGCTACAACACCTACATCGGAGAGCGGGGCTCGAAGCTCTCAGGCGGCCAGAAACAGCGCATCTCCATCGCCCGGGTGTTCCTTAAAAATCCGCCCATCCTGATTTTGGACGAGGCCACCAGCGCGCTGGACAACGTGACCGAGCTTGCCATCCAGCGCAGCTTCGACCAGCTGGCCAAGAACCGCACCACCCTGGTGGTGGCGCACCGGCTCTCCACCGTGCGCAATGCCGACCGCATTGTGGTGCTGGGGGGCGAGGGCATTGCCGAGGAAGGCACCCACGCCGAGCTGATGGCAAAGCCCGACGGCGTCTACCGCATGCTGTACGAAACCCAGTTCTCCGGGCTGGAGGACGGCTGACATCTGAACAGAGTGCAAAAAAGGCTGGCACGCCACGGCGTGTCAGCCCTTTTTTAGCTTGGTTTCATTGTTTCAGTCAGGCGGCGATGTCTTTGTCGCGCCCTGCGCGGTCATTGCCGGCCGAAGAGCCGCCCGCCTCGGTGGGTTCATCCTGACGGCCAGCCGCCACGTAGAACAGGTAAACCACCAGCGGTACCGTACAGGCCAAAACGCACACAATTTGCAGCATATGAACCCACCTCCCATTCCGACAGGGTTTTTGGCAACCAATTTGCCATTTTGCACCCTTCTACAGATGTAACGGAAGGACAGGTTGCTTTCTTTCAAAAAAATCCGGCCCGGTTTACTTTTTTCTGATCTCACCCCAGAAGCCAGGGGCATCGTAGCCCTGAGGCAGCCCAAAATACTCGGCCAGGGTGGACGCGATGCCGGCGAAGGACTGCCTTGCGCCAAGGTTCACCCCGGCCTGCACCCCGGCCCCATAGGCCAGCATCGGCACGCACTCGCGGCTGTGGTCAGTGGAGGCGGTGGACGGGTCGCAGCCGTGGTCCGCCGTGATGATCAGCAGGTCCTCTTCCCCCATGGCCGGCAGGAATTTACCCAGTTCAACGTCAAATTCACTCATCGCGTTGGCATAGCCGTCCACGTCGTTCCGGTGGCCGTACACCATGTCGAACTCCACGAGGTTCACGAAGGCGAGGCCCTCAAAGTCACGCTTCGCCAGCTGCTGGGTCACTTCCATCCCCTCGGCGTTGCTCTTGGTGAGTATCTTTTCGGTGACCCCCTGCCCGGCGAAGATATCATATATCTTCCCAACGCCGATCACGTCGAGGCCGGCGGCGGAAAGGCTATCCAGCACCGTGGGCCGCGGCGGGGTGAGGGAAAAATCGTGGCGGTTAGCGGTGCGCTTGAAGGTGGCGGCGCTGTCCCCCACAAACGGGCGGGCAATCACCCGGCCAACGGCCCAATCTCCGGTGAGCATCTCCCGGGCCAGCTCGCAATAGCGGTACAGCTCCTCCAGCGGCACCACGGCCTCGTTGGCGGCAATCTGGAACACACTGTCGGCGCTGGTGTAAACAATCAGCGCGCCGGTGCGCATGTGCTCCTCGCCGTAGTCGCGAATCACGTCGGTGCCGGAGTAAGGCTTGTTGCACAGCCAGTCCCGGCCTGTTGCGGTCGCAAACTTGTCCATCAGCTCCATCGGGAAGCCGTCCGGGAAGGTGGGCATCGGCTTCTCGCTGACCAGCCCGGCAATCTCCCAGTGGCCGATCGTGGTGTCCTTGCCCTTGCTCTGCTCCACCAGGCGGGCGAATGCGCCCTCCGGGCTTTGAACAGCGGGGCAGCAGTTCACCCCGTCGATGTTGAAAAGGCCGAGTTTGGCAAGATTCGGGGTGTTGAACTTGGGGCTTTTTGCGATAGCCGCCAGAGTGTTGCTTCCGGCGTCCCCAAAGTCGGCGGCGTCCGGGGCATTCCCGATACCGACGCTGTCCAGCACGATGATAAAAGCGCGTTTAGCCATTATATGTCCTCCGTGTTGCAGGTAATTGTCAGAGTTGTATTCTTAATTGTATGACTATTTTATTATACCACGGCGGCCCCCGCAAGGCCAGATGGCATGTTTTCACAAGAGCGACCCGGTTCAACTTGAAACTTGGGGGGAATGGAGTATAATAAAAGCGCACCGGAAAAGTGAATCCTTCCCGCCTCAAATGGCATAATATACAGGAGTATGTCGAAATGAGAAAAACCAAGATTGTCTGTACCCTTGGCCCGGCCACCGACAGGGACGGCGTGCTGCGGGAGATGATACTGGCCGGCATGGACGTGGCCCGCTTCAACTTTTCCCACGGAACCCACGCCGAGCAGCAGAAACGCCTCGAGATGCTGCGCGCCAACCGGGAGGACCTGGGCCTGCCGGTGGCCGCCTTGCTGGACACCAAAGGCCCCGAGATCCGCTTGGGTGACTTCAAGGACGGCGCCGCAACCCTGAAAACAGGGCAGGTTTTCGTACTCACCCCGCGGGACGTGCTGGGCGATGAAACGGTGGCCGCCATCACCTTCAAAAACCTGTACGCCGACGTCTCGGTGGGTAGCCGCATCCTGCTGGACGACGGCAAAATCGAGATGGTTGTGAGCGAAATTCGCGGACAGGACATCATCTGCAAGGTGCTGAACGGCGGGGCCATCTCCAACCACAAGGGCATCAACGCGCCGGGGGTGCACCTCTCGATGCCCTACCTCAGCAGCCAGGATCGGGCCGATATTCTGTTCGGCATCGAACAGGGCTTCGATATCATCGCCGCCTCCTTCACACGCAACGCCCAGGATATCAATGATATCCGCCAGCTGCTGGTGGAGAACGGCGCCCCGGATATCAAAATTATCGCCAAAATCGAAAACCAGGAGGGCGTCTCCAACATCGACGAGATTCTGACGGCCTCCAACGGCATCATGATCGCCCGGGGCGACATGGGGGTGGAGATCGACTTCACCGAGATTCCGATCATCCAGAAAAAGCTTATTGAGCGCTGCTACAACTCCGGCCGTCCGGCCATAACCGCCACCCAGATGCTGGAGAGCATGATGACCAACCCCCGCCCCACCCGGGCCGAAATCACCGACGTGGCCAACGCCATTTATGACGGCACTTCGGCTATTATGCTCAGTGGCGAGACCGCCGCCGGCAGCTATCCGGTGGAGGCGGTGCGCACCATGGCCGCCATTGCCGAGCGCACCGAGAGCGACATCAACTACCCGGAGCTGTTCCGGCTGCGCATCTCCCACGATGCGCGGCTGTCGATCACCGAGTCGGTGGCCCACGCCAGCTGCACCACGGCGATGGACACCGGAGCCGACGCAATCATCACGGTCACAGCCAGCGGCGAGACCGCCAGAATGCTCTGCAAATACCGCCCATCCACGCCGATTATTGCCTGTGTGATGTCCGAGCAGATCGCCCGGCAGCTGAACCTCTCCTGGGGCATCACCCCGATTACGATGCCCTACGCCAATAACACCGACGAGATGATAGACTACAGCGTGGCCGCGGCCCTTAAGGCCGGTCTTGTGCGGGAGGGAGACCTCGTGGTGATCACCGCCGGGGTGCCGGTAGGTGTTTCGGGCACCACCAACATGATGAAGGCCCACCTGATCGGGGACGTGCTGGCCTCGGGGGTGGGCATCAGCCGGCACAACGTCACCGGCCACATCCGGGTCTGCCTGGACGCCGCCGATCTTAAGAACAAGTTCAAACCCGGCGACGTGCTGGTGACCGCCTCCACCGGCAACCAGATGCTGGAGGCGATGCGCGAGGCGGCGGCCATCATCACCGAGGAGGGCGGGATGAACAGCCACGCGGCCATCGTGGGGCTGACGTTGGATAAGCCGGTGATCGTGGGCGTGCACGGAGCCACCCAGCTGAAGGACGGGCAGCTGGTCTCGGTGGATTCCCGGCGCGGAGTGATCCGTGCCATGCCAGACGACATTTGATATTAATGCAGTATTCACATATTCAGGAGGATAAGATGGAACGAATTGCAAGTTTTTCCGTGAATCACGACAAGCTGAAGAAAGGGATGTACACCTCGCGGGTGGACAGCACCGACATCATCACCTACGATATCCGGATGAAGGAGCCCAACCAGGGCGACTATCTCTCCACCGGCGGTGCCCACACCATGGAGCACCTTTTTGCCACCTACGCCCGAAATTCACCAATCAGCGACCGGGTGATCTACGTTGGCCCGATGGGCTGCCGCACAGGTTTTTACCTTGTGACCAAGGGCCTCTCCCACCAGGACGCCATCTGGCTGGTGCGGCAATCGATGCTGTTCATCCGGGACTTTAAGGGGGATATCCCGGGTGCCACCCAGCCCGAGTGCGGCAACTATGCCGACCAGAACCTGGACGAAGCACATAAGGTGGCCGCCGACATGTCGGTAATTCTGGATGGATGGACACCTGACAAGCTGGAATACCAGTTTTACCTTGACTGACAACAACGCGTTAATCGATGAACCCGGCAGCCATCGGCTGCCGGGTTCATTTGTGTATTCTTTGCATTCGCTCCCCCGCCGGTGGGTTTTGAGGTCTGTGTGGGCTACAGCCAAAGCTCACCTGCGGAACAGGCGCCAAATGCGCCTGAACAGCCGGCGGCGCCGTGGGGTGGGCGGAAGGGAGCGGCTACCCGCATCGGTTTCATCGCCTGAGGCCGCTGTCTCTGATTTGGCATCCATTGCGGCCTGACTCGCCTCAACATGGCTCAGCGGTGGACTGCTCCTCAATTTCGCCTCCAGATAGGGATACATCGCCATCTGGCTGTCCATTTTAGGGGTTTCCCGGTCACGTTCCACCCAGCTGTAGCTGCCATCCGGCTGCATCTCGCGGGCGCTTACGTTGTCGCTTAGCTGCATGTTCAAAATATCCAGCAGGGTTTGCTTGATCTCAGGGTCATCGATTCGCACCCCAACCTCGACCCGGCGCTCGGTGTTGCGGGTCAAAAAATCGCCCGAGGCAATGTAAACCCGGGTACGCTCGCCGGCGCCGAAGGCGTAGATACGGGAGTGCTCGAGGTAACGCCCCACGATGCTGCGTACCCGGATGTTGTCGGTCAGCCCCGGCAGGCCCGCCTGCAGGCAGCAGATGCCTCGCACGATCATGTCGATCGGCACCCCGGCGATCGAGGCCTCACTCAGCGTCTCGATGACCTTTTTATCCGAAATGGAGTTGCATTTCAGAATGACCCGGGACTCGCCCCCCTGCTCAAGCCAACGCTTTTCCTCGAGAATCTCATCGATCAGTACCGTTTTGAACACAAGCGGCGCCACAATCAGATGGGCGGCGCGCTGGGTGTGCCGCTCGATGGCCAGATTGTTGAACACGGCGGCAACCTCCTCGCCAATCACCGGATTTTTGGTGATATATGCAAGATCAGTATATAATTCGCTTGTTTTTTCGTTATAGTTGCCCGTCCCTATCTGGGTGATGTATTCAAACCGGGAGCCGCTGCGCCGGGTAATCAGGGTCAGCTTCGAATGGACCTTGTACTCGGAGAAGCCGTAGATGACGGTGCAGCCGGCCTGCTCCAGCTGGCGGGACCAATCAATGTTCTTCTGCTCGTCAAACCGTGCCCGAAGCTCCACAATTGTGACAACTTCCTTACCGTTCTCGGCGGCGGAGATCAGGGCCTCAATCACCTTCGATTCGCTCGCCACACGGTACAGCGTCATTTTAATCGAGATTACATCCGGGTCCCGGGCGGCCTGGTGCAGCAGCTTGATGAAGGGTCGCATGCTGTGGTAGGGGTAACAAATCAGCACATCGTGCTGCTGCACCTCTTGGTAAAGGTCGTAGCCGGGCGCGGGCATGATTGGCCGCGCATCCGAATAAAACAGCTTGGGTTCGTCTAATTTCTCAAGGCGACCATAGATGCTGTGCAAAAATGAGAGCTCCAGCGGCGCCTTTTGCCACATGCACTGGTTCTCGGGCAGCTCAATTTTTTCGAGCAGATAATGCTTGATCTCCTCAGGCGGCTCGCCAAAAAATTGCAGCCGCACCGCCGCCAGCTTGCGCCGTTTTTTCAGCAGCTCGCTCATCACAACACGGTAGTCGATATCGTGGTCGAACATGCCCTCTTCGACGTTGATGTCGGCGTTCCGGGTGATGCGGAACAGGCATTTCGACAGCACAACGCCCTTGCCGAAGACAAGGTCCGCGAACTGGAGAATCAACTCCTCCACCAGGGCAAAGCACTGCGCGTCCCCGTCGTTCACCACAATCATCCGGTCAAACTGGGTGCTGACAGGGATCAGGCCAAACACCGGCTCGTCGCCCTTTTTCTCGCTGATCATCGCCCCTATGTAGATATCCATATTGCGCAGGAAGGGGAACGGATGACGCCGGCCGATGATCTGCGGGGACAGCACCGGATACAGTTCGCTCAGGAACAGCTTCTTCCAGAAGGCGACGTGCTCCTTGTCCAAGGTGGTAAAATCCACCTTCTGCAGGCCGTAGCGCTCAAGCTTATTGAACAGTCTTAGCACATTTTTGTCGCATTGCTTCTGCAACATATTCACTTTCGGCATGATCGCGTCCAGCTGCTGCTGGGGCGTCATGCCGGTTTTATTCTCCTTGCTCTCGTCCTTGAGCAAAGTCTGGTCGTAAAGTGAGCCAACCCGGATCATGAAAAATTCGTCCAAATTACTGCCATAGATTGCCGCGAAGTTAAGCTGCTCTGCCAGCGGCACAGCCTTTTCCCGGGAGAGGTCCATAACGCGCCGGTTGAACTCGAGCCAGCTCAGCTCTCGGTTGATAAATATTTCGCTCTCCCGTTGCATATTTGCCTCCTGAAAAGCCATATCCAGAAAATTAACACTTAGTCGTCACCAGGTAACCAGCCCGCTTAGCCCCTCCAGAATTGCCGGGCCGATGCCCCTCACCTGCAGCAGGTCTTCCAGCTCGCTGAAAACACCGTTTGCCTCGCGGTGTGCGATGATCTCCTCCGCCTTTTTCTCTCCGATCCCCGGCAGCACCATCAACTCCTCCAGGGTGGCCGTGTTCAGGTTGACCAGGCCGGTTTTTCCCTCGGCAAAGGGCTGGCCGGCCGCCACCGGGGCATAGGCAGCCTGCCGCAGCGGCGGATAGTATAAAATGGCGGCCACAACCATGGCAATTAGCTCTGCCAAACACAAAATCACCACCCAAACAGCATGTATTTGGCGGCTTTTCGTTTGTTTTGCCCGATCGTCAGTCCGATTCATATTTCCTGATCAGCTTGTAGAGATACTGCCCCACGCCGCTCTGCTGATTACTGGCGGTTTGCTCATCGGAGGCATCGAGGACTTCCTGAGGCGCGTTCTCCATGGCCACCGCATGCCCGGCCTTCTTCATGATGGCAAGGTCATTATAGTAATCGCCAATGACAACGGTGTTCTTGATGGAGACGCCAAGCAAGGTGCACAGCTCGTCCAGCGCGCTTCCCTTCGAGACCCCTTTGGGCATCATCTCGTAATAGAACTCATTTGTTTTGACAAAATACACGCCGGGATATGTTCTGTTTTTCGTATATTCTTGTACTTCGCTCAGTACGTCATCGGGGCCGGCAAACAACACCTTGTTCCACTCGGCCGGCAGGTCCTCTCCCGGCCGGGTGAAATAGGTCATTTTTTCTATCTGGATCAGGTCCATCAACTGCTCCGAATGGGCCACCTTGTAGAGCCGCATATCGTTTCCCATCACCATGGCGCCAAGGCCGGGAAAGCACTTCAGCAGATCGCGCATGGCTTGCCGGGCAGCCAGATGCGGCAGCACAAAGCTCTTGGCCGCCTCGTTTTTGGCAAAGTCGTAGATGACCGCGCCACCACAGGTGATGGCGGGATCGATCACAGCTTTCAGTTCGGGATACATCGCAATCGAGGCAAAGGTGCGTCCGGTGGCCACGGTGAAATGGCCTCCCAGCGCGATAAAAAGGCGTATTGTCTCCATATCCGCCGGCGCCAGCTGATGGTCGGGCCCCAGCAGGGTACCGTCCATATCACTGACCACCAAAATGTCGCGGATAGAGCCTTTCATCGATATGTCCTCCGTCATTTTTTTGTCAGACCTGCAACAAAGGCTGTAAAGTACGGCGGCAACGGGCTTTCAAAACGTACTCTCTCGCCGGTTTGGGGATGGGTGAAGCCCAGCATGCCGGCGTGCAGGCACTGCCCGTTCAGCCTTTTGATCACCTTGCGCGGCCCGTAGACCTCGTCCCCGGCCAATGGATGCCCGATCTCAGCCATGTGAACCCGTATCTGATGGGTGCGCCCGGTTTTAAGCCGAAGCTTCAGGTGTGTGAAGCCATCAAACGACTCCACCACCCGGTAAGTGGTGACCGCGCTTTTTGAGTTCGTCTCTGTCACCGCCATCTTCTTCCGGTCTGCCCGGCTCCGCCCGATCGGCGCATCAATTTCGCCGGTGCTCTCCCGGAAGCCGCCGTACACCACCGCGTCGTACTCCCGCTCGCTGCTGTGCTCGGCAAATTGCTCCGACAGCCCCCGGTGGGTCTCGTCATCCTTCGCCACCACCAGAAGTCCGCTGGTGTCCTTGTCGATCCTGTGCACAATTCCCGGGCGGAGCTCGCCCCCAATGCCGGACAGCGACCCCGCGCAGTGATGCAGCAGCGCGTTCACCAGTGTGCCGTCCGGGTTGCCGGGCGCCGGGTGAACCACCATGCCCTTGGGCTTATTCACCACCAGCAGAAAGGGGTCTTCGTACACCACATCCAGCGGGATATCCTGAGCGACGAGCGTGCTCTCCCTCGGCGGCGGAATGGTGATGGCAAGCCGGTCTCCTTCGGCAAGTTTTTTGCCCTTGCCCGCCGCCTTCCCATTCACCAGCACGTTACCCGCCTCGACCAGCTGCTGGCTGACCGAGCGCGACAGGCCGCAATGCGCGGCGATGAAGCTGTCCAGCCGCACGCCCTCATCAGCGCTTACGGCCAGATACTCAATCGTTTCCATGGCTGTCCGGCCCATCCATGGCCGCCTCTGCTTCGTTCGGTTTTTCCTTCTCCTGCTTCCGAACCATCATCTCATGGCGGAACACCGCCACCACAAGGAAAGCAAAGCCCACGCAGACCATGACATCCGCCAGATTAAACACAGCAAACCGCATGAAAATCAGGTTGACATAGTCCACCACATAGCCGTTGGACACCCGGTCTATCAGGTTGCCCACCCCGCCCGAAAAAACCAGGATGAAAGCGGCATGCTCCCAAAATCCCTTGAGCTTGTGGAACCTCAGCACATAGATGACCGCCCCAAGCAGGGCCAGCCCTGTTACCGCGATCAGGAAGCCCTGCTTGCCTTGCATAATGCTGAACGCCGCGCCGTTGTTCTCGTAATAGCGCAGCTCAGCCACTCCCGGAATAAATGTAGCAGCGCCATTTGGCGCCAGGCTGCTCGAAACCAGATACTTTATCAGTTGATCTGCGCCAATGAGCACCACACACAACACAAATGATAGCAGCAAAGAGAACTCCTTGTCTGGATGATGTAAAAGTGGTTTAAGGACAAATGCGCAAAGCATTTCAGCTTTGCGCATTCGAATTAGCTATTACTGTCCGATAATGGCTGCGCAGCGGCCACATAAGGTGGCATGGGCGGGATCGGCGCCCACATCGGTGTGGTATTGCCAGCAGCGCTCACACTTCTGACCGTCCGCCGGCCGCACCTCCACGCCAAGGCTCTCCACCTCGCCGGCGGTGCCGCCGCCGCCCCTCTCAAGCTCTACCTGAGAGACGATGAAGATGTCGGCAAGCTGGTCCTGCACGCCCTCGATAAAGCTGTAAAGCCCGTCGTCATCGGTGTGAAGCACCACCTTGGCCTCGAGGGAGGAGCCGATCTCCTTGGCCGCGCGGGCGGTCTCCAGCACCTTCTTCACGTCCGCCGTGACAGCGATGATGCGGTCCCACTTCTCGCTCTCCTGCGCCGGCAGCTGGTAGAGGCCAGCCTTGGGTATATCGTGGAGCACCACATACTCCTGCTTGCCCGCAAAGGCCGGGATGAAGCTCCAGATCTCCTGGGCCGTATAGGCCAGGATCGGCGCAAGCATCTCGGTTAGCGCCACCAGGATGCGGAACATCGTGGTTTGGGCAGCCCGACGGGACTTGCCGGTCGTCTCGGTAACATAGAGCCGATCCTTGATGATATCAAGGTAGAAGTTTGACATAGACACCACGCAGAACCGGTGCAGGTTGTGATACACCTTGTGGAAATCAAAACCGTTGTAGCCCTCGTGGGCCAAGGCCACGAGCTTGTCGAGTTCAGCCAATGCCCACTTGTCAAGACTTGTCAATTCATCGTCATCGACAGAGTCCTTGTCGGGATCGAAATCGCCCAGGTTTCCGAGGATAAACCGCGCCGTGTTGCGGATTTTACGATAGGCCTCGGAAAGCTGCTTTAGGATATCCTTGCTGATTCGGACGTCTACCTGGTAGTCCGACGCGGCCACCCACAGACGGACGATGTCGGCGCCGTACTGGCTGATGACCTCCTCGGGAGCGATGCCGTTGCCCAGGGATTTGGACATCTTGCGGCCCTCGCCGTCCACAACCCAGCCGCAGCTGACCACATTTTTGTAAGGGGAAACCCCACGGGTGGCCACCGAGGTGAGCAGGGAGGACTGGAACCAGCCGCGATACTGGTCGCTACCCTCGAGGTACAGGTCACTGGGGAACTGATGGTCGGCCCAGGGGGTGTTTTTCCCCAGCACGGTTTCCCAGCTGGTGCCCGAGTCGAACCACACGTCCATGGTGTCCCGCTCTTTGGTGAAGGCGGTGCCGCCGCACTTGGGGCAGGCGTAGCCCTTCGGCAGAATCTCGGCGGCCTCATATTTGAACCAGGCGTTGGAGCCCTCCTTGGCAAACAGGTCGTGAACCGCGCCGATGGTGGTATCGTCGATCACATACTCGCCGCAATCGTCACAGTAGAACACCGGGATCGGCACGCCCCACAAGCGCTGGCGGGAGATACACCAGTCGGCCCGGTCGCGCACCATGCCCATCATCCGGCCGTGGCCCCAGGCGGGAATCCACTTCACCGAGTCGATGGCCTTGTAGGTGTCCTCGCGGAAATCCTCCACCGAGCAGAACCACTGCTTGGTGGCCCGGAAGATGATCGGGCTGTGGCAGCGCCAGCAGTGGGGATAGGTGTGGGTGATCTTCTGGGCGCCCACCAGATGTCCGCTCTCGGCCAAAGCCTTCTGGATGACCGGGCTGGCCTTGAACACCGACAACCCTGTGAACTGCGGGCCGGCCTCCTCGGTGAGCAGGCCGTCATCGTCCACCGGCACAATGATCGGCAGCTCGGGGTAGTGGCGGACCACCACGTCGTAGTCCTCCACGCCGTGGCCGGGCGCGGTGTGCACGCAACCGGTGCCGCTCTCAAGCGTCACATGGTCGCCCATGATGACCAGGGAATTCCGGTCCAACCAGCAATGCTTGGTTTCGATGCGGTCCAGGTCCTTGCCGACGAACTCTGCCACCACCTCATAATCGGTGATGCCGCAGGCCTCCATGGACGGCTCCAGCAGCTCCTTTGCGACGATGTAGAACCGCTCCCCCACCTTGGCAGCCACATACTCGTAGCGCGGCCCGAGGCAGATGGCCACGTTGCCCGGCAGCGTCCAGGTGGTGGTGGTCCAGATGACAAACCAGCACTTGTCGACCGGCAAGCCGGCCTTCTCCAGCGCTCCGTTGTCCTTCACGGTTTGGAAGGCCACATAGATGGACTCGACGTCCTCTTCCTCGTACTCGATCTCGGCCTCGGCCAGGGCGGTGCGGTCCTGCGGGCACCAGTACACCGGCTTGAGGCCTTTATAGATGTATCCCTTCTTGGCCATCTCGCCGAAAACAGCAATCTGGTTGGCCTCGAAATCCGGGGTCAGGGTCAGGTAGGGATGCTCCCAATCGCCCAGCACGCCCAGCCGCTCGAACTGCTCCCGCTGGACGCCCACATAGTGCATCGCAAAGTCATTGCAAATCTCGCGAAGCTCATAATCCGTCACACCATAGCGGTTTTCTTCCTCATTGCTGTGGTCGTGGCCGCAGGCGCAGCCTTCCCCGTGAGCGTGGGGCTTCTCACCCTTTTTCTCCCGGTCGGCCTTCACCTTTTCCAGAGCCCGGCGCTCGATTGGCAGGCCGTGGCAGTCCCAGCCGGGCACATAGGGTGCCTTGAAGCCGGACATGTTCTTATACCGCACGATGATGTCCTTGATCACCTTGTTCATCGCGGTGCCCATGTGGATATCGGCGTTGGCGTAGGGCGGGCCGTCGTGGAGCAGGTACAGAGGCTTCCCGTCGTTGGCCGCAATCATTTTATTGTACAGGTCGATATCCTGCCACTCTTTCAGCATACCGGGTTCCTTTTTGGGCAATCCGGCGCGCATGTCAAAATCGGTCTTGGGCAGGTTCATGGTGCTGTTATAGTTGTCGGCCAAAACGCATCTCTCCTTGGTTTATGACTGTGGGCGAAGCCGCATCGCCGTCCGTCGAGAATATCGGCAGGCACTCCCTCCGGGAACTACCTTCCGCGCCAATTGTCATACAACGAAAAGACGTTGTATGCCATTCGGCTTGCGGCTGACGTTCCCTTTGGGAATGCCTGCCGCTCTTCCCGACTGGCTTTGGGCTTCACGCTTCATTTGCTTATTCGTCTTCAGGCTCGTCCAGGCTGCCGCCCAGGAACACCGGCTCAAACCGGATGGGCTCGGCGTGGCTGGCGATAGGGGCGGCCTCCTCGGGCTCTCCGGCTTCCTCGAGCTGTTCGGCCGCCTCCTCGGTCACGATCTCGGCGGTGGTTTCAATGTACTCCTCCTCGGTGCCGAGGGGCACATAGGTCTCGGTGTCCGCTTCCGCCTCATCATCAGAGGGCAGCTGCGGGGCGGCGGTGCCCATCAGCGGGGCGGTCTCGGGCTCCATAATGCTCTCGCCCGAGCCCTCCTTGCCACGGTAGGCCTCAAACTCGTCCAGCACCTCCTGCGCCCGGCCGGTTGGCGGGTCCAGCGCGCTCAGGGACTCGATGTGCTGCTTGTAGAGGTTCAGTATTGTGGACTTGAACTGCTTCACCTGGGCCTGTATCTTCTCCAAGGTGGCCCGCTCCCGGGCGATTTCCCGCTCGGCCTTCTGGGTAATCAGCTCGCTTTGGCCGGTGGCCTCCCGCAGCATTTGCTCGGCCTTCTGCTTGGCCTCGTACACCACGGTCTCACCCATGCGCTGGGCGTTGATCAGCGCGTTTTTCAGGTTGTCCTCCATGCCGCGGTACTCTTCCACCTTCTCGGCCAGCACATACATCTTGGCCTCGGCATCCTGCTTTGCGGCAAGGGCGGCGGCCAGCTCATCACTCTGCTGGGTGGCGGCCGCCTGCTGGTAGGCCGCAAGGTCTGCCCGGGCGGCGTCACGCTCGGCGGCAAGGTTATCCATATCCGCCGCAATCTGCAGCAGGTAATCGTCCACATCTTCGGCCCGGTACCCTTTTCGGGCCTGCTCAAAGGTGACATTCCTGATCTCATCAGAAGTCATTTTTATGCCTCCCTGTAATTGATTGATTGATGCGCTTCCCAATGGGTCACTTTAGGAAAAACGCAGAGCTAGCCCGCTCTGCGCCTTTTTCCGCTGACGGCCGGCCGGCTTTAGAAGAACACGCCGCTGCTCTCCAGCTCGTCCAGAATATCGCCCACAATGTCCACATTGTAGGGGGTGATGATGAAGGTATTGTTGGCCACGCGCTTGATTTGGCCATTGTTGGCATAGGCCACGCCAGACAGGAAATCCACCAGGCGGCGGCTGACCTCCTTGTTGGTGGACTCCAGGTTCAGCACAACGGTGCGCCGGGCGTTCAGGTGGTCGGCCACAGCGGAGGCATCGTCGAAGCGCTCGGGCTTCACCAGCACCACCTGCAGCTGGGTGGTGGCGTTGATATTCACCACCTTGTTGCGCTTTTCCATCACGTAGTCGTCGTCCTGGGAACTTTGATAGGCGCTGGGTGCGCCGATAAAGTCCATCTCGTCCCCCTCGAAATCGTCTTCGTCGTCCGCGCCCATGATGTCTTTGATTTTATCAAAAAGTCCCATTGTGCGTCTCCTTTGTCACATTAATGAGCGGTAATCATATATACTGTCGCGGGCCAAACAGTTCGGTCCCAACCCGGATCATGGTTGCGCCCTCCATGATGGCATACTCAAAATCCGAGGACATACCCATAGACAATACATTAACAGTATTATTATCCATTTTTTTAGCCTGTATGTCAACAAACAGCCGGTACATTTGCTCGAAATAGGGACGCACCTTCTCCCCCTCCACAAAGGGCGGAATGGCCATCAGCCCACGCAGGTTGACAGCCGGGCTTTGGTCACAGGCCTCGCACAGGGCCACGGCCTCGGCCGCATCTATGCCGCTTTTACTCGTCTCATCGCCTATATTCACCTCAACCAGAACATCCAGCGGCCGGGGCCGGCCCGCCCAGGCCTTCTCCAGAGCGGCCAGCGTTCCGGTGCTGGAGAGGCTTTGGAGCATGTCGATTTGCCCCGGTAAATATTTTGCTTTATTCCGCTGCAAGTGGCCTATCAAGTGGGTCTGGTGGGGCATATCCACAAGATATGGTGCCTTTTCCAAGAGTTCCTGCACCCGGTTTTCACCGATGTGCCCCACCCCGGCCTCAAGGACAGCCCGCACCTCGTCGGCGCTGCGGGTCTTGGTCACCGCCACCAGGGTGATCTCCTCCACCGGCCGCCCGGCTTTGGCGGCGGCGTCTGCCATCCGCTCGCGGACGGCGGCCACCCTTTCGGCTATCGTCATCCCCTCAGAGGATTTTCCGGTCATACAGTTCCACTCCTCCCGAATCCATCACTACTTCATCGTAAAGCTCAACCTCGTTCAGGCCATCGGTCACCTCGGCAGGCACCAGCATGTAGTAGTCGTCCTCCACCAGTATCTGAATACGCTTGAAGTAGACCATGTTGCCAAACTTCACGTACACCCCCTGGAAGGTGCTGAGGCTGCCGTCCTCATTCTCGAAATCGGCCAGCCGCAGGGCGTTTTTCTCGATGCGGATGCCCTTCTTGACCCCGAAGATGATCTCGGCCTCCTCCACACGCAGGCTCAGAATCTCCGGGCTGATGTACTCGCTGAACAACTCCACCACGGCGACGCCGGCCTCCTCGTCGCGCTCCACCCGCTCCACGGTCACCGGTACGCTCACGTCGCCGGCGTCGGGGAAGGCCAGCCGCAGGCTCTTGTCCCCCTCGGTGAACTTGTCGCTTTGGGCCAGGTCCACCACGGTGAAGAAGTACCAGCGGTAGTCCCGCACGATGTGCCCCACCACGTCGCCGCCGTAGTATTTCGGCTCTGCCGTAAGCACCTTCTCCCACTGGGCGGGGGTTAGTTTTTCCGCCTCCTCGTAGTCCACATGCACCTGGTCCCGCTGCTGGGAAGGGGTGAAATAGCCGGTCTCTGAAGCGGTGATGGTGCCTGTTTGCACCGCCAGCCGTTCGTACTGTTTTTTCAGACTGGTCAGGGCCTGGATGCGCGCCTCAAAATCGGCCACCGCGCCGGTGGATATCTGTATCTTGTTGGCAGCCATCTGAACCTGCCCCCGCGCCTCGCCCAGCTCGCGGTAGTTGCCGGTCTCCAGGTTGCCCATCAGGCCGTAGAGGCCGCCCTGCATCTCGCCCAGCAGGCCGTCCAGGTTGCCGCCGTCGGCCACGGTGCGCTGGGCCTCCTCCAGCTGGACCAGCTCGGCCTCCACCTCGGCCAGGCGCTCCATCGCCTCCACCGCGGCCTCGCTGCCAAACACACTGGCCACCTCGGTATCGGCGGTCACCCGCTGGCCGGCCGGCACCGAGTAATGCAGGTGCCCCCCCGAGCCATACACCGGGCTGCTGTCCAGCACCACCTGGCCGGTCACCAGAAGGGAGTCGGTCATGCTGTCCAGCATCACCACGTCGGTGCGCATCCGGGGCGCAAGAATGATGAATATTTGCACCACAAAGTAAATAATCGGGATGAGCAGCAACAGCCAGAGCAGCCAGCGCATCCGCTTCCAGGTGCGGCGACGCTTGAGGGCGGGCAATGGCGTCTCGTCATAAACCGGCTCGTCGTCGATCAGCTGCTGGATGTTTTCCCGCTCGTCCGGCCCTTCGCTGCCTGTGCCTTGGCGATTCCTTTTCATTTGCTCGCCCCCCCTTTCCGCTGTAAGTCTATCACAAAAAGATATCTGATGCCATGCGTTTTATGTCTCATGAACAAAAGGATTCACCAATTCCGCGGCCGCATCCGTGAGGCCTTCGGCCCCGGCGTCCAGCCAGTGAACCATGTCCATCCGGCGGAACCAGGTGAGCTGCCGCTTGGCGTAGTTGCGGGTGGCTTGCTTGAGCTTATCCACACAGCCTTCCAGCAGCGCCTGTTCTTCGAAGTAAGGGAAAAACTCCTTGTAGCCGATGGCCTGGGCGGCGGTCTGGTAGCTGTCCCGGTGGCGCCACACCAGCTCCGCCTCCGCCAGCAGGCCCCGCTCCATCATTTTGTCCACCCGGCGGTTGATGCGGGCATAGAGCTCGGCCCGCTCTGGGTGGTTCAGCCCGAGGCAGAGGGCCTCGAAGGACGGCGGATGCCGGCGGGATTGCGCCGCCCGCGCGGCAGCGGTGCCGCCGCCGGTCAGGCTCTGCTCCAGCGCCCGGATGATGCGCTTCTTGTCATTGAGATGCAGCCGGGCGGCGTGTTCCGGGTCCAGCCCGGCCAGCCTTTGGTAGACCGCCTCTCCACCCTGCTCGTCCCACTGCTGCTCCAGCGATTTGCGCAGTTCCAGCGGCTGGGGCGCCTCGTCGTAGCTGAGGCCCTGTACCAGGCTCTGGATGTAGAGGCCGGTGCCGCCGCAGACCACCGGCAGCCGCCCCCGGGCCAGGATGTCCCTGATCGCACCGGTGGCGGCTTTCAGCCATTCGGCCACGCTGTAGCGTTCTTCCGGCGGCACAAAGCCGGTCAGGTGGCAGGGAATGCCGCCCAGCTCCTCCGCCGTGGGGGCCGCGGTGCCCACCACAAGGCCGCGATACACCTGCATCGAGTCCGCGCTCACCATCTCGCCGCCATACCTGCGGGCCAGCGCGATGGCCAGCTCTGTTTTTCCGGTGGCGGTGGGGCCGCAGACCACCACGATTCGCCCCCGCTCAGCCGAGGCGCCCAAACTGCTTCTCCAGTTCCTTGCGGGTGATCTCGAGCACCACCGGCCGCCCGTGGGGGCAGAAAGGTGGCACAGAGCCATCCAGAATGTCACGGGTCAACGCCAGAAGGGCTTCCGGGCTGGTCTTGTCCCCGGCCTTCACCGCCGCACGGCAGGCGATGGAGTGCATCACCCACTCGGTTTTGTGGTCAACGCTGTCCTTGCTGTTCACGGCCAGCCGCCCGGCCACCTCGCCGACGAGGCCCGGGATGTCCCGGTGCTCCACATCCGCCGGCACCCCGCGCACCAGCACGGTGTTGTCGCCAAAGTCCTCAAGGTCAATCCCAGCGTCCCGCAGGGTGTCGAGATTCTCCATCAGGGCGCTTTTTTCCGCAGCCGAGAGGGTGACCGCCGCCGGCTCCAGCAGCAGTTGACTGCCCACCTTGCCACGCGAGGCGGCAATTTTCTCATACAGCAGCCGCTCGTGGGCCGCGTGTTTGTCAATCAGGCACAGCACCTCGCCTGTCTCGGCTAGAATGTAGGTCTTGAAGACCTCGCCAATCAGCCGAAGCGCAGCCGGTTCCTCTTTGGCCTCGGTGACGGCCTGGGGTATCTCAGCACTGGCCGGCGGTGGAACTGCATCAGGCACCGGGTCGGCCTCGGCCTCTGGGAAGATATCCAGCCCGGCCTCGCTTCGCGGCGCCACCGGCGCCACGATCGTGGGCACCTCAGGCACGGCAAAGCCGTCAGGCACAGCAAGGCCGCCGGGCACGGCAGTGCCGCTGGTGCGGTAGGGAATATAGCCCGGCTCGGAGGCCAAAGTCTCAGACATTGCCGCTGTGGTTTTCAGCATCTCGCCGGCGGCGCGCAACTGGGTGGCCTGCGGCGCGGGCTCGGGCGCGGTCCAGCTGTGTTGGCGCTGCGGCGGCGTTTCCCGCCGGGGCGCATTAAAGCCGCCGGCCGCCGCCGGGGCGGGCGGCGCGGCCCGGCCGGCCAAGGGGGAGCCCTCCCCCGTCGGCTCCGAAAGCTCCAGCTGGCCGTGACTTTTCATGGTCTCCATCAGGGCGCCTTTCACGGCACGGTACACTGCCCCGAAAACCTCCTGCTCGTTGGCGAAGCGCACCTCGGTTTTGGCCGGGTGCACGTTCACATCCACAAGGGCGGGAGGCATCGTCAAAAACAGCAGCCCACCCGGAAACCGGCCGTGCATCGCCATGCCCCGATAGGCCTGCTCGAGGGCGGCCATCATCGTGCGGTTCTTCACATAGCGGCCATTGATGAAGAAAAACTGCGTCGCGCGGGAGGCCCGCCCGAGGCGCGGCGGGGTGATCAGCCCATCCACGGCGTAAAGGCCCGAGACCGCCGCCACCGGCGCCAACTCCCGGGCAAACTCCTTGCCCAGCACCTGCCAGGCGGCGGCACGCAGGTCGCCGTCGCCGCTGGTGGCAAATACCTGCTTGCCTTCCCGCAGGTAGGTGAAGGCCACCTCGGTGTGGCTCAGCGCCAGACGGGTGACCACCTCGGTGACAAAACCGCCCTCGCTGGCGTCTTTTTTTAGAAATTTCATCCGGGCCGGGGTGTTGTAGAACAGGTCCCGCACCTCGATGGTGGTGCCCTGCGGCCGGGCGGCCTCCAAAAGCTCGCCCGCCTCGCCACCACGCATGGTGTATTCCCAGGCGTCGGCATCGGCCGGGCTTTTGGTGAGCACCCGCACCGCCGCCACGCTGCCGATGGACGCCAGCGCCTCCCCCCGGAAGCCCAGGGTGGCGATGGCGTCCAGATCCTTCTCGGTTTTCACCTTGCTGGTGGCGTGGCGCACAAAGGCCAGCGGGATGTCCTCCCGCTCGATGCCGCCGCCGTTGTCTGAAACCCGCAGCAGGGCAATGCCACCGCCCTCAATCTCCACCGTCACCGAGCCGGCCCCGGCGTCGATGGCGTTCTCGATGAGTTCCTTCGCCACTGAGGAAGGGCGCTCCACCACCTCTCCGGCGGCGATCAGTTCAGCGGTGTGCTTGTCCAGAACATTGATGGCCACTCTGTCTACCTCTTGCGTGATTTCGTATCAATATGGATAAATTGGAAATCTGACTATCCTGTTTAGGCGGCAAGGGCGCTGCATCACCGAAGTTTCATCTGCGCCGTCCTGATAGTCAGAATTAAAAATATCGGGAGACTACAGCATCTTTTTCAGTTCATACACCAGGTTCAGCGCCTCCAGCGGGGTCAGGGTTTCGGGGTCGATAGCGCGCAGCTTCTCCAGCAGTTCGCTGGGGGCATCCACGGTGTTCAGCACGTCCAGCGCCTCGAAGTCCAGCTGGGTCACCCGGTTTGCCGTGCTGTTCTTTTCCAGCACCCGCAGCACCTGCTTTGCCCGGTCGATGATGACCTCCGGCAGGCCGGCCAGCTTTGCCACCTGAATGCCGTAGCTGTCGTCGGCCGCGCCCCGCACAATGCGCCGCAAAAAAGTGATATCATCGCCGCGCTTTTTCACCGCAATGTTATAATTCTTCACCCCATCGAGGGAATTCTCAAGCTCGGTCAACTCGTGGTAGTGAGTGGCGAACATGGTTTTGCAGCCCGGGCCGAGGTCCCGGTCGCTGATGTACTCCACCACGGCCTGGGCGATGCTCATGCCGTCGAAGGTGGAGGTGCCGCGCCCTATCTCGTCGAGAATAACCAGGCTTTTCGCGGTGGCATGCTGTAAAATTTCCGCCACCTCGGTCATCTCCACCATGAAGGTGGAGCGCCCGGCCGCCAGCTCATCGCTGGCGCCCACCCGGGTGAACACCGCATCACACACCCCAAGCCGGCAGGCGGTGGCCGGCACAAAGCTGCCGATCTGCGCCATCACGGTGATGAGGGCCACCTGCCGCATGAAGGTGGATTTACCCGCCATGTTCGGCCCGGTGATGATCTGCATCCGGTTGTCCTCGGCGTCCAGCTTTGCGTCATTGGGCACAAAGGGAACGCCCAGCTGCATTCTTTCGATCACCGGGTGGCGGCCCTCGATGATCTCAAGGGCGTCGCTGCCGTCCACAACGGGGCGGGTGTAGTTGTTGGCCACCGCCACCTGGGCCAAAGAGCAGAGCACGTCCAGCCGGGCCACGCAGCCGGCGGTGCGCTGGATGCGCAGCAGCTCGGCGCCCACCTTTTGAAGCATGCCGTCGAAAAGCTCCCGTTCCAGCACAATAAGCCGCTCGCCGGCGCCCAAAATACGACTTTCCAGCTGCTTCAGCTCCTCAGTGATGTAGCGCTCCCCACCGGTGAGGGTTTGCTTGCGCACGAAGTGGTCCGGCACCTGGCTGGTGAAGGACTTGCTCACCTCGATGTAGTAACCGAACACCTTGTTGTAGCCAATTTTAAGCGTGCGAATGCCCGTTTCTTCCTTCATCCGGGCCTCGATGCCGGTCAGCATCCCCTTGCCGCCGCTCACAATGTCCCGCAGCTCGTCCACCTCGGGGTTGTAGCCGGGGCGGATTACCCCGCCGTCGGCCAGCTTCGCGGGCAGGTCATCGGCCAGGGCGGCGCGGATGATCCGGCACACGTCATCCAGCGGGTCCAGCTCATCCCGCAGCCGCGCCAGCAGCTCGCTCTCGAAGCCGGCCAGCAGGCTTAGCAGGCCGGGCAGCTTTTCGCAGGTGGCGGCCAGCGCCTCGGCGTCCCGCGGGGCGGCGTTGCCAAAAACCACCCGAGTCATCAGGCGCTCCATGTCAAACACGCCGGCCAACGCCTCGCACAGCTCCAGCCGTTCCACGTTTTTGCCGTGAAGCTCCTCCACCGCGTCCAACCGGGCGCCGATAGCCGCAGGGTCCATCAGCGGCTGCTCCACCCAGCTGCGGATCAGCCGCTTGCCCATGGCGGTGGCGGTTTTGTCCAGCACCCACAGCAGGGTGCCCTTCTTCTCCCGGCCGCGCATCGTCTCGGTCAGTTCCAGGTTGGCCCGGGTGACCGGCGGCAGGTTCATAAACTGCGTCTGGGCGTAGCGGGTGACGCTTTTCAGCCGCTCGATGCCGCGCTTTTGGGTGGCGGCAAGGTAGCACAGCAGGGCGCCCAAGGCCCGGTATTCAAGGCTTCCGGCCTTGAGGGGCATCGCTTCGCCGGGGGCGCCCTCAAACTGGAGCTCCACCCGCTGCTTTGTTGCGCTTGCGTCGAAATCTTCGTCATCCAGCAGCTCCACGCTGCAGCTGAGCTGCTGCTTGATGAACTGGGTCACGTTTTTGTGCTCCAGCACCGCCCCGTTGAACAGCACCTCTTTCGGGGAGTAACGGGCCAGCTCAGCAATCAGCTCCTTGTCCAGCTCGGCGCCGGAAAGGGCGGTGGCCTCGGCCCTGCCGGTGGACACATCGGCAAAGCACAGCCCGGCTTCGCTGCCGGTGATGCAGACGCTGGCAATGTAGTTGTTGCGGTCATCGCTGAGCATCGAGTTCTCAATCACCGTGCCGGGGGTGACCACCCGCACAACCTCCCGCTCCACAAGGCCCTTGGCAAGGGCGGCGTCCTCCACCTGCTCGCAGATAGCCACTTTGTAGCCCTTCTCGATCAGCCGGGCCACGTAGGCCTCCATGCTGTGGTGGGGCACCCCGCACATCGGGGCGCGCTCCTCCTGGCCGCACTCCTTGCCGGTAAGGGTCAGCTCCAGCTCCTTCGACGCCAGCTGGGCGTCGTCGAAGAACATCTCGTAGAAATCGCCCACACGGTAAAAGACGATAGAATCCTTGTTCTGGGCCTTAACGTCCAGATAATGCTGCATCATGGGCGAGAATCCCGCCAACGCCTTCACCCCTTCTCCAACAAAGCAGGCCTCGCACAGCGAAGCCTGCCTGGCGCCTGATATTATGCCAAAGTCTGTTTCTTAAGCCCGGTTCAGCCGCAGCCGGCGCAGGAGGCGCAGCCATCCCCGCAGCCACTGGCCGGTTCGGTCACGGTCATCGGGTCTTCCCCGTCCACGGCGGCGGTGATGATGGCGTTGATGTAATCCACCATCGGGCGCATCGCCTGCTTGGCGTCGTTGTAGGCCAGCATCGAGGGGGCGGCCATAATCTCGTTGTAGAGGTTGTTGATGCGGTCGTTCAGCTCGGCTACCCGGGCGTCGTCCCGTTCGTCCTTTTCGATCTCATTGTTCAGGTCAAGCCGCACCAGGTTGAACTCACCGATTTTATCCTGAAGCTCGGCGTTGTCGTCGTTTGCCTTGCGGGCCGCCTCGAGGGAAAGGTAACGCTCGTCCTGCTGCAATGCCTTGGCAGCCTCTTTAAACATCGTGATTGCGTCCATTGTATCTCCAATCCTGTTAAGGCCATTCGGCCTGAGTTTAGCATTTTAAACCGTGACGCCGTCCAGCATGGCGCCACGCACCCCGGTGATTTTCAGGTCCACAAAACTGCCCTCGCAGCCGGGCTGGGCCGCAAACTCCACCAGCATGTTGTTGTCGAGCCGCGCCTGCATCGTGCCCTCGGTGCGGCCGGCGTCCTCCACAAGGCCGGTGAAAACCCGCCCCGTCCACGGGGTGCAGATACCAGCCACCATCTCCTCTTGCAGGTCCAGCAGGCGCTGAATGCGGTCCGCCTTGGCCTTGTGGTCGGTGAGGTCGGGCTGTTCCGCCGCGGCGGTGCCCGGGCGCTTCGAATAGATGAAGGTGAACAGCTGGGTGTAGCCCACCTCGCGCACCAGTTCCATCGTTTTTTCGAAGTCGGCCTCAGTCTCACCGGGGTAGCCCACCATGATGTCCGACGAGAAGGTCATCTCGGGGCATTGCTCCTTGGCATAACGAATCAGCCCGAGGTAATCCTCGGCGGTGTAGCGCCGGTTCATCAGGGCCAATATCTCATTCGAACCGCTCTGCACCGGCAGGTGCAGGTGGTTGCAAAGCTGCGGGTAAGCACAGATGGTGTCGATCATCTTGCGGGTGGCATCCTTCGGGTGGCTGGTCATGAAGCGGAGCTTGTAGTCGCCCGGCGCCTCGGTGCACAGCAGGGCCAGAAGGTCGGAGAAATCCATCTTCTCGTCGTTGCCTTTGCCATAGGAGTTCACATTCTGCCCAAGCAGGGTGATCTCCTTGTAGCCTGCGTCCACAAGGCCCTTGAACTCCGCAAGGATGTCGGCCGAGGTGCGGCTGCGCTCCCGCCCGCGCACATAAGGCACGATGCAATAGGAGCAGTAGTTGTCGCACCCAAAGGTGATGGGCAGGAAGGCCCGGTAGCTGCTCTGGCGCACCAGCGGTACGCCTTCGGTGAGCTGCTCGTCCCCAATTGGCGGAACACGCAGGGCCTTTTTCCGGGTGGTCATCTTCTCCACCAGCATGGAGGGCAGCTGGTCGGCCGCGTTGGTGCCCAGCACGATGTCCACAAAGGGGTAGCTCTCCCGCAGCTTGTCGATGGTGGTTTTCTCCACCCCCATGCAGCCGCACAGGCCAATCAGCACCCCGTTGCGCTTCTGCTTGAGAGCTTTCAGAGCGCCAAGGTTACCGTACACCCGCTGCTCGGCGTGCTCCCGCACGGCGCAGGTGTTGAACAGCACCAGGTCCGCCTGCTGGGGAGAATCCACCATGGCATAGCCAAGGTCCAGCAAAACGCCCACAAGCCGCTCGGTGTCGTTCACATTCTGCTGGCAGCCAAAACTGCGCACGTAAGCGGCCGGCTGGCGCCCATAATGGGCAGCCACCACCTCGGCCGCGTGTTCGTCCCGGTTATATTGCAGTCGCTCCACTATCCACCTTTTCCTTCTCTGCTGCGCGCGTGCCGTCCCCATGCTTTGATGTGCCGGCAAGCGCTTTGCCCGCCGCCTTCCCATCACATCCTTAATAGAATTAGTATAACCCTTTTTGGGCGGGTTGTCCACCGAGAAACGGCAAAACCCGCAGCTGCCGTGCGCGAGACAAAATGCTTGGAATTTGTCGGGCAGCCTGCCGAAAGGCGTGCGGGGCCGATGTTCATGGAGGATTCCCACCGCTGCGCGGCGGGTTCGCCCTGCAAAGCAGGGCTCGTGCCACAACGAGGCACCCCACCTAGGGCTAAGGATGTCCTCACGAGGAGGCTTCGCACTGCAACGCACGTTCCCGGAGTGAACATCGGACACCGCACGACGGCACATCAGCCACATGACTAGACCGGGTTCAAGCCCCGGTCTTTGCCTCTGACTGTTTCGGCTTTGCCTGTTTTTTTGCCGGAGCCAGCACCGGGGCCAAATATTGCCCGGTGAAGGAGTTCTTGTTCTTGGCCACCTGCTCGGGGGTGCCGGCGGCCACCACCTCGCCCCCGGCGTTGCCGCCCTCAGGGCCAAGGTCGATGATCCAATCCGCCTGCTTGATCACGTCCAGGTTGTGCTCGATTACAATCACCGTGTTGCCGGCGTTCACCAGCTTGTTCAGCACCTTCAGCAGCTTGCGCACGTCCTCGGCGTGCAGGCCGGTGGTGGGCTCGTCCAGAATGTAGACAGTCTGTCCGGTGTCCCGCCGGGCCAGCTCCAGCGCCAGCTTCACCCGCTGGGCCTCGCCGCCCGAGAGCGTTGTGGCGCTCTGCCCCAGCTTGATGTACCCGAGGCCCACGTCCACCAATGTTTTGATTTTGCGGTGAATTTTGGGCTGGTTCTCGAAGAATACAGTCGCCTCGTCGGCGGTCATCTCCAGCACCTCGTGGATGTTCTTGTCCTTGTAGTGCACCTCCAGCGTCTCCCGGTTGTAACGGGCGCCCTTGCACACCTCGCAGGGCACGAAGATGTCGGGCAGAAAGTGCATCTCGATCTTCAGGATGCCGTCGCCCTCGCAGGCTTCGCAGCGGCCGCCCTTCACGTTGAAGGAGAACCGCCCCTGGGTGTAGCCGCGTATCTTGGCCTCCTGGGTTTGGGCAAACAGGGCGCGGATGTCGGTGAACACCCCGGTGTAGGTGGCGGGGTTTGAGCGCGGGGTGCGGCCAATCGGGCTTTGGTCGATGCCGATGACCTTGTCGACCCACTCCTCCCCCTCCATGCTCTTGTGGCGGCCCGGCTGGCTGCGGGCGCCGTTCAGGTCCATGGCCAGCCGCTTGTAGAGAATCTCGTTCACAAGGCTGGACTTGCCGCTGCCCGAGATGCCGGTGACGGCGGTCATCACCCCAAGGGGGAATTTGACGGTCAGCTCTTTCAGGTTGTTCTGGGTAGCCCCCACCACGGTGAGGAACTTACCGTTGCCCTTGCGGCGCTTTTCCGGCACCTTGATGGCCTTTTTGCCACTTAGGTACTGCCCCGTGATGCTGCGGGGCTCGTTTTGGATGTCCTCCAGGGTGCCCACAGCCACCAGCTCGCCGCCGTGCACCCCGGCGCCCGGGCCGATGTCCACAATGAAATCGGCCTCGCGGATGGTCTCCTCGTCGTGCTCCACCACAATCAGGGTGTTGCCCAGGTCCCGCAGGCGCTTGAGGGTGGCGATCAGCTTGTCGTTGTCCCGCTGGTGCAGGCCGATGGAGGGCTCGTCCAGCACATAGAGCACCCCGGTGAGGGCGCTGCCGATCTGGGTGGCCAGGCGGATGCGCTGGCTCTCGCCGCCCGAGAGGCTGGCCGCCCCGCGGGCCAGGGTGAGGTAACCCAGGCCCACGCTGTTGAGAAAGCCCAGCCGCTCGCCGATCTCTTTGAGGATGCCGTCGCCGATCATGTGTTCCCGCTCGGTGAGCTGGATATTCTGGATGAATTCCAGCTCCTCCACCACGCTGCCCTCGGTCAGCTCGCTGATGTTCCTGCCGCCCACCGTCACGGCCAGGGAGGCGGGTTTCAGCCGGTGGCCGCCGCAGTCGGGGCACTCCACCCCGGCCATGCACTGGGCAATCTCCTCCTTCATCCACTCGCTGTTTGTCTCCCGGAAGCGCCGTTCCAGGTTCGGGATGACCCCCTCAAAATCGGTGTTGTAGCTGCCGGAGCCAAACTCGTTCTCCCGGCGCAGCTGGAGTTTTTCGCCGCCGGTGCCGTAGAGGATGGCGTGCACCGCCTCATCGTTCATGTCCTTGATGGGGGTATCGAGGGTGAAGCCGAAGCGTTTGCCAAGGCCCAAGTAGTACATCTCGCTCATGCTGCCCTCGGCGTAGTACCAGCCGCTGGCTTTGATGGCCTTCTCCCGGATGGACAGCTTCTTGTTGGGGATCACAAGCTCCGGGTCCACCTTCATGAAGGTGCCAAGGCCGGTGCAGGTTTCGCAGGCGCCGAAGGGGTTGTTGAAGCTGAACATCCGGGGGGTCAGCTCGTCAATCGTGGTGCCGTGCTCCGGGCAGGCGAAGCTCTGGCTGAAGTGCATGTCCTGCCCATCCACCACGCTGATGGTGACGAGGCCTCCGGTCAGCCCGATGGCGGTCTCGATGGAATCGGCCAGCCGGCTGCGCACCTCCTCGTTCATTACAAGGCGGTCCACCACCACGTCCACGTCGTGCTTTTTGTTCTTCTCGAGGGGGATATCCTCGTCCAGGTCGTAGATGTTGCCATCCACCCGCACCCGGGCGTAGCCGCCCCGGCGGGCGGCCTCGAATTCCTTCTGCTGAGTGCCCTTGCGGGCCCGCACCACCGGCGCCAGCACCATGAAGCGGGTGCCCTCGGGCAGGGTGAGCGCCTCGTCCACCATCTGATCCACGGTTTGCTGGGTGATCTCCCGCCCGCACTCCGGGCAGTGGGGTATGCCGATACGGGCATAGAGCAGCCGCAGGTAGTCGTACACCTCGGTAACCGTGCCCACGGTGGAGCGCGGGTTTTTGCTGGTGGTGCGCTGGTCTATCGAGATGGCGGGCGACAGGCCCTGGATGTCGTCCACGTCGGGCTTCTCCATCTGCCCCAGAAACATCCGGGCATAGCTGGACAGGCTCTCCACGTAGCGGCGCTGGCCGTCGGCGTAGATGGTGTCGAAAGCAAGGCTCGACTTGCCGCTGCCGGAAAGGCCGGTCATCACCACCAGCTTGTCCCGCGGGAGGGTGAGGTCGATGTTTTTCAGGTTGTGCTCCCGGGCGCCCTTTATCACAATTTTATCGTTGGCCAAGATCGGTTCTCCTTCTGTTTTGCACTATTCAATCTATAACTATTCTATTATTATATCTAGCGATTAGCGATCAAAAAATCCAGCCGGGAAGGGTGGCGGGCGTTCGCGGAGGGAACGTCAGCCGAAAGGCAGATCGCGAACAACGTATCCATGTTGTACGCGAGATGGCGCGGAAGGTAGTTCCCGGAGAGAATGCGCGCCGGCCTTCCCGGCGGCCGGCGATGCACTTTAGCCCGCGTTACCTCACTGGTTAAAAGCCGCTGGCGGCGCGCCGCCCTCGTCCTCCAGTTTTTTGGCGTTGTGGCCCTTGGTGCGGCCGCGCCAGGGGTCCTTCTTCTTCACCGGCTCATTGGTCACCGGGTCACCCCGGCGTATCTTTTCGATGCGGTCCCGCAGGAAGGCGGCGTGCTCGAACTCCAGCATCTTGGCCGCCTCTTTCATCTCCCGGGTCAGCCGGGTGATCAGCTGCTCCCGCTCGCCCTTGCTCAGGCGGCGGCCCTTGCCCACCTCCGGTGCCTCGCTGGAGATGCCGATGCTCACGCCGGAGACCTCCTTGATGATGGTGGTGGGGGTAATGCCGTGGTCAGCGTTGTACTGCTGCTGGATGGTACGGCGGCGGTCGGTCTCGAGAATCGCCTGCTCCATGCTCGGGGTCACGGTGTCGGCGTACATGATCACCACACCCTCGGCATTGCGGGCCGCCCGGCCGATGGTCTGCACAAGGCTGGTCTCGCTGCGCAAAAAGCCCTCCTTGTCGGCGTCGAGAATCGCCACCAGCGAGACCTCGGGCAGGTCCAGCCCCTCCCGCAGCAGGTTGATGCCCACCAGCACATCGATGGCCCCGGTGCGCAGGTCGCGCAGCAGCTCCATCCGCTCGAAGGTGTCCACCTCGTGGTGCATGTACTTCACCTTCACCTTGCGCTCCTCCAGGAAGTCGGTCAGGTCCTCGGCCATCTTCTTGGTCAGGGTGGTCACCAGCACCCGCTCGTTCCGCTCGGTCCTCAGGTTGATCTCCCCGAGCAGGTCGTCGATTTGCCCCTCCACCGGCTTCACAATCACAGTGGGG
Source organism: Ruminococcaceae bacterium OttesenSCG-928-D13 (assembly GCA_030266915.1). Lineage (GTDB taxonomy): Bacteria > Bacillota > Clostridia > Oscillospirales > Ruminococcaceae > JAAYCI01. The sequence continues at coordinate 1,384 of JAJDIZ010000011.1, read as the reverse complement.
TCGGTCAGGCCGGTGGGGCGGATCACCTGCTCCACCACCTGGGCGCTGTTTTCCCGCTCGAACAGGCCCGGGGTGGCACTCACGTACACCACCTGGTTCAGCTTGTCCCAGAACTCCTCGAATTTCAGCGGGCGGTTGTCGAAGGCCGAGGGCAGGCGGAAGCCGAAGTCGACCAGGTTCTTCTTGCGGGCGTAGTCCCCGCCGTGCATCGCCCGCAGCTGGGGCAGCATCACATGGCTCTCGTCCACAAACAGCAGCCAGTCCTTCGGGAAGTAGTCGATCAGGGTTGTCGGGATGCTGCCCGGTTCCCGGCCGCTGAGTACCCGGCTGTAGTTCTCGATGCCCTTGCAGGTGCCAACCTCGGTCAGCATCTCCATGTCGTAGTTGGTGCGCTGGGCAATGCGCTGGGCCTCGATCAGCTTGCCCTCGGCAGTGAACTCCCGCACCCGCAGGTCCATTTCCTCGCGCAGGCTGGCAAGACCGGCCTGTAGCTTATCTGGCGAGACGATATAGTGGCTGGCCGGGAAGATGGCCACATGGGAGATATCCCGCAGGCGCTGGCCGGTTAGCGGGGTAATTTCGCTGATGCGCTCGATCTCGTCCCCGAAAAACTCCACCCGCCAGGCGGTCTCCTCGTGGTAGGCCGGGTGGATCTCGACGATGTCGCCCTTCACCCGGAACTTGTTGCGCACGAAGTTCAGGTCGTTGCGCTCGTATTGCAGCTCCACCAGCTTGGCCAGCAGGTCGTTGCGGGGCATCTTCATGCCGGGCCGGATGCTGATTACGCTGGTGCGGTAGTCAATCGGGTCACCCAGGGAGTAGATGCAGCTCACCGAGGCCACAATGATCACGTCCCGCCGCTCCGAGAGGGCGGCCGTGGCACTGTGGCGCAGCCTGTCGATCTCGTCGTTGATGTCGCTGTCCTTCTCGATGTAAGTGTCAGTGGAGGGGATGTATGCCTCGGGCTGGTAGTAGTCGTAGTAGGAAACGAAGTACTCCACCGCGTTCTCGGGGAAAAACTCCCGGAACTCGGTGCACAGCTGGGCGGCCAGGGTTTTGTTGTGGGCCAGCACCAGGGTGGGCCGGTTTACCTGGGCAATCACGTTGGCCATGGTGAAAGTTTTGCCGCTACCGGTGACCCCCAGCAGCGACTGCCCCGCGTAGTTTTTGTTAAGGCCCTCCACCAGCTGGGCAATGGCCTGGGGCTGGTCACCGGTGGGCTTATAGTCTGAAACCAGTTTGAATTTATCCATCTGACCTGTACCTCAATTGGCCTGCCGTCTTTCACAATCGTCTTTACGCGCAAATTACGCCCCGGCGCCGGCCGGGAGAGACATCATTTTATTATACCATAAAAGTCAAGTGTTTTTGCGAATTTTTCAGA
>JAJDIZ010000109.1 GCA_030266915.1 Ruminococcaceae bacterium OttesenSCG-928-D13 | reverse complement strand
CTGCCGTGGGACGCCTGTGTGGAGGTGCCCATCCACGCCTCGCAAAACGGGCTGGAGGCCGTGCGGGTGGGCGCGCTGCCGCCCCAGCTGGCCATGCTGAACCGCCAGAACGCCGACTGCCACAACCTGGCGATTGAGGGCTATTTTGCCGGGGATCGCCGCAAAATCTACCACGCCATTTGCTACGACCCGCTCACCGCCTCGGTGCTGAGCCTGGCCGAGATAAAAGCCATGGTGGACGAGATGTTCGAGGCCGAAAAAGAGTGGCTGCCGAATTTCAACTGAGCCGCCCGACAGGGCATGGAGGAAGCTATGGACAAGATTCGCGTGACCGTGTGGAGCGAGGGCATCGACCCCGAGCTTGAGCCGAGGGCCATTGCCCTGTACCCCGATGACATCAACATCTACCTTGCCGGTTTTTTACAGGAGAACGCCGATTTTGAGGTGAGGTGCCGCGATATCAGCCAGCCGGAGAACGGCATGGGGCAGGATATCATCGACGAAACCGACGTGCTGCTGTGGTGGAGCCACCTGTACGATGACCAGGTGAGCGACGAAGTGGTGGACCGCATTGTGGACGCGGTGCTGGACGGCAAGATGAACCTTGCCCTGCTGCACGCGGGCATCCACAGCAAGATAGGCACGAAGCTGCTGGGCAAAAACTCCACCACCGGCAAGTACCGCGAGGTGGGGGAGATGGAGCGCATGTGGGTCATCGACCGCGGGCACCCCGTGGTGGCGGGCCTTGAGAGAGAGTACCTGGAGTTCCCGGACAGCGAAATGTACGGCGAACCCTACGGAATGCCCACCCCGGACGAAATCGTCTTCATCAGCTGGTTTGAGGGCGGCGAGGTGCTGCGCAGCGGGGTGAGCTGGCACAAGGGAGCGGGCCGGGTGTTCTACCTGGCGCCGGGGCACGAGGAATTTCCCGTGTACGCCAACACCGAGCTGCAAAAGGTGATGGCCAACATGGTCCGCTGGCTGCGACCGGTGGCCGGGCCGCCCATCACCTTCCACGGCGAAATCGGCTCCATCGAGACCATCAAAAATCCGTTGAAAAAGTGAGCGCCCTGTTTTATGTCGGGGCTTATTCGGAGGCCTTGGTGGCCGCCGAGCTGGACACCGAGCGCGGCGAAATGCGCGAGGTGTACCGGGCGGACGGCGCGCACCGGGCCACGGTGCTGGCCCTGAACCAGGCGCGCACCCACCTGTATGCCGGGCACGAATACTTCCCCGGCTCGGGCGGGGTCAGCGCCTGGAAGCTGGACGACGCGGGCTGCCCGCGGCAGCTCAATTACCTGCCTGCCCACGGCGAAGGGCCCTGCCACGTGGCGCTGGTGGACGGCGGGCAATACCTGATGAGCGCCGGCTACTACGACGGCAAATTGATGCTGTTTCCCATCGCGGCGGACGGCGCGCTTGCGCCTGCATGCAGCGAGGTGCAGCTGCACGGCAGCGGGCCTGTCCTGCACGACCCGCCCCGCGCCATGGGCCAGAACCAGGCGCGGGCCCATTTTGTGCTGCCCATGGCGGGTACGCCTTACATCCTTTGCGCGGATTACGGCTCCGACAAGGTGCGGTTGTTTGTCATAGAGAATGGCGCGCCGAAAGAGCACAGCGCCCTCCTGTTACCACCGGGCAGCGGGCCGCAGCACCTGTGCATGCACGGCGCCCACGTTTACGCGGTGTGCGAGCTGAACAGCACCATGGCTGCGCTGCGCTTCGACATGGCCGCGGGCGTGCTGGAGGCGATGCAAATCCGCTCTACCCTGCCCGAGGGGTACACCGGCTTTTCCGAAGCCGTGGACGTGTGCATCCCGCGCGGCGGGCGCCACCTGTACACCCTCAACCGCGGGCAGGACAGCATTGCTGTTTTCCCGCTGCTGGCTAGTGGCGCACCGCTGGGCGCCCCATCCCATGTGGCGGAGGGGGTCAAGCTGCCGCGCAGCCTTGCGGCGGACCCCTCGGGGCAATTCCTGCTGGTGTGCAACGAGCACGCCGACGAGGTGGCGCTGTACAGCCTGTGCCCGGAAGACGGGCTGCCGGTGTTCACCGGGGTGGTGCTGCCCGCAGAAAAACCGGCCGGCATCTGCTTCTATGAAGGAGACCTATGAAGCTTTTTTCAAGCGACCTTGCGGTGATAAAATCCGGCGGGCAGACGCTGCGCCTATCCCATCTGTTCCTGCCCATGTTCGCTGAAACCAGCCTCAAGCAGCTGCTTTCCACCGTCAGCGTGTTCATTCTGGGGCGTTATTCTGACAATGCCGTTGCATCGGTCGGGGTGGCGTCCCAGGTGCTGAACATGCTCATCATGTTCTTTTCGGTGGTGGCATCGGGGGCCATGGTGGTCATCAGCCAGAACCTGGGTGCCGGCAACCACCGCCGGGCCGCGCACACGGCCGGGCTGGCCATTGCCATCGCCTCGGTGGCGGGGCTGGTGCTGGGGGGCGTTTTTTCGCTGAGCGCGCCGTGGGCCATGCGCGCCATGCAGCTGGAGGAAGCCCTGCTGCCGGACGCCATTTCCTTTTTTCGCATGGCGGCCCTCACGGCGGCGGCGCAGGGACCGCTGGCGGCCATGTCCGCCATCTGCAACGCCAACGGGCGGCCCAGGATTTCCATGCTGGTGGCCTTGTTTATGAACGCGGTCAACCTGGCGGGCAGTTACATTGTGATTTTCCGCCCCTTCGAGACGCCCTTCCACGGCACCTTCGGTGTTGCGGTGGCGCGGGGGGTGGGGGAGGTGGCCGCCCTGGCGTTGATGGTGGTCCTCATCCGGCGGGCGGGCATCCTTGCCACGTTTCCGGGTTTTGGTAAGGAAGCCCGCAACATCGGCAAGGATATCCTGCGCATCGGGGTGCCCAGCGGGGTGGAGTCCGTCTCCTACAACCTTTCCCAGGTGGTGGCCACGGGGGTTGTGGCCTCGCTGGGGGCGGTGGCCGTGGCCACCCGGATATATGTGCAGAACATTATCATTTTCGTGTTCATTTTGGGCATGGCGCTGGGGCAGGCCACTGCGCTGATGGTGGGCCGCCTGGTGGGTGCGGGGGACTTTGAGCGCGCCTTCCGCCTGAACAAACAGGCCCTGCGGGTGACGCTGGTGCTGAACAGCAGTCTGGCCCTCATCATGGTGCTGCTGCGCTACCCGCTGATGCGGCTGTTTACCCAAAACGAGGAGATCATCGCCCTGGGGGCGGGAATACTGTGCATCGACTTTTTTGCCGAGGTAGCCCGCGGGGTGAACCACATTGAGCAAAACTCCCTGCATGCCGCCGGGGATGTGCGCTTCACCATGGTGCTGTGCGTCTGCGCAAGCTGGCTCATCAGCAGCTTTGGCTCGTGGCTGTTTGGCATTGCGCTGGGCTGGGGGCTGTACGGCTGCTGGCTGGCCTTTGTGGTGGACGAAACCGTGCGGGGCAGCGCGATGTTCCTGCGCTGGCGCTCCCGCAAGTGGGAGAGCAAGGCCCTTGTGCACACCAAATCAAGTTGAAGGAGTGTTTACATTGAAGATCACAAATAACGGGAGCATCGCCATTGAGGGTAAAAATTACACCCTCACATACAATCCCGAAAACAAGTTCTATGCCAGCCTGGTGTTCGGCAGCGGGCTCGGCGGCGATTTCCTGATTCCATCCGCCTGCGACAGGGACGAGGCCGTGGATGAATTCATCGACATCCTGTCCCATGAGCTCACAGAGGCGGGCGGCGCCGCGAAGCTGACCTTCACGGCCCAAACCACACTGTGGGAAAAGGTGGAGTACACCTTCACCTGCACCGACGACCGCGTGCTGTACGGGTACAAGGTCTTTGGCTCGGGCAAAATAGACAACGTGAGGTTCTTTGAGGGCTTTTTGAAGGACGACAGCCGGCGCGACATCTATTTTTACCCCTACTTCTGCGGGCCGAACCGGAAGCTCTCGCACCACAGGCCCTACAAGGAATTTGCGCATTCCTCCACGCCGGGCTTCACGGACGTTTTCTCCTTCGGCATCAATTCTTCCGACAAGCGCTGGTTCAAATACTACGAAACCACCATGATACGCGTGAATTCCAACCGGTACTACGAAGGGGGCGATTGGCTTTCCACCCCGCCGCCGTACCTTTACCTGCTTTCGGACCGCGACCACACGGATTGCGTCACCATGGGGCTGGTGGCAAAGCCGGGGCAAAACCGCTTCCTGAAATATGAGTATCTGGGCGGCGAGGGCTTCGGGCTTTACCTGGACTACGACGGGTACACAAAGGTAGACGGTTCCTGGGAAACCCCGCAAATCGTGTTTGAGCAAACCGGGCCGGACGTTTACGAGGGGCTGGACAAATATTGCGATTACCTGCGCGAAATTGGCGTGTGCGAAACGGTGGACCGCACCGACATCCCGGCGTGGTGGAAAAAACCGATTTTCGGCGGCTGGGGCGAGCAGGTGTTCCACTCGAACAGGTGGTCGGAGTATTACGGGGAACAGGCGCAGAACTGGGACAACGACAACTGCCATTTGTTCTGCACGCAGGCCGCCTACAATACCATGCTTGAAACGCTGGAATCCAAGGGTGTTGATCCGACCATCCTGATTGTGGACAACCGCTGGTTCCAGGAGAACCACCAGTTTGACGTGGACGAAGTCCTCTGGCCCGACATGAAGGGCTTCATCAAGGAGCAGCACGCCAAAGGTAGGAAGGTCATCCTGTGGACCTCGCCCTGGCACTACTGCCACTCGGGGACGGGGCTGGACGTGCCCATCGAATACCAGATGATATTCGATGAGCGCATGGCCTTTGAGCTGGAGCTGGACACGGACATCTTCTACAAGGCGTGCAAGCGAGAGATGAAAAAAGTCCGCAAGGAGCTTGTGATTCCGCCCTCCACCCTGACGGAACCCACGTGGAAGTTCTTCGTGGACCCGCAAAACGAAAAGTACGAAAAACTGCTGCGGGAGAAGATAGACTATCTGCTGTCGCCGCAGGGGCTGGACGCGGACGGCTTCGAGTTCGACTACACGCACTTCCTGCCGATGAACCGCGGACTTTTGCCGGTGGGGGGCGAGCGCGACGACCAGCTTTACGGAGCCGAGATCCTCCACGCCCTTTTGGCAATATACCACGACCAGGCGAAGCGCTCGAAAAAGGATGCGCTCATCATCTCCCACACCTTCAACGCGTACTTCAACGACGTGACCGACATGCTGCGCCTTCAGGATATCTACACCGACCGCGCAAGCGTTGTCCCGCAGATGGAGCACCGCGCCAAAATTGCCAAGGCCGTCATGCCGGGCTGCGCTATCCACACCGACCAGCACCCGATGCCCTCCCTTGCGGCGTGGCGGGAGTACGCGGAGTTCCAGCCCTCCATAGGCAACCCCTGCCTTTACTACGTGACGGGCATTGAAACCACCCACGAGGAGTTCACAGACGAGGACTTCGCGATGCTGCGCAGGACCTGGGGCGAATACAGCGGCTGATGCCTTCAACGCACCCGGCGCCACCCTTTGACGCGTTTCAAAGGGTGGCGTTTTTCTGCCCGGCCTCCGCCCGGCATAAAAAAGCCCCGGCTATTGGCCGGGGGGTAAGTCTTGGCTTTGTTCTTCGGCGTACTCGCTGGGGGACAGCCCCACGCTGAGGCGGAACACGCGGCTGAAATAGCGGGCGTCGTCGTAGCCCACGGCGGCGGCGATGTCCTTGATGTTGGCCTTGGGGAACTCCCGCAGCAGCGCCTTGGCCTTGTCTATGCGCAGGCCGATTTGGTACTGGATGGGGGTGACGCCGTACTGCCGCTTGAACAGCCGGTTCACGTAGGTGGCGGAGTAGCTGAAGTGCGCCGCGATGTCGGCGACGGTGAGGGACTGGTTGAAGCGCGAGGCCATGAACTGCTCTATTTGCCCGGTGACGTCTTTTTGCTCGTGGCGGTCCATCAGGTACTGCTGCTCGGCCTGGCTGTCTTC
>JAJDIZ010000108.1 GCA_030266915.1 Ruminococcaceae bacterium OttesenSCG-928-D13 | reverse complement strand
CCGCATCGAGGGCTTCGACATGTTCGACGCGATGGTGGAGAGCATCCGGGAGGACACCACCAAGATGCTGATGACCGTGGAGATTCGCACCGGGGAGGAGGCCCAGCGCAAGCAGGTGGCCACCCCCACCAGCGAGGGCGCCGGCGGCGACGGCAGCGTGCGTAAGCAGCCGGTGCGCAACGCCGAGAAAAAGGTGGGCCGCAACGACCCCTGCCCCTGTGGCAGCGGCAAGAAGTACAAGAAGTGCTGCGGGCGGGACGCCGAAACGGATTAGCCGGGCGGCTGCGCGGATGGTGTTCCTCCGCGAACATGCTCCGCATATCCTGCCGGACACTATAGCCGCAAGTTTTTACTTGCCAAAGTGGCTATCGGACTTGTATCCTCCGATGAAGCCCTAGGTTCGCTCCAGAACACCATCCACACAGCCTTCAAGATTGGCAGCTGGCAGTAAGAAAAGGGGAGGAAGAAAATGAAAATGTGGGCCGGCCGGTTTGAGAAGGAGCTGGACGCAGGAATCAATGACTTCAATTCCTCCATTTCTTTCGATTGGGTGATGTACAAACAGGACATCGAGGGCAGCCTGGCCCACGCGGCCATGCTGGGGGCGCAGGGCATCATCAGTGCGGCGGATGCCGCCGCCATTGAGCAGGGCCTGCTGGGTATTCTGGCGGACCTTGAGAGCGGCGCCCTTGAGATTGACCCCGCCGCCGAGGACATCCACATGTTTGTGGAGGCGGAGCTGACCAGCCGCATTGGGGACGCCGGTAAGCGGCTGCACACCGCCCGCAGCCGCAACGATCAGGTGGCCACCGACCTGTGCCTTTACCTGCGCACTAAAATTGCCGAATTGACAAAGGAAACCCGAGGGCTGGCCGCGGCGCTGGTGGGGTTGGCAGAAGGCAACCTGAACACGGTGATGCCCGGCTACACCCACCTGCAGGTGGCCCAGCCGGTCACCTTTGCCCATCACCTGATGGCCTGGGCCCAGATGCTGCGGCGAGACCTGGGCCGCCTGGAGGACTGCGCCAAACGGATGAACCAAAGCCCCCTGGGCGCCGGGGCGCTGGCCGGCACCAGCTATCCGATCGACCGGCGGGCCACCGCCGATGCTTTGGGCTTTACCGCCCCCTGCCCCAACAGCATGGACGCGGTGAGCGACCGGGATTTCTGCGTGGAGCTGGCTTCGGCCGCCGCCCTGCTGATGACCCACCTCTCCCGCTTTTCGGAGGAGATCATCCTCTGGTGCTCGGCCGAGTTCCGGTTCATCGAGCTGGACGACGCCTTCGCCACCGGGTCCTCCATCATGCCCCAGAAGAAAAACCCCGACATCACTGAGCTGGTGCGGGGCAAGGCGGGCCGGGTGACCGGCGATCTTGTCACCCTGCTGACCATGCTGAAGGGCCTGCCACTGGCCTACAACAAGGACCTGCAGGAGGACAAGCAAGCGGTGTTCGATGCGGTGGAGACTGCCCTTGCCTGCCTGCGGGCGTTTACGCCCATGGTGAACACCATGACGGTTTTGTCCCAAAATATGCGCAACGCGGCGGCCAAGGGCTTCATCAACGCCACCGACTGCGCCGACTACCTGACCAAGAAGGGAATGCCCTTCCGGGATGCCTACAAAATCACTGGCGCGCTGGTGGCCCGCTGCGTGAAGGAGAACACCACCCTCGAGGCCCTGCCGCTGGCGGCCTACAAAGAGGCCAGCCCGCTGTTTGAGGAAGACATCTACCATGCCATCGACCTCGACACCTGCGTGGCCGGCCGCGCCAGCGAGGGTGGCCCGGCGCCGCAGGCGGTGAAGCGCCAGATTGCCGAGTACAAGGCGGCCCTCGGGCTGTAGCGGATTTGTATAAAATGCAAAAGCCGGAGGCGTTCTCGCCTCCGGCTTTTATGGTGCGTTATAGAGTGGGGTTACAGCAGCTTCACCGCGGTGCCGTAGGCCATCACCTCGGCGGCGCCGTCCATGATGCCGGCCGAGGCAAAGCGCACCGCCACGATGGCATCGGCGCCGAAGGAGGTGGCCTGGGCCACCATCCGCTCGGTGGCAATCTCCCGGGCCTCGTTCAGCATCTCGGTGTAGGCGTTCAGCTCGCCCCCTACCATGTTTTTGAAGCCGGCGAGCAGGTCCTTGCCGATGTGCTTCGACTGAACGGTGCTGCCCCGCACGAGGCCAAGGACCTGGTAGTTGCGACCCTGTACTAATTCAGTGGTTGTGATGAGCATGATATTCCCCCTCAATTTATCTTAAATCTGGTACACGTTCGCCTCATAGGGCCGCAGCATCACGCTGGTGCCGCCGTAGTTGCCGGCCAGCAGCTTGTGCTCGGCGGTCAGCGGGCCGGGGCGCTTCTGGTCCTCTTCGGTGAGGTTCAGCTCGATGTAGAACTTCTCACCCTCCAGAATGCGGAAATAGCAGAAGGTGTCCTTCTCGCGGAGGAATACCGGGCTGAAATCGCCGTACACCAGTGCCTCGTGCTCGTGCCGCAGGGCGATCAGCCGCTTGAAGAAGCTCAGCACGCTGTCCGGGTTTTCGGCCTGCACCCTGGCGTTGATCACCGGGTAGTTGGGGTTCACCTTGATCCACGGGGTGCCGCCGGTAAAGCCGGCGTTCTCGGTGCTGTCCCACTGCATTGGGGTGCGGGCGTGGTCCCGGCTGCCCCAGGCCACAGTGTCGAAGGCGATGGCCTCCCCCTCGGCCCCGGCGGAGGCGTAGGCCTCTTTTAGCTCGGCGTAGCGATTTTTGGCCTCCACATCCCGCAGCTCGTCGATGTCTGCAAAGTTCGAGTTGGTCATCCCCAGCTCCTGCCCCTGGTAGATGAACGGGGTGCCCTTGAGGGTGAGCTGCATCACCGCTAAAAGCTTTGCAATCACCACGCTGTAGGCCGGGTCCGGGTTTACCTTGCTCACCATACGGGGGTTGTCGTGGTTTTCAAAAAACACGCTGGGCCAGCAGTTGTTGCCGTACTGGGTCTGCCATTTCAGGAAGTAGGGCTTCAGGTGGCGCAGGTCGTAGCGGTATTCGAAATTGCGGCTCTTGCCCGGGTTGTCGATGTGGTCGAAGTTGAACACCATGTCCAGCTCGCCCCGCTCTTCGGCGGTGAGCAGCTTGGCCATGTTCAGGCCCATGCCCGGGGTTTCGCCCACGGTGAAGGCGTCGTAGCCGGCAAAGCCCTCCCGCCGCAGCTCCCGCAGGTGGCGGTGCAGCTGGGGGCCGTAGAAGTAGTGCTCGATGCCTCGCACCCCGAAGGCGCTGCCGATTACCTCGTTGCCGTCGGCGTAGCTGCCCTTCGAGATGAAGTTGACCACGTCCATTCTAAAGCCGTCCACACCCTTGTCCATCCAAAAGTGAACAAGGTCGTACACCTCTTTGCGCAGGTCGGGGTTTTCCCAGTTCAGGTCCATCTGCTTTGCGCTGAACAGGTGCAGCGCCCATTCCTCCCGCTCGGGGTAGTAGTTCCAAGCCGGGCCGGAGAAAAAGCTGGTCCAGTTGTTGGGGGCGCGGCCCTTGGGGTCGGCCTCGGAGGCGCCCCGGCCCTTGCGCCAGATGTAGTAGTTGTGCTCGGGGGAATCCGGGTCGGCCACCGCTTTTTTGAACCACTCGTGCTCGTCGGAGGAGTGATTCACCACCAGGTCCATGATCAGCCTGATGCCGTTTGCGTGCAGGTCTTTCAGCAGGGCGTTGAAGCTTTGAAGGTTGCCGAACTCCTTCATGATCTTGCGGTAGTTGCGGATGTCGTAGCCGTTGTCGTCGTTGGGGGAATCGTAGATCGGGGACAGCCACACCACGTCCACCCCAAGGTCCTTGAGGTAGGGGATGCGGCTGCGGATGCCGGCCAGGTCCCCGACGCCGTCGCCGTTCGAATCCATGAAGCTGCGGGGATAGATCTGGTAGACCACGGCCTCCTTCCACCAGGCATGGCTGATGCTGGCGGGGGAGGGGGGCGGCAGCTCGTCCCCACTGTTCAGCAGGCGCACGATGGTTTCGGCAAGGCCGGGGGCCTTGTTGCCCAGCAGCCGGTCCAGCTGGGACAGGCGAAGCGCCCCCACCACCGGGTTTTGAATCAGCTTGTTGCTTTTGCCCGCATTCCAGAGCAGCAGGTCGATCAGGTCCTTGCCCACCGGGTGGCGGTAGACCTCGCGCAGGCTGCTTTTCATTGTGATCATGATAGCTCCTCCGATAGGGCCCCTTTCAGGGGGGCTTGCATTCCTGACGGCTTACATTCCGATGCCACAATACCATGCGGGTAAAAAGGTTTGCATGTTATTATACCACGACAGCACGTCTTTCGCCTGATTCAGCATAACATCGACATCCGTCTGGCCAAAGGGAATTGCCCAAGGCACCGATGAAAGTGTGTTGCTGGAGATATAAAGGGCCAGCAACCGCCAAAATTCCTCAGGAGGCGGCCCGCCAAAATAGCTGTCAATCATCCCGGTGGCGAAGGGCGGAGCCGCCTGTGCACACCACACGATGCGGTTGAACTCCTCCCACGGGTCACCAAAATCATAGCGATCAAAATCGATGATGACAAGTTCATCGCCGAGAAGCATCATGTTTCCCACATGATAGTCGCCGTGCTGGAAGCACTGGGGCCTGCCCCTAAGCAGGTGGCGGTTGGCGCTGATGTAATCAATCATCCGCTCCGAGCCGTCAAATTGAATGGGACATGCACGATGCGCCTTGATTTTGCCGTCAATTTTCCTGTTGAACCGGGTTTCCCAATCCTCCTGCGTATCCGGTGCGGGGAGGGCGTGAATTCCTTGCAGAATTTTTCCCGATTCCATGCCAAAATCATATTGTGCTGCCGCAGTTAGAGTGGGAAGGATATCCTCTAGATCCACCCCATCGACCCAACTGTGTAGTGTGTACACCCCATCCGGGCAGGTGCCAAATGCGACCGGCCGGCACATGGGTATTCCCAGCGCGGATACCTGCCGCAGAATTTCAAACAGGGACTTTCGGGCCGCATAGCGCGCAATGGGGGAGATCCGGAGCAAATACTTGATGCAATGAGCGTCGGTCACACAGTATTTTTTGTCTCCCGACCAGCCTTTTTCGATGGGAATGATACTTGAGTAGTGCTCAAAACCGGGTATCTTCATCGGGGCCCTCCACCGGGCGCATCAATGGGACAAAGCCGGCGGCCACTCAGTCGATGGTCATCTGCCCTTCCAGCTGCTGGCGCCGGGCGTGGGCCTCCAGCACGCGCTTGATGCGGTCGTCCGGGTTCAGCAGGTGGGAGAGGGAGGCGTCGTGGTTCAGGGTGGCCATGATCAGGGCAATGTATTTCGAGACGTCCACCTCCTTGAACCAGGGGCGTGTTTTCAGCTCAGGGTTCAGATAGGCGAGGTTGGTGCCGAGCAGCAGGTCAAACTTGCCCTGCTCATAGGCCTCGTCGAAGGCGCGCAGCCCCTCGGTGAACAGGGCAAAGGTGGCCGCCAGGAACACCCGGCCGGCTTTGCGCTTGTGCAGCTCCTCGGCGATATCCAGCATCGAGTCGCCGCTGGAGAGGATATCGTCGGCGATGATCAGGTCCTTGCCTTCCACGTCGGCGCCCAGGTATTCGTGGGCGATGATCGGGTTGCGGCCGTTCACCAAAACGCTGTAGTCGCGCCGCTTGTAGAACAGGCCCATGTCAAGGCCGAGCATCGAGGAGAAGTAGATGTTGCGGGGGGCGGCGCCCTCGTCCGGCGACACCACCAGCGCGTGCTCCGGGTCCACCTTGATGTCGGGCCGGGCCTTCAGCAGCGCCTTCAGAATCTGGTAGATGGGCTGCACGGTGTCGAAATTCTCCACCGGGGCGGCGTTCATCACCCGGGGGTCGTGGGCGTCGAAGGTGATGATGTTGTGCACGCCAAGGCTGTAAAGCTCCTGCAGGGCGATGGCGCAGTCCAGGCTTTCGCGGCCGTTCTTGCGGTGCTGGCGCCCCTCGTAGAGGTAGGGCATGATGACAGTGATGCGGTGGGGTTTGTTGCCGGCGGCGGCAATCAGTCGCTTCAGGTCGGCAAAGTGGTCGTCGGGGCTCATTGGGCTGTGGATGCT
>JAJDIZ010000107.1 GCA_030266915.1 Ruminococcaceae bacterium OttesenSCG-928-D13 | reverse complement strand
ACAAACGCAAAGCAAAATAGGGTTCGCGCTGCTGCTGGATAAACTGGATTTGCCGCAACCAAAGTGGCAAGAGCTGGGCCAGGATTCGCCCGGTAAACTGACCTACCCTGTATGGCTCAAATATGAGTATGGCACAGCCGGGAGGGGCGTTCGCAAACTCCGTAGCAAAAGACAGATTGAGGAAGCGATAAGCACCTTATCGCAACAGAAAGCCAATCGTTTGATGCTACAAGCGGATATGCCGGGCCGATATGGGCAGGTGGGTGCAGTGTTCAGGCACGGCAAGCTGCTTGCCGTTCATTCTTCCCTGCAAACAGGTGTCGGCGTCGGTGGATCTGCCGCAGCCAGGAAAAGTGTTCATCTTCCAACGGCGTATGCGCACATACAAAAAATCGGGCAACATTTGTGCTGGCATGGCCCGCTGACACTGGATTTCATTCTAAAGAATGGCAAACCATATTACATTGAGTGCAACCCTCGCATGGTGGAACCCGCTAATGCGTATATGGCCGGGGTCAATTTTCCCGATTTGCTGATACGGTTATCCACAGGATGTAAGATTTCCGGGGACGTTAAAATAGGTGCCCGCGGCGTGAAAACCCATAGCATGGAAGCACTACTGCTGGGTATCGCAGAAACAGCCGGGAAGCGAATGGATATTCTGCATACAGTCCGCGCTTACATACGAGACAAGGGCAGCACGGAGGTATTGACGCCAATTACAAAAGACTTGCCCAGCGCCATCCCCTTGCTGACCGTGTTTGCCAGTTTGATGTTCCGGCCCAAAAGCGGTTCAAGGTTAGCTGGTAAAGCGGTTCAAACATACAGTATATTGCCGCAAACAATCACTCTATTAAAACGATAGGCTTAGTGCCTACACAAAGGAGGATAATTTTGAAAAAGGTTATTTCGATTCTCATCTTGGGGCTGTTGACAGTCCAACTATCTGCCTGTTCCCTGTTTGCCCGCGATAAGGTGGTAAATGAACAAAGCCTTGCGCTGTCCGGTATTGACACATTGCAAATCAGCTATGGTGCTGGTCATGTAACTATTCTGCCTGGGGATAGCAACAGCATTGAAATCAAAGAGTATATGAGCCAGCACAAAAGAGACTATGATGCTGAGATACAACAAAATGGCAATCTTGTGACTATCACAAACGGCCAGCGCCCACCCGACCCGACCTTTACAGCGAAAATCAGCGTCTATATCCCAGCATCCTATTCCGGCAGCATCACCATAGAAACTGTCGGTGGAAGCATCACATCACAATCGGTTTACACACTGAAAGACTTTACTGTTATCAGTGAAAGTGGCGGTATTGATTGTTCTAACATAACGGCCAATTCGCTGCGGCTTGTCAACAATAGCGGTGGTATTGATGGCCGGAACTTGAACGGGCCGCTTGATATAACATCCCAAAGTGGTTCCACTCGACTATTCGATTTAAACGGTTCCGGTATTATTGCCGGGGGCGAGGGTCGGATGGAGATCACTTTTGCTCAAATAACGGACAGCATATCTATCTCTACCACCAGCGGCCGCTTGGATTTGAAAATACCACAAGATACAAGCGCCAACTTTTCAGCGGCAACAAATAGCGGTTCGATTGAAGTGTCCCTGCCTGGAGACATAGACAAAGGCGAAACAACAGCGCAAGGGATATTGGGCAGCGCACCGCAATTTGATATTACGCTCTCGTCCACATCGGGAAGAATCCAGGTGGGAAACTAGATCGTGTGAGATATCAGGCGGCGGCTTTGAGTTATAATCAAAGCCACCGCTTTTTTGCCCAAAAAAAATGAATGGAGCAAATTATCCAGATATATATGTCGATAGAATATTGCCGTGATACTACCGGCAAGCAATGCACTCTTGTACAAGAGTGCGAATTTTGAGAAATTCCCCTGCCGGGAAATCTCTCAAAATCATGCTTGCTGGGGTATCCCCAGGCCCCAAAGATCGCCCCCTTCGGGGGCGGCTGCGCGTTCTGCGAACGCTGGAAACGGCGAGGCCGTCAGTGGCGTGGCCCCTCGTTTTCCCTGGCCGGCTGCTGCGCGTCGGCACGACCCAGGAGAAGGTCAACATGGGACTTTGCGGTCTGGATGCTCTGCATGTCGGTGCGGGCGGCCTTGTACTCGGCGTACAGCTTTTTCTTTTCATCCAGGGTTGCGGCATACTCGGTGCGGAGAGCGGCAACGGTAGGCAGCCGCTTGTCCTTGCCGTATCCCATTTCATCAAAAACTTTCTTTGCCGCCTGATGCAGAAGTATCTCGCCCTCATGCTCGACCTTGAATTTTTTGCTATAACCTGCCTTGCGATACTCCACATATACGGAGCGGGTTTTGCTGTAGTTGACAATCTGCTTTTGCAGTTCGCCGTTCTGTTTAAGGGCAGCATCCAGCGTCTTGATCTGCTCGGACAAATCGTTGAACCGGGCAACCGCCGCCGCGCTTTTTCCCTCCACAGCGGCATAGTCCATCAGCCCATTATCCCGCAGATAGTTGACTGCCTGGGCAAGCTGTTTCAAGTTGTATACCCGCGCCCAGCGGGCATACCCTTCTCCCTTCCCAGCCTGTAGCGCCGCCTGTATATCCACGAGCAGACCCAGCCTTTGGGCGGGTGATTGACGGGTGGAGGACGAACGGGGCCGGGGCTGGGCAATACGCTTGCCTTCGATACGCTCCCGTATGGCCTGTTCGGTGTAATCCCCTTTTAGGGTATCGCATCGAACGGGTCTTTTCATTTCCGGCAATTTGAACCGCAGAAGCTGGCCGCGCCGGGACACCTCCATGCCACCGCTTTCCAGCATCCGCAAAAAGTCATCAAAGCTGGCTGGCTTTTGCTCCAGTACATCATCAATGGCCCAGCGTATTCGCTCCTGGAAGGGCGGGGCCTTGTGATCACCCAGCCACTTGCCATAATGCCCTCGGCTGGGTTTTGGATCCTCTACGATAGACAGCCCATGCTCCAGGCACAGTTTGTCATTGATGCGCCGCACCGCCCAGGTGGAACCCCAAAAGTTACGGAACTTCCGGGTGCAATCCAAGGTTACACCAGAAAAAATGATGTGGTTGTGGACGTGATGGCGGTCAACATGGGTGCAGACGATAAAGGCGTTGTTGCCCTTGGTCAGCGATAGGGCAAGCTGCCGCCCAATCTCGTTTGCCTGTTCCGGCGTGACCTCGCCGGGCCGGAACGCCTGCCGGACATGGTAGGCAATCACGTCATCGCTGCCCCGAACCCGTCCCGTGATGTTCAGGTACTGCCGCTTCGCCAGCAGAAATTCGTTGTCGGCGGTGCGGGTATCACAGCCATAGCCGGAAATAAATCTGCCGTTATCGGTCTTTTGAGGATTCTCCACATAGTCGATGATGTCGCTGATTGCTGTGCTGAAATCCCGGCCTTTGCCAATGTGCAAGGGCATAATTCTTGTGGTTGCCAATGTATCGCCTCCCTTCCTGTTGCGTGTTAATGATAAAGCTGTTGTGTTTGCTGGATGGCAACTTTCGCTTGTGAAAATAGCAAAGCCCACTGAATATGTCAGCGGGCTTTGGTGCTGGGTATATCAATAATGTTCACTTCAAACTGTACGGCCTTTCTGAACTTCATTGTCGTTTGCGTTAATGTAATACCAGCTCGATATTCGGAGAACCTCTTTTGCATAAAAAAGCGCCCACAACCATAAGCTGCGGGCACTGCTTCGACAAACTATTCTAAAGGCGATTTTTCGATACGAGTACTATATAACATACCACATGAAAAAATATAAGTCTACTCTTTTTTTATGTATCTGCTACAATTTTGGTAAAGGGAAACAGCATCGCAAAATCGTTCCGGCGGGCACTGCGCCGGGGCCTGGTTTCCCATTGCCAAAAGGAGGCTCACCCCCATGCAGAATGATGAAAACAGAGTGACCGGCAGTATCCCATTCCCCGATGAAATTGCCCATCTGGAGGAGATAAACCAAATGCTGGACGCCGCATTGCTGGATGCGGCATCCAATGTGGAACGAATCGACAAAGAATATATGGACATGAAGCGGTATATGGCTGATTACCGCGGTGAGATTGACCCCCATGAGATGTTCCAAAACCAGTTGGGCTTACGGCAAATTGATGGTTCGGGCGCCTTTGCTGTTACTGTGCGTGACAAGATTGCCAAGCTCAAAGAATCACCGTATTTTGCCCGTATTGATTTTCGCACCAATCCATCCGACGAGGCGGACACCTACTATATTGGGCGGTTCGCTTTCAATCACGATGGAAAACTGCTCATATCCGATTGGCGCTCACCCTTTGCCAGCATGTTCTACGATTATGAGGTTGGCCCCGCCGCGTATGCCGCCCCAGTGGGCGAGATTTGCGGAGAACTGACCCGCAAACGTCAGTTCAAAATTAAGAACGGCGTGATGGAATACGCCTTGGAAAGCACCGTCAACATACAGGATGATGTGTTGCAACAGGAGCTTTCCCAAACCTCTGACGAGAAGATGAAGTCCATCATCGCCACCATCCAGAGGGAGCAAAACCAGATTATCCGCGACGAAAAATCGGGTACACTTATTATCCAGGGCGTCGCCGGTTCGGGAAAAACCTCCATCGCCCTGCATCGCATCGCCTTCCTGCTCTACCGCTTTATGGACAGGCTCTCGGCAAACAATGTAACCATTCTTTCCCCCAACAAGGTGTTTGGCGACTATATTTCAAGCGTTCTGCCGGAGCTGGGCGAAGAACCGATTTTCGGGATTGGATTTGAGGACATTGCGCGAATCCAACTGGAGGGTGTCATTGGCTTTGAACCGGACAAAGACCCCTTTGCGGCCACTGATGCCGCCTGGGTGGCGCGAACGCAGTTCAAGGCAACCCTTGCTTTTGTGCGGATGATGGACGATTTCATTGCCCGGATGCCCGATGTTGTCTTTGAACCGGTGGATTATGCCTATGGGCGCTTTACTGCCACGGTGGACTATCTGCGCACACGCTTTGCGGCCTATGGCAAGTATCCGGTGAAACGGCGGCTGCAAATGATGGCCGATGATATTTACGAACGGTTTGACGCCGACAATTATATGGGGGAGGACATCCCGAAAAGCAGAACCATCCTAAAGGCGCTCAAAGCCATGCTGAAAGTGAAAAATACGCTTGCGCTCTACAAAGCGTTCTATCAGGAGCTTGGGCAACCGAAAATGTTTGTTATGGCCGGCAAAAACACCTTGGAATGGGCCGATGTTTTCCCCTTTCTCTACCTTCATGCCGCGTATGAGGGCTTGCAGGTAAGCAGCGTCATTCGCCATCTGGTGGTGGACGAAATGCAGGATTATTCTCCCATCCAATTTGCAGTGCTGAACCGCCTGTTCTCATGCCAGAAAACCATCCTGGGGGATTTCGGCCAGGCCATCAACCCCAACAGGCGCCATACGCTGGATGATTTGATGCAGCTTTATGACGGTGCGCAGCTTGTGAAGCTTAATACCAGCTACCGTTCCTCCTATGAGATCATCAGTTTTGCAAAGCAAATACAGGCAAACGATGCGCTGGAGGCCATCGAACGGCACGGCTCCGTTCCCGAAGTGATTGGCTGTGATTCAACGCAGGCAGAAATGCAGCAGCTGCAAAGCCTGATTGAAACATACATGCACAGCAAATATAACACGTTGGGTATCATCGTTAAAACCACCGGTGATGCCCGCAAGCTCTTTGATTTGCTGCACCCTGCGGAAGGCATCCATTTAATTAGCCCTGAGAGCAATACCTTTGAAGGCGGCATATCCATCACCTCTATCCAAATGGCAAAGGGTCTGGAGTTTGACGAGGTGATTCTTTTGGATGCTGATATCGAAACCTATCAGTCTGAATATGACCGAAGCCTTCTATATGTGGCCTGCACCAGGGCCATGCACAAGTTGAGCGTGTTGTATTCGGGCCGGATAAGCCCATTGGTGCCAATAGTAAAGTAAGCTACTGGCATTCGTCATAATATGCGATTGGTGGTGATCCGAGATATGTGCTAATTTATCTTTGGTGTCCTCCAACTATATTGCAGGTTCTGTAAAATCTCTTATGTCCTTTCATACCAATATGGCTGTAGTAAGCCGCCTCACTAAACAAGATCGCTTATTGCTTAAACTCCCGGGGTTTTTCGAAACAAGAGGGTCAGAATGCTTCTTTTATTTCAAAATATGGCAGATTATCGGAATAAAAACACATCACTTCGCATGAGATTAGGTAGTTATACCCAGTCCTTTTTGTTAT
>JAJDIZ010000106.1 GCA_030266915.1 Ruminococcaceae bacterium OttesenSCG-928-D13 | reverse complement strand
GCGTCGCTCAGCACCTCGTAGGCTTCGTTCACCTCTTTGAACTTCTGCTCCGACTCCTTGTCGCCGGGGTTCAGGTCGGGATGGTATTTCTTGGCCTTTTTATGGTAGGCCTTCTTGATTTCGCTCTCACCGGCGTCTTTGGCAACCCCAAGGACCTCATAGTAGTCCCGTTTTTCAGCCAATCGCCTCACCTCTTCTCATCATCGGGTCTCCGCTGTTAATACTGTTCAGAACGCTGCGCGCAGCGGGGCGTTCTGCCCGCCGCGCGCATCGCAACAAAATGTGGTAAAAACCACCCATTGCTCGCCCGCTGTGCGGGCTCTGCCACCCGGCGGCGCCCTTGCGGGCTTGCCGGGTGGCGCATGGGCTCGGGTAAACTGCTTCGCAGTTTGTACCCTCGGCACTTCGTGCCCTATTTATCTTCGTCAACCTCGGTGAAGTCGGCATCGATCACGTCTTCCTCCGGGGCGCTCTGGGCGCCGCCCATGTCCTCTGCGGCCTCGGCGTTCTCCCCGCCGGCGGCGGCGTACACCTTGCTGCTCACTTCGTACAGGGCCTTCTGCAGCTCTTCCTGCTTGGCCTTGATGTCATCCAGGTCTTCGCCTTCCAGCGCCTTTTTCAGAACATCCTTTTTCTCGTTCAGGCTGGTTTTGTCGGCCTCATCGATCTTGTCGCCCAAATCGCCGATGGCTTTCTCGGTCTGGTACACCATGCTGTCGGCCGCGTTGCGAATCTCAATCTTCTCTTTCAGCTTGGCGTCTTCCTCGGCGTACTGCTCGGCGTCCTTCACGGCCTGCTCCACTTCCTCCTTGGACATGTTGGTGGAGGCGGTGATGGTGATGCTCTGCTCCTTGCCGGTGCCCAGGTCCTTGGCGGACACGGCCACAATGCCGTTGGCGTCGATGTCGAAGGTGACCTCGATCTGCGGCACGCCGCGCGGGGCGGCGGGGATGCCGTCCAGGTGGAAGGTGCCCAGCTTCTTGTTGTCCTTGGCCATCTCGCGCTCGCCCTGCAGCACGTTCACCTCAACGCTGGGCTGGTTGTCGGCCGCGGTGGAGAAGATCTGGCTCTTCTTGGTGGGGATGGTGGTGTTGCGCTCGATGATTTTGGTGCACACGCCGCCCATGGTCTCGATGCCAAGGCTCAACGGGGTGACGTCCAGCAGCAGCAGGCCCTTGACATCGCCGCCCAGCACGCCGCCCTGGATGGCAGCGCCCAGCGCCACGCACTCGTCGGGGTTGATGTCCTTCGAGGGCTCGGTGTTCATGTATTTCTTCACGGCCTCCTGCACGGCGGGAATGCGGGTGGAGCCGCCCACCAGCAGCACGCGGTGGAGGTCGCTGGGCTTGAGGCCCGCGTCGGACAGGGCGCGCTTCACCGGCTCCATGGTCTTGTCCACCAGATCACCGGTCAGCTCGTCGAACTTGGCGCGGGTGAGGTTGGTGTCCAGATGCTTCGGGCCGGAGGCGTCGGCCGTGATGAAGGGCAGGTTGATCTGGGTAGAGGTGACGCCGGACAGCTCGACCTTGGCCTTCTCGGCGGCCTCTTTCAGGCGCTGGGCGGCCATTTTGTCGTCCCGCAGGTCGATGCCGTTCTCCTTCTTGAACTCGTCGGCCAGCCAGTCGATCACCCGCTCGTCGAAGTCGTCGCCGCCCAGCTTGGTGTTGCCGGCGGTGGAGAGCACTTCGGTGACACCGTCGCCCATCTCGATGATCGAAACGTCGAAGGTGCCGCCGCCCAGGTCGTATACCATGATCTTCTGGTCGGCCTCTTTATCCACGCCGTAGGCCAGGGCCGCGGCGGTGGGCTCGTTGATGATGCGCTTGACGTTCAGGCCGGCGATGGCGCCGGCGTCCTTGGTGGCCTGGCGCTGGCTGTCGGAAAAGTAGGCCGGCACGGTGATGACGGCGTCGGTCACCTTTTCGCCCAGGTAGCTCTCGGCGTCGGCCTTGAGCTTGGCCAGGATCATCGCGCTGATCTCCTGGGGGGTGTATTTCTTGTCGTCGATCTCAACTTTGTCACTGGTGCCCATCTTGCGCTTGATGGACATGATGGTGCGGTCCGGATTGGTGATGGCCTGGCGCTTGGCCACCTGGCCAACCAGGCGCTCGCCGCCCTTCGTAAAGCCCACCACGCTGGGGGTGGTGCGGCCGCCTTCCGCGTTGGGGATAACAACAGCGTCCCCGCCCTCCATAACGGCGATGCAGCTGTTGGTGGTTCCAAGGTCAATGCCTACAATTTTAGCCATAGTTTATGCTCCTTTTATCGATTGGTGTGTCATTTATGTCTAAATAGGTGAAAGTCTGATATATTTTTGGGCTATTTATTAAACGATTTTTATCGGGTTTGGCTTTCAGTGAGGTGTGAGGCTTGGGCCATGCTAGGGGGCCACCGCCACCATGGCGTGGCGCACCACCCGGTCGCCCATTTTGTAACCCTTCTGGATCACCTTGGTGCAGATGCCGCTTTCGCAGCCGCTGTCGGCGTCCTGCATGCAGGCGTTGTGCAGCTCGGGGTCGAAGGGCTTGCCGGCGGCGTCAATCTCGACGATGCCCAGTTTTTTGAAAATGTCTGCGCATTTTTGCAGGGTGAGAAGTACGCCCTTTTTGTACTCCTCGTCGGTGGTTTCGGCGTTGGCGGCAACTTCCAGAGTATCCATAACAGGCAGCATCTCAATCACCGCCTTGGAGATGCCCCCCGAGAAGGCGGCGTCGTGCTCGGCCTTGCTGCGGCGGCGGAAATTGTCGTACTCGGCGGCGGTGCGCAGCAGGTTGTCGTTCAGCTTGGCCTTCTCGGCCTCGGCCGCCGCCAGCTTTTCCTCCAGAGAGGCGATTTTGGCGGCGTCCTTTCCGCTGGTCTTAGCCTTTTTGCCACCCTTTTTGGCGCTGTCGGCCTCGGCTTCGGCCTGCGCAGCGGACTCGCCTGCCGCCTGCTCCCCGGGTGCCTGCTCGTCCATATCGGGTCGTTTCACGTCTTGCTCTGCCATTTATTCAAAACTCCTTTGTCGGTTGATTCTGCCGTAACAGGGCGGGCTATGCGCCGACCCCGCTCATTCCCTTCCCGAGCAGCGTGGAGAAGTACTCCAGCTTTGGAATCACCTCGCGGTAGCGCATCCGGGCCGGGCCCATCACGGCGATGATGCCCGACTGCCCGCCCCCGGCCAGATAGTGGCGGGAGATGATGCACAGCCCGGGGATCTGGTGCTCCGGGAACTCGTCCCCAAACATGATGCTGGTTTGGTCGCCCCGGGGGTGGAGCATCCCCTCCACCCGTTCCGGGTTTGCGGTCAGCTCCAGCAGGGTGCGCAGGTTGGTTTCCAGCTCCGGCCAGTGCAGCAGGTACTGCATGCCTTCGAAGTAAAGGTTCGGGGTGCCGGCCTGGCTCATCAGGGTGAGGGCCGCGCTCAGCAGCGGCCAGTAGCGGGAGCCGCCGGCGCCGAGGCTGTCCACCAAAGTGCGCACCAGCGTGGTGTTGATGTCCGGTTCGGCCACAAAGCGCAGGTGCTTGTTCAGGGCGCTTGCCACGGCAGCGGTGTCGCTGTCCTCCAGCTCAAAGTCCACCTTGGCCACCCGGGTGAGCACCCCGCCGGCGGCCGTTACGGCCAGCACCGCGGCGGTGTGGCGCCCCACCTGCACCACCTCGAAGTGGGCCACCGAGATATCCTTGGCCCGGGGGGTGGTGGTGAGCACCGCGTAGCCCAGCAGGTCACTCAGCACCTTTGCGGCGCCCTGGGCCATTTTTTCCGGGTCGTAGTCCAGCTTTTGGAACAGCTCGTCCAGGGCTTCCCGGTCGGTTTTGGGCAGGGCGGTGGGGTCGCCCAGCAGGTTGTCTACATAATAACGGTAGCCCTTGGTGGTGGGCACCCGGCCCGCGCTGGTGTGGGGCTGCTCCAGCAGGCCCAGGCGGGTGAGGGCGGCCATTTCGTTGCGCAGGGTGGCCGAGGAGACTGCCATATCAAAATGGCGGCTCAGCAGGTTGCTGCCCACCGGCTCGCCCTCGGCGGAGTAGAGGGACACAATCGCCATCATGATGCGCTGTTTCCGATCGTCCATGGCCATGCGGCGTGCCTCCGTTTCCCCTTTTAGCACTCTATTGATGTGAGTGCTAATATCATTTTACCTCAGAATTGCCAGATGTCAAGGGTTTTTATGTAACTTTTTTGCGCCCTGCGGGGACCACACAAAAAAACCACAGGCGCAGGGCCTGTGGTGCTCCCGGTTTTTGCCGGGGGATGTCATTATTTGCCTGCTTTGGCCGGATACCGCCGGATTGCGGGTGAATGAGGACGCGCGCCCAGGGCCCTAAGCCCTTGAGCTAAAAAGGTGGGGCGCTAATTTGATTTAAGAAGCCTCAGTCCCCAGCAAATCCAGCTCCGCAGCGTGGGGCTTCATCCCGTCGATGCAGATTGTGATCAGCTCGCCCAGCTCCATTCCCAGCATCTCGGCGCCCTGGGAGATGATCTCCCGGTCCACCTTGGCGGCGAAGTGCTTGTCCTTGAATTTTTTCTTCACGCTCTTGGGCTCAAGGTCGGCGATGCCGTTCGGCCGCATCTTGGCGGTGGCCGAAATCAGGCCGGTCAGCTCGTCCACCGCGAACAGGCTCTTCTCAAGGTTCGTCTCGGGCTTCACGTCGGTGCACTCGGGCCAGCCGTGTGCCAGAATGGCCCGCACAGCCTCGGCGTCCACCCCGGCGGCGGTCAGCGGCGCCTCGGTGTGCTTCAGGTGCTCGTCCGGGTGCTGCTCGTAGTCATAGTCATGCAAAAGGCCAATGGCCATCCAGTATGCCTCGTCCTCGCCGAAGTGTTTGGCCATCGCGCCCATGGCGGCACTCACCGCCAGCGCGTGCTGCATCAGGTGCGCCTCGGTGGTGGTGGTGGCCAGCAGTTCCCTCGATTTTTCCTGTGTGAGTTTTTCCACGTTTCTTCCCCCTGTAAAACTATGATTTGCTATGTTATAATGTTGGGTAACAATACTCAACCTATAATAGTATAAAACTTGGGCCGATACAAGCGTCCTTTTCCTTAGAACGCCTGAAAGCCAAGAGAGGTGTGGCATGAAAGACATCGCGAAACTGATTGAGGTGGCCACCGGCCGGCAGGAGGCCGACCTGGTGCTGAAGGGCGGCAGCGTGGTGAATGTGTTCACCGGCGAGGTGCTTTTGGGCGACGTGGCCATCTCGGGCGGGTATGTTGCCGCCGTGGGCAACTACTCCGGCCCGAATGAGATAGATTGCACCGGCCGCTTCATCTGCCCCGGCTTCATCGACGCCCACATCCACATCGAGAGCACGATGGTGCTGCCCGGGGAGTTTGTGCGGCTGGCCCTGCCCAGCGGCACCACCACAGTGATTGCCGACCCCCACGAGATTGTGAACGTGCTGGGGGAGAAGGGCCTCGAGTTTATGCTGGAGGTGAGCCGGGGGCTGCCCTGCAACCTTTACTATATGCTGCCCTCCAGTGTGCCCTCCACTGCCTTCGAGACGGCCGGCGGGCGCTTCACCGCCGCCGATATGGAGAAATACCTCAATAACCCGCAGGTACTGGGCCTTGGCGAGGCAATGAGCTACACCGATGTGGTGGCCGGGCGCGGGGAGATCATGAAGATGCTGGAGCTGTTCAAGGGCCGCCTTGTGGACGGCCACAGCCCCGGGCTTTCCAGCCCCGAGATACAGGCCTACGTGGCGGCCGGGGTGTGCACCGAACACGAGAACACCACCTTCGACGAGGCCCTGGAGAAGGCCCGGGCCGGGATGGCGATTCTGGTGCGGGAGGGAAGCGCCGCCCACGACCTGACGGCCATCGTGAACGGGATGCTGGAGAGCGGCGTCGACACGGGCCGCTTCATGTTCTGCACCGACGACAAGCACCTGGATGACCTTGGCCGGGACGGCCACATCCGCTGGAACGTGAAGCTTGCCATCGACATGGGGCTGGACCCGGTGAAGGCCATCCAGATGGCCAGCTGGAACACGGCACAGGTGTACGGCCTGCGGGACACAGGCGCCGTGGCCCCGGGCTACAAGGCGGACATCCTGGTGCTGAAAAGCCTGCGCGGGGTGGAGGTAGAGGCCGTCTACAAGGACGGCGTGCCGGCCGAAAAGCGCATTGCTGAAATCACCCCGCCAAAGGTGGAGGATCCGGACATTCTGCGCAGCGTCAAGGCCCGCAAGGTGTGTGCGGCCGACTTTGCCCTCAAGGTGCAAAACCCCACCGATGTAATCGAGATGGTGCCCTACCAGCTGGTGACCAAACACCTGCGGGAGGAGGTGCCCACCGAAAACGGCTGCTTCGTGCCCAGCCCGGTGTACACCAAGCTTTGCGTGATTGAGCGCCACGGCAAGAACGGCAACATCAGCGT
>JAJDIZ010000105.1 GCA_030266915.1 Ruminococcaceae bacterium OttesenSCG-928-D13 | reverse complement strand
CACCCATAAAACAAAAAAGTTTGGAGTGATGATCATGGCAGTCTTTCGCGTCGAAAAAACGAGAGACTTCACTGTAATGTCCAACCACCACCTGCGCAACCAGGACTTGTCGCTGAAAGCCAAGGGCCTGCTTTCCCTGATGCTCTCGTTGCCCGAGGACTGGGACTATACCCTCGCTGGCCTCGCCCATATCTGCCTGGAGGGCCTTTCCAGCATCCGCGCCGCCATCAATGAGCTGGAGGCACACGGCTATCTTCGCCGCCAGCGCCTGCGCAACGACAAGGGCCAGCTTACTGACACAGAGTACACCATCCTCGAAAAGCCCGACCCGCCAGCATCCGAGCCTATATGCGACAACCGCACACAGGCTTCGCCGCCTGCGTTCGATTTTCAAACATTGGATAACCCTACACTGGGTTTTCCTACACAGGGTAAGCCTACGTTGGGAAATCGCATGCAATTAAATACTAATCCACCAAGCACTGAAATAGTAAAAACGGATGGAGTAATAATCCATCCTATCAATCCGGTGGATTCGATGGATGAACTGGCAACTGTGTATCGCCAAGTCATCCAGGACAATATCGAGTATGGCATTCTTGCAGGGCGGCATGGTGAGGAACGGGTGGACGAGGTGGTGGAGCTGATGCTGGAGGTGGTGTTGTCGCACCGGCCCTTCATCCGCATCGCCGGGGACGACTTTCCCCGCGAAGTGGTAAAAAACCGGATGTTGAAGCTGAACAGCCAGCATGTGGAGTATGTTTTCGACGCCATCGATGAGAACACGACCAAGGTGCGGAACGTCAAGGCGTACCTGCTGACCGCCCTGTACAACGCCCCCGCCACCATGGACACCTACTACCGAACAGCGGTAAGTCACGATTTGTATGGAGGAGGCACAGCATGAGCAGCTTTTTTGCGGAGGCCATCGAAACCCTGGAGGCGCTCGTTTGGGCAGTCAACCACAGGTGCGGCAGCCCAATCCCCGATGACGAATACGACCGGCTCATCGCCAGCGATGAGGTAAACCGAGTTCTACGAGAGACCAGATATACACCACCCCATCGAAAGCGCCCAGGTTTCCCTTCACGGGAGCCTGGGCGCTTTTTTTCGTTGGGGCCAAATGAGGAGGAACACAACCCAATGACCAAAATCGACCACACCTTTACGGGCGCCCACATCATCCACGGGGACGTCCTGAAAATCCTGCCGCAGTTCCCCGATGGGCTGTTCGGCGGCATCATCACCGACCCGCCCTATGCGTCAGGTGCCCTTGACCAGAACGCCAAGCAGCGCGCCACGTCCGTCAAATACTCCAGCGCCAAGCCCGACAACGCCCTGCCGGATTTCGAGGGCGACGCCAAGGACCAGCGCAGCTGGACGCACTGGATGACCGAATGGCTGGCCGAGGCCCGCCGCGCCTGCGTCCCCGGCGCGCCCATCTGCATGTTCATCGATTGGCGGCAGCTCCCCAGCATGACCGACGCGCTGCAATGGGCTGGCTGGATATGGCGGGGCGTCCTCGCCTGGGACAAAACCAACTGCCGCCCCCAGCGTGGCCGTTTTCGCCAGCAGGCGGAATTTGTGGTGTGGGGCAGCAACGGCCACATGCACGCCGACCGTAAAGCTCCCATTCTACCGGGCGTGTTCCGGCAGTCCATGCCCTCGGTTGCGGTGCGAAAGCACCAGACGGAGAAGCCGCTGGAGGTCATGCGGGACATCGTGAAGATTGTAGAACCGGGCGGTATCATCCTGGACCCCTTCGCCGGGGCAGGCACCACGGTGGAGGCGGCGCGCCTGGAGGGCTATCCCGCCGTGGGTATCGAGCTGTCGGCCCACTATGCCAAGACAGCCCGGAACCGCGTCACGGGGGCCAGTGCGGCGGCAACCGGGGCCGATACCAGTGCCGGGTGTTAGCCGCGAACAGGTGGCGGCCGCCCGGCAGGTGGATGCCCTGTCCTGGCTTCAGGCCAACGAGCCGGACAACCTCACCCGCAAAAACGGCGAGTACCGCCTGCGGGACCACGACAGCCTGACCCTATCCAACGGCCAGTGGTTCTGGCACAGTAGAGGAATCGGCGGGCACAACGCGCTGGACTTTCTGGTAGAGGTGCGTGGCCTGTCCTTCGTGGCGGCGGTTTCCACACTGTGTGACGGCAGGGCTGCCGGGCATATCTGCCAGCTCCAGCCATCGCCGCCTCCCCGCACGGTACGGCCTGTGTTCAGGTTGCCCGCCAGAGCTGCCAATAACCGCAGGGTGTACGCCTATCTTCTGAGCAGAGGCATCGGCAAAGACCTCATTCGCCGTTGCATCGGGCTGGGCATCCTCTACGAGAGCAGCCCTTACCACAACGCAGTTTTCGTGGGCAAAGCCCACACGGGTACGCCGCGGTTCGCGTGCGCCAGGGGCACCCTCGGGAACCACAAACAGGATATCGCCGGCAGTGATAAACGTTTCGGCTTCGTCCTACCTGCGGAATCCCCGGATGGATGCCAGCATATCGCTGTTTTCGAGTCGGCCATCGACGCACTTTCCCATGCAGAAATGGACAAGACGGATTGCCATAGGCTTTCCCTCGCCGGAACGGCGCCATTGGCTTTACGGCAGTTTTTGGAAACAGCACACGAGGAGGGGCGTAGAATCACCCGGATTGACCTGTGCCTGGACAACGATGCGGCTGGGTTGGCCGGCATGGACGCCATTGAACAGATGCTCCGCGAGGATTTTTGGTTTGCAGACATATCTGTCACCAGAGACCCGCCGCCACCGGGGTTTGACTACAACGAGGCCCTTCTTGCCGCAATGCGGGAGGCAAATACCAATCTACAAGACCGCCAGCATGATGGCGGTCTATCTCTTTAGAAAACGGAGGAAATGACAATGCAGAACACTTTACAGCAGTTCCAGCATGAAGAGTTCGGCTCCATCCGGATGGCCCAAATAGATGGCCAGCCTTGGTTTGTTGGCAAGGATGTGGCCGATGCTTTGGGGTACACCAACGGGAGCCGGGATATAAACCGGCATGTGGATGAGGAGGATCGTCGGGAGGCGATGATACCACAGTACCGAAACGGTAGGCTGGTCAGCAAGGCTATTCTGATCAACGAATCCGGCCTATACAGCCTGATTCTGTCCAGCAAGCTACCCACCGCCAAGAAGTTCAAACGCTGGGTGACCAGCGAGGTGCTCCCCAGCATCCGCAAGCATGGCGCCTATGCCACCCGCGATGTGCTGGAGGGTGCCCTTGATGACCCCGAACTGGCACTGGCGTTGTTCCGGAAACTGCGGGACGAGCAAAGCCGGACGGATGCCCTGATGGACCGTGTGGAGGAGCTGGCGCCCAAGGCCCGGTACTGCGATACCATTCTTCAATGCCGGAACGCCGTGCCCATCACCCTGGTGGCCAAGGATTACGGCATGTCTGCCATCGCTTTCAACCGCCTGCTCTTTGACCTTGGTGTCCAGCACAGGGTTGGCACGGCTTGGGTGCTGTATCAAAAATACGCCAGCAAAGGCTACACCCAATCCCGCACCTACTACACCCCCGGTGGCTGTGCCGCCATTCACACCTGCTGGACGCAGAAGGGGCGGTTGTTTCTGTATGAGTTCTTGCGGGCCCGCCACATCCTGCCCGCGATAGAATCCGGGCCGGTCTATCACTGAAGCGGAGGTGAAATATGCCCCCGGTTCCTTTCTGGCGCTGTGAAAAGTGCCACCGTGAGCATGAGCGCATTGAGGACGCCCGGCAGTGCGAAGCCGCCCATCTGGAGCCAGTTTCGGTGACGGCCAGGCGGTACACCGTGAAGCCGCACCCCTACCAGGTGGATGTGCTGTTCACCGATGGAAAATCCCGAGTATACAATGCCGAAGACCTCGGCGGATAAGGAGGAAAAATGCCTGAGAGACCATTTGTGTATGTGTGTTCGCCCTTCCGGGGCGATGTTGAAGAAAACACTCGGCGTGCGCTGGAATACTCGCGCCGGGTGTTTGAAGCCGGATACTGCCCACTGGCGCCGCATCTGCTGTTTCCAAGGTTTTTGGATGACAGTGACCCCGCCCAGCGGCAGGCCGGCATAGAGATGGGGCTTGCCCTGCTCGCCCAATGCCGCCAGCTGGTAGTGTGCGGCGGTGATGTCACCGAAGGCATGGCGCTGGAAATCGACGAGGCGCGGCGGCTTGGTATCGGCATCTGCCCGCTTGACGAGCTGCCTGCCACCAAACTTCACCCAGCGTCCGTAGGCAAAACATCCCTGCGGAAGAAGCTGACGAGGGCATGCCCGGCCGGCAGTCTCTGCCGGGGTGCTGAGCCCGGACAGGAGCGTGATGTGTGATGCAGGATCAGGTAAACGAAAAATCTGTTGCCCTATCGGTTAAGGCGGGAAAGCTCACCGGGCGGGTGCTGGCCAAAGCCATGGCGGCCGCTCTGCGCCGGATGCGCAATCCCAAGGAAAAGCACGGCAAGCAGAGTATTCGCTCACTTGCGCGGCGCGGCGTCAGCTTGCAGGATATTGAGATCACGGACGGCAACATCAAATCCTTTGAGCGGGTGGCGCGCAAATACAGTGTGGATTTTGCGCTGAAACGGGATGCCGCCAACCCCGGCCGCTGGCTGGTGTTCTTCCGCGCCAAGGATGCCGACGCCCTCACCGCCGCGTTCAAGGAGTTCAGTGCCAGGGCGCTTGGCCATGACCAGAACCGCAAACCCTCGCTGCTGGCCCGGCTGGCCCAGTTTGTGGAGGTTGCCAAGGCCACCCCCAACCGTGTGCGCAACAAGGAGCACGGAGGGCATGAGCATTGAGCCTGACGGAAAAACTGCGCAAATATGTCATACCCTATCTTCCCTATATGCTGTTCTTCTGGTTCTTTTCAAAGCTGGGCGCGGCCTGGCGGCTGGCCCAGGGTGCGGATATATCGGCACGGCTGGTGGCCCTGATGCAGACGCTTGGCGAGGTGATGGCAAACCCGTTGCCGGGCCCGCACCCACAGGATTGGCTAGTTGGGCTTGTGGGTGCCGCCGCAGTGTACGCCATCGTGTATTTCCGTAAAAAGAACGCCAAGAAGTGGCGCAAGGATATGGAGTATGGCTCGGCGCGCTGGGGTACCCCGGAGGACATCAAGCCCTTTGTAGATGAAAAGCCCGAAAACAACATCATCCTGACGCAAACCGAGGGCCTTACAATGAACAGCCGCCCCAAAAACCCCAAGCACGCCCGCAACAAAAACGTACTGGTGGTAGGCGGCTCCGGCTCGGGCAAGACCCGGTTCTTCATGAAACCGCAGCTGATGCAACTTCATTCCAGCTACTGCGTCACCGATCCAAAGGGCAGCATCCTCACCGAGTGCGGGACGTTGCTGGCCAAAGCCGGATACCGCATCAAGGTTATCAACACCGTCAACTTTGGCAAAAGCATGCGGTACAACCCCTTCCACTACATCCGCTCTGAAAAGGACATCCTGCGCATGGTGAACGTCCTCATTGCCAACACCAATGGGGAGCAAAAGGGCGGCGACCAGTTTTGGGAGAAATCGGAGGTACTGCTCTACTGCGCCCTCATCGGCATCATCCACTTCGAGGGCCCGGATGAGGAGCGCAACCTTAATACCCTGGTGGAGTTCATCAATGCCATGGAGGTGCGGGAAAATGACGAATCGTTCAAAAACCCCATCGATTACCTGTTTGATGAACTGGAGGAGCGCGACCCACAGCACTTCGCGGTGCGCCAATATCGCAAGTACAAATTGGCTGCCGGGAAGACTGCAAAATCGATCCTTATTAGCGCCGGTGCCAGGCTTGCGGTATTCGACATCAAGGAAGTGCGGGAGATGATGGCGTGGGATGAGCTGGGGTTGGACACCTTAGGCGATAGAAAAACCGCCCTGTTCATCATCTGCTCGGACACCGATAGCACCTTCGATTTCATCACGGCCATGATCTGCGACCAGCTGTTCAACGTGCTCTGCACCAAGGCGGATGATGTGTACGGCGGCAGGCTGCCGGTTCATGTGCGGTTCCTGCTGGACGAATTCGCCAACATCAAAATCCCGCAGATGCAGCGCACTATTTCGGTGCTCCGCAGTCGAGAGTGCTCAGTATCACTGGCCGTGCAGACAATGTCTCAACTCAAAGGCGTCTACAAGGAGCATTCCGAGACCATCTCCGGCAACTGCGATTCTATGCTGTTTTTGGGTGGAAAGTCGGGGCTGGAAGAGCTGGCAAAATCCCTGGGGAAAGAGACCATCTATACCTTCAACAACAGCGAAACCAGGGGCAATTCACCGTCCTTTGGCAAAAACTACCAGAAGCTGGGTGTGGACCTGATGAGCATGGACGAGCTGGCAGTGATGGATGGCGGCAAATGCGTCCT
>JAJDIZ010000104.1 GCA_030266915.1 Ruminococcaceae bacterium OttesenSCG-928-D13 | reverse complement strand
GCAGCTGGAACTGCCCTTCTCGCTGGCAAACCCCCGCCTCTGGAGCCCAGAAAATCCGGCGCTGTATCGCTACACTCTCACGCTGGAAAGCACCAACGCAGACACCGGCGGGAGTCTGACGGCCACCGGGCGCTTCGGCTTTCGCACCATCTCGGCCGACGGGCCTCGCCTGCTGCTGAACGGCCGGCCTCTCTACCTGCGCGGGGTGCTGCACTGGGGCTGCTACGAGGACACCATCACTCCAAACCCGGACGAGGCCACCATCCGGGATGAGATCGCCCGCTGCAAGGCCCACGGCTTCAACCTGACAAAGCACTGCCTGTACATCCCGCGCCGCCGCACCTTCGAGCTGGCGGACGAGCTGGGCATGCTGCTCTGGGTGGAGCTGCCCCTCTGGCTACCGGAGGACACCGGCCAGCTGGCGGCACGCATTCGCCGGGAGTACCCCCGCATTTTGCGGCAGATGGCGGGCCACCCGGCCCTGGTGCTCACCAGCCTCGGCTGCGAGCTGAACGACGCCGTCGGCGCCGACATCCTCGAGGAGATGTACCATCTGACAAAGGCTGAAAGCCAAACCCTTGTGCGGGACAACTCCGGTAGCGGGGAGTGCTACGGCGGCCATCGGGTGGACTATGCCGATTTCTTCGACTACCACTTCTATGGTGAGCTGCACCGCATGGAAAACCTGATGGAGGTTTTCACCCCGGGTTGGCGCAGCACCCGGCCCTGGCTCTATGGCGAGTTCTGCGACAGCGACACCCTGCGGGACCTGGCCCCCCTGCGCGCGGCACGCGGCACAGCGCACTTCTGGTGGGAGGCGGACGACCCCTCCTCCAACCCGGTTAGCCTGCTGAAGCCGGACTTCCACCTGGGCAGCCATGACGCGCGCATCGAGGCCGCGGGCATCCGGGCCGATTACGATGCCCTGCGGCGGCTGTCGCTGGCACACTCGATGACCCACCGCAAAACCACGCTGGAGCAGACCCGCTCTTTCCCCGAGATAGGCGGCTATGTCATCACCAGCATCCGGGATGTGCCGATCGCCACCAGCGGGATATTTGACGACGAAATGCGTGAGAAATTCGATCCCGCCGCCTTCGCCGCCGTAAACGGCGACCTCGTGCTGCTGCCCGCCTGGGATTTGGACCGCCGCTGGGCCGGCGCCGACGTGGTGGCCGGGCGCGAGCGGTACAACTTCTGGAGCGGCGGCGCCTATACGCTGCATATCCTCGCCTCCAATTATAGCGGCGAGGCACTGGAAAGGCCGGTTCTGGCCTGGCGGCTGAGGGGCGCGGATGGCCACACCCTGCTGAGCGGTGAGGTCTCCGCCCCGGCGCTTGAAAACGGCCGGGTTGCCGAGATGGGCTACCTGAGCTTCACCCTGCTCGAAGTAACGCAGCCAGCGGTGTTCACCCTTGAAGCGGAGCTGCGGAGCGGCGATCAAAGCTATAAAAACAGCTGGCCGGTGTTTGTCTATCCTCACCCGGCGGCGCCGGGCCTGCCGGTGCACCTGTTCGACCCGGCCCATCTGCTGGACGGACTTGACGGAACCCAACCTGGCCTGCTGCCGGTGGACGAGGCGGGGCTTTCCGGTCTTGGGGCCGACGCCCTGCTGGTGGCCAGCTACTGGTCACCCGGGGTGGAAGCCTTCCTGCGCAAGGGGGGCAAAGCGGTGCTGATGCAGTGTGGCGCGGGCCCGCTGCCCACCGCGGCGGTGCCCTTCTGGCGGGAGGGGATGGCACAGGGCCTTGATCACCCGGTGCTGGCCGGCTGCCTGCCGCGAACCCCGCAGGACGACCTGCGCTGGTTCAGCCTTGCGCCGGACACCGCCCTTCTGCCCGAGGGGATGGCCGAGGCCGGCTTTGAGCCGGCATCCCCGATTTTGAACCGCTACGACTGCCGCACCTGGACGCGAACCGAGTACCTGGCGGAGTACCGCCTTGGCAACGGCCGGATGCTGGCCACCACTCTGCGGCTTGCGGGCGGGGCGGGCAAGCAGCCCGCCGGCATCGCAAACAGCCCGTTCGCAGCCTTCCTGCTGGGCCGCATGCTGAACCACCTGGCACATCAATAACCCAAAACCCGGAGGCAAACCCGATGCGTGTTGAGATAACCGAGCGATCCTTTTTGGTGGATGGCAGGGAGCAGCTGTTTTTGTGCGGCGAGCTGCACTATTTCCGCATGCCCCGGGCCGGCTGGGAGGCCGCGCTGGACCGCCTGGTGGAGGCCGGGTGCAACGCCGTGGCTTACTATGTGCCCTGGTTTGTGCACGAGTACGCCGAGGGCGCGTTCGATTTCACCGGCGAAACCCACCCGGACAACGACCTTGCCGCCTGGATCGCCCTCACCGCCCAAAAGGGGCTGATCGGCTTCCTGCGCCCCGGCCCCTATGTCTACGCCGAGTGCACCGACCTCGGCATTCCGGGCTGGTTCCTGGAGAAGCACCCGAACGCCAGGGTGAAGCACTGGCGGGGCGGCCAGTACGAGGACTACAGCGCCATCAACGCCGTGGGGCACAACCATCCGGATTTTCTGGCGGCCACCAGGCGCTGGTACGCGGCGCTGGCACCCGTCATCCGCCCCCACCTTGCGCCCGCGGGCAACATCGCCCTGATTCAGCTGTGCAACGAGATACCCGGCGACGACCACAGCGACCACAACCCTGAGAATCTCGGCCTCGAACGGCCCGACGGGCTGTACCCGACCTTCCTGCGGGAGAAATACGGCGCCGTCGCGGCGCTGAACGCCCACTACGGCACCACCTTCGAGCACTTTGAGTCGGTGGCCCCCTGGCAGCTGGAGGCCGCCCGCCCCGAGGAGGCCCGGCTGGAGAATCTGGACTTCTATTATGGCCACTACTACCCGGCCTACTTCGCCCGCCTGCGGAAGATGATGCTGGAAAATGGCATAGATTCAGTGTTTTTGCACAACGCCTACAACCCCCGGGCCATCTCACTGCACCTGCAAAACCGGCGGCAAAACCCCTGGCTGAACATCGGGGTGGACAGCTACTTCTCGATGAGCGGCAGCCTGAACCTGAAGGACCTGACCTACTTCTGCGAGTACGGCGCCGAATACAGCCGGCGCTTCCTGCGCGGCGCCCCGCTGGTGCTGGAGCAGGAGTGCGGCTACTGGAACGACTACCCGGTGGTGCACGGCCCCGAGCTTTACCTCTGGAATGTCTGGACGATCGCCGGGGGCTACCGGGGTTTCAACATGTACCTGTTCGCCTCGGGGGTTAACCGGCCCGGCATGGGCTTTTACGGCACCAGCCACCACTGGCAGGCCCCGCTGGATGAGCTGGGCCAGCCCCGGGCCGCTTTCGACGATATCAAACGCGCCATCGATACCATAAAAGCCAACGAGGCAGCTCTCACTGCCGATAACCGCTACGATATCGCCCTCGGCGTCAAAAGTGACCCGGGGCTGATCTGGAAGCCGGTGGCGAAGGCCTCCAGCGAGGCCTACTACGCCCTGCGCAGCGAGGGCTATACCCCCCGCCTCGTGGATTTTAGCGCCCCCGAAGCCGAGCCGCTGGAGGGCTTTTCCGCCCTCGTGGTGGTGGCCGACGAGCGGATGGACCCGGCGGACCAAACCCGCCTGCGGGACTACGTGGCTGCCGGCGGCCGGTTGCTCATAAGCGGCGCGCTGCCCCGGCTTGCCATGGACGGCAGCCCCTGTACCCTGCTGGCCGAAAGCGCCGGCCTCGCGCCCGGCCCAAAGGGAGACGAAGCACCCAACCAGCAGTTCGTCCGCTGCGGGAACGAGGAGTTCCACACCGGCACCGTGGTGCAGCCGGTGGCGGGCGCCGGCGCGGCCGAGTGCCTCGGCACCACCCGGCAGGGCGCCCCCGCCCTGTGGCTGGCACCGGTGGGCAAGGGCATGCTGCTGGCCGCCCCCTTCGACATTCAGGTGGTGATGCAGGCCACCTGCCGGCTGCTCCGGCTGCTGCTGGAAAGGCTGGGTGCCGCTCCCGCCATCCGCGGGGCCAAGCTGCTGCGGGCCCTGGCGAAGGAGAGCGGCCATCTGGTTGTCGCCAACCCCCACCCGGTTTTGGTGGCGGAAGCCCTGGAGGTGCGGGGCGCCCCTTATCCGGTGCGCCTGAACCCCTATTCAATCGACATCATTCCGCTGGAGGACACCCCATGACACAGGACTGGCTCGACGCCTGCCTGCTGGAGGAGACAGCGCCAAACGCAGCCACCACCAAGGCCTGCGAAGGCGCCTTCACCCAGGGCTCGGGCACCCTGCACCTGCGGGGCAGCCTGGAGGAAGGCCTGCTGGCCGCCCCCCAAAACGAGGCCTACATGCGCCTGCCGGCCAACGTCACCATCGAAAAGCCGCGCCACCCCCGCTCGAAATGCGGCACCTACCTGCCGGGCGTCACCGGCAGCCACCCGCTGCTGCGGGAGGAGCTTGTCAACCTGCCCAACCCCCTCTGGCTGGCGCCATCCTTCGAGGGCGAACGCTACGATCTGGACCGGTGCGATACCCGGAACTACCGCCGCGTGCTGGACATGGCCACCGGCGAGCTGACCCGCAGCTTCCGCTGGCACACCCGAAGCGGGGCCGTGCTGCACTGCCGCTACCGGCGAATCGTCTCGAAGGCCCGCCCAAACCTGATTGTCCAAACCGCCAGCTACACGCTTGAAACCGGCGCCGGGCGGCTGGCGGTCACGGCCGGGATCGATGCCGACCTGCGGACCAACGGCTATGACCATTTCAGCCGGGTGGAGCAGTCGGCCGAGGCCGGCGCCTGCCAGACCCTGGTGGAGACAGACACCGGCGACACGGTGTACCTGGCCGCCCGAATGCACAGCCCCCATCTGGCCTTCGTGCCCGACGGCCCTGGCGGCAAGCACCTTGCGGCCGAAACGGTGATGGCCCCCGGGCAGACCGTGACACTGACCAAGCTGACGGCCATAAACGCCAGCCGGGACGCGGACGGCGGCGGTTTTGAAGCGCTGGCACGCCTGCTGAATGGCGCCGGAGAAGACGCGGAGCCCCTGTTCGCCGAAAACGCGGCAGCCTGGCACGATCTGTGGGCCGGCTGCGCCGTGGAGATCGAGGGCGACACCGAGGCCCAGCGGGCCATCAATTTCTCAGTATATCACCTGTTGCGCTGTGCCCACAGCGATCCCCGGGTGGCTGTGTGTGCCAAGGGTTTTTCGGGCGAGGCCTACTTCGGCCACTTCTTCTGGGACACCGAAATCTACCTGCTGCCCTTCTTCCTCCACACCCGGCCCGAAACCGCCAAAACCCTGCTGAGCTTCCGCCTGCTCACACTGCCCGGCGCAAGGAAAAACGCCCGGGCCTACGGCTACCCCGGGGCACGCTACGCCTGGGAGTCCGGCGTGGACGGCACCGAGCAGTGCCCCAACTGGCAGTACGCCGACCATGAGGTTCACGTCACGGCCGACGTGGTGTATGGCATCTGGCGCTACTGGCGCGCCACCGGCGACGAGGCCTTTTTACGCGATTCCCTGTCGGTTTTGGTAGAGACGGCCGACTACTGGCTGCACCGGGTCTATCCCGCCGCACCGGGGGTGTGGCACCTGAACGGGGTGATGGGCCCGGACGAGTACATCTGCCTGTGCAACAACAACGCCTACACCAATACCCTGGTGGCCTTTGCGCTGGAATGCACCCTCGAGGCGCTGCACCTGGCCGGCAAAATGGGCTGGCCCCTGCCGCGGGGCCCGGCGGCAGACGAGGCCTGGAGGCAAAAGGCGGCCGCCGTGGCCGCCGGGCTTGCGCGCAACCACCGGCCCGACGGGCTGATTCTCCAGTGCGACGGCTTCGACGACTATGAGGAGCCGCACTTCAGCACCACCTGGCCCGACCGTACCAAACTTTGGGGCAGCGTGGTGAGCCAGGAGAAAAACTACCGCACCAAGGCACTGAAGCAGGCCGACGCGCTGATGCTGCCCTTCCTGTTCCCGGATCGTTACAGCGATGCGTCCGTTCGCAAAAACCTCGATTATTACCTGCCCTACACCACCCACGACTCCTCCCTCTCCGCCGTGGTGCACAGCATCCTGTTCACCCGGCTGGGCGAAGCCGGGCAGGCCTACACCCTGTTTGAGCGGGCGATGAATATCGACCTGGACTTCGCGGGCGGCGGCGCGGCCGAGGGGGTGCACATCGCAAACTGTGGCGGCCTGTGGCAGGCCGTGGTGCTGGGCTTCGGCGGCATGGTCCCGGCCGAGGCCGGTCAAGCGCCCGAATTCCACCCCCACCTGCCGCCCCACTGGCGCGCCCTGCGGTTCCGGCTGAATCTGGGCGGCACGCCCCACCTGGTGACCATCCGCGACGGTGCCGCAACGCTTGAGCCCTGCAGCCGGGACGCCACGGCAGACGGAGGGAACTGAATGCTCCATGGCAC
>JAJDIZ010000103.1 GCA_030266915.1 Ruminococcaceae bacterium OttesenSCG-928-D13 | reverse complement strand
CATCTTCGGCAAACTCAATTTCTTTGGCATCCATGCCGTCCAGTAGTGCGGCGAGGTGGTTTGCAGGCGTGTATTCCTTGAGCCCCAGCAAATAATCGGCGCTTGTTTCCAATACCTCACACAGCGCGTAGACGGTCTCTGTTCGAGCGAGGTGCTTTCCGAGTTCAATATCACTCAACGCTGAAACAGATAACTCAATCTTGCTAGCCAACTCTTCCTGGTTCCATTCATTCTCATTGCGAAGAAGACGCACTCGCTCTCCGAACTCTTTTTTTACCTTTTCCCTGTCCATAGGCAATCCTCCCGCAAGGAACACCTACTTCGTATCAGTGCGAATGTCCCTTCGTATTAATTGTAACTGGGGGGGAATGGGTTTTGAATAGGATGCACTCGCAATCAACTTAGCGTGTATACGAAGTATCTTTTAATTACTGTCCAAGAATCAGTATTTCGACCAATCAAAAAGGTGTTATGATCAACCAATAATCAGGTGTATGTCCTCTTGCTGTAAAATTACCTCCGCAGCATTTCAAATCCTAATAGGGGGTATGCGGAGCGCGGTGAATATGCTCTAACCAGGGGAACTAACTTCTTCGGTGTTCAACATTCTTCGCAAGTCGGTGCCAACAGGCGCCGGCTTTTTCTGTTCCGCGAAGTGTGTTGAAGTACCTGATCTTAGCCAATCCTATCCGCGGTCCACCCATCCTTTCTTTTCTTCAAACCAGAAAAGAAAGGATGTTTGTAGTGGATGACGATATAATCCCGACCGTTCCGTGCGAAGACGCGGACGGCGAATCAGTTGAAATACCTGTTTCCAAACAGGTTCTGCTGGCTTTCGAGGAATTTGATAAGGCGGATGAGCGACAGAAAAAGGAAGAGCAGCGGCATGGCACCAATGCTGTGCATGATAACGTGCTCGGAACTCGGTATACACAGCGGCTGACCGATCCGGTTGAGAGCGTGGAGGAGCAAGCCGATGCCGATGAGTTGAGAGAGACCCTTCTTGGTGCCATAGGCAAGCTGACAGTTATCCAGCAGCGACGTGTGATGATGCGCTTTTTCATGGACATGCGGCTGGAAGACATTGCCCGTCGCGAGCAAGTGGATCTTCGCGCCATTCATGACAGTTTGGAATTGGCGCTAAAACGCCTGAAAAAGCTACTAGGAGAAAAAAGTTAAACTTTTTTCTGAAAAGCACTCAAAAAAAGTCCGAGTTCCGTCCCTACGGGTGGAGGGTAATGATTCCCTCCACCCGTTCTTTGACAACAGAATAAAAAAGCACGGCGGCAACAACGCCGGTGGCAAGCGACGGGCATGGTTGCGCATTTGCGATAACACCCGATGCCGTGACGCCCTGTGGTGGGGCGAATTGCCATGACCCACCGGCTGTATTCGAAACCCTTTGCCCAATGGAATGGGAGCAGGCCACCCGCATTTGCGATAGAATGCGGGGCGGCTGCTGGGGCCTGCGTGACTGCCAGGCCGCCGACCGCGCTTAGAGATACCCTAACTTTACTCTTTTATTATAGATGGGGCGACAGAACCCGTGCGGCGAACCGGCAATGCCGATTCACCTGAACTGAGCGTGCTTGCGCCGGTTCGCCGCATTATTGTGTCGCTCCATACGCTGAAGTGAATTGGAGATGAACATGGACAGTATTATTGAAACCGAGATACCCGACATACGAAATCTGTTGCATGAACGAAAATTGCTGCCCATTGGCGCAGAAACAGTGCTATTACTGGGCTCCTGCGTCTTAGTGGAGATGCCAAAGGGCAACCGGTATGCCTACTTTGCCGTAAGCATTTTGGATGGCCAGGCCAGAAAGCTGTTTGAGCTAAGCCAACCAATAGACAAAAGCAGCTACAACCATGCTGCAGAAAAGATGATGGCCATGCCGTTCTATATAGCCAATGAGCTTCCAGATGGCGAGAAACGTGCCGTTACTTTGCTGCAAAGAGTTTTTACTAACATTCTGCCATCTCATGGCTTTGTGTATAGGGAAAGCCAACTCACGCTTTCACTGACTATTTTGAATGCCCTGTGGCACCATAAAATCGCATTATGTGAGGCCGGTGTGGGCAGCGGCAAGACTTTGGCCTACGTGATGGCGACGATTGTACACGGCCTATTCTGCGCCGACAGCGGAACCGCGATCCTATCGACCTCTACCATTGCCCTGCAGAAGGCATTAACCGAGGAATACTTGCCCCAAATATCCGACATTCTGTCTGAACACCGCATTTTGGATCGCCCGCTCACCTTTGTGGTGAGAAAAGGGAAATCCCACTACGCTTGTGATGCACGCCTACACACCTATCTTTCCTCTGTCCGTAATCTGGGCAAGGATAACAAGCTGATCCGCCAGCTTGTTATCCTACAGCGGGAGGGCGTTGCGGCCATTGACCTGTCGCAGCACCCGCTTACCCGTTATGTCAAAGATTGCATCTGTGTACAGGGCCGCTGCCAGTTAAATTGTCCGATGATGGACCGCTGCCGATACCAGGCGTTCACCCGGATGTGCCTGGAGCGTAAGTATGATTTTCAGGTGACCAACCACAACTATGTCTTGGCCCATTTGCTGGGGCGAAAAGAAAAAAAGCGGGATATCCTCCCGCCTTATCGGCTTATCGTTTTTGATGAGGCACACAAGTTGCTGGATGCTGCCAGGCAGATGTATGGCAGGCAGTGGGCATGCTCTGAAGTGCCAAACCTATTGCAAACAATTAATGAA
The DNA here is from genome assembly GCA_030266915.1 of Ruminococcaceae bacterium OttesenSCG-928-D13. GTDB lineage: Bacteria > Bacillota > Clostridia > Oscillospirales > Ruminococcaceae > JAAYCI01. The sequence goes on along the minus strand of JAJDIZ010000103.1, from coordinate 3,989 downwards.
AAGCGCATGAAAGATAAGGCGAACCGTCGTGTGCTCGCTGGGTGGAAGGAAATGCTTCTGGCCCGCAATAAGCAGCTATTTGACGCTTTGGCGGGCAGGTATCCACAGAGCATGGAAGAAGCAGCCATGCGCATGGATATCGCTTTCTCGCCCGCTATGATTGCCATGGTGGGGAAGATCTGCGAGGGACTCAGTCATCTGGCTGATATGTGCCGGCACTATGGTGACAGGCGCATACGCGCACAGGTTGCGGATATCAGGAGCCACAGTGAGGAATTGATGAGCCGTCTGGCGGCCTTCACTGGCGATACAGATTCGGTTTATTGGCTGGAGAGCCTGGACGCCGACCCGACTCTATGTGCCATCCCCAAAAATATACCCGAACTGCTGCAAGACGACTTGTGGGCATCCCGAACACCCAGCATATTGACCTCCGGAACTCTTTCTGCGGGAGGGTGCTTTTCTCTGATAAAGCGAGATTTGGGAATCGACCGGGTGGCAGCCGGTCGGCTGGCTCAGTTCTCGGTTCCTTCACCCTTTAACTACCGAAGTAATACACTGCTGTATATCCCGGAGGGCATGCCGTTTCCAGAAAACAGCAATCCCGCGTACATCCAGGCAGTGGTAGAACAGATCCGACTGCTGGTTCAAGCCACCCACGGTCATACCCTGATTTTGTTTACATCCTACTGGTTGATGGAGCGTGTGCACAGCATGCTGCATGATGAACTGGCAAACAGGTTCCCAGTGTTCCTACTCAGCCGGGGCCGCGTAGACACACTGGTGGCTTTCCGTAAAAGTAGCAATGGCGTGCTGTTTGCCAGTGATGCAGCTGGCGAAGGTGTGGATCTAGCAGGAGATATATTATCTTCGCTGATAATTGTAAGGTTGCCATTTGAGGTTCCTGATCCCATCACCAGGCAAGAACAAACTGAATATGCAAATTTGCATGATTATTTACGAGCCGTCACCTTGCCTCGGATGTTGATAAAGTTACGGCAATATTGTGGGCGTGCGATTCGGCGCGAGGAGGACACCGCCGTTATCTCTATCTTGGATTGCAGGGTGGCATATGGCGGTAAATATCGGGAAAACGTGCTTAATGCGTTACCGCCATCGATGGTGACGAAGGACATACATGATGTGGCGGCGTTCATCCGGGATAAGAAGGATGACGCCTATTTTTTATGAGGAGTGACCATGGAAGAAAAGAATACATCTGAGCTATTGTCGCAGTATCCCGATGTACTTAATTTCAATCAGCTATGTGAAATATTGCAAATTGGACGGGATAGTGCATATCGATTATTGAAGGAAAACAAGATAAAGCACGCCAGAGTGGGAAAAAAATATGTAATCTCAAAGCTTAGCATATTTGCGTTTCTACACGGGTCCAAATGACAACATTGTGTAGTTGACCCGCCTGCTTTATACTGGAGCCACCTAAGTGAAGCAGGCAACCTGAAAGGAGTAAAATAATGAACGGTTGTCAAAAAGAACTCACCGGAAACCTCCAGGTGAAGCGTGACAAATATGCTATAAACATCAATTTCTACGACGAGAACGGCGATAGAAAGCCAAAGCAGATCAACACAGGACTGAGCGTTAAAGGGTACAATAAGCGGCTCGCTGAGGATTTGAGGGATTTGGCGCTGCACATGCTCAACAACGAAAATGCTGATTATGAGTATGTGAAGCTTGCTGTCAAGAAGCAGGCCAAGGTGGGAGACGTACCTGAACTTGGAAGGCCGACCGGTATCGTGCCAATGGATGATAGTGCAGAGGCAGAGATACGTCGTTCCACAACTGCTGAGACGGCTATCGCTGTATATGCCTCTGGTGATGGTGGAAATGAAGGTTCATCGAATGATAACCCCTTTATTGTGCCCGAAATGATTATGAAGATCGTTGGGGAGACGCCCAAGCCAAAAGTGTATCGTAAAAGTGAATGGATTGGCGATAAGCTGCCACTGGTCACATATTTACGGAATTGGATGGATGGGCAAAAGCATCATGTGGAGCACAATACATACGCATCCTATGATACACAAATGTCGTTGAGGATCATCCCGTTTTTCAATTTCTTTGGCTTGGCGTTATCAGATCTTTCCCATTTTCATGTGAAGCGATTCTATCAGTACATACTTGAAGCGCCAAGGTTGGATGGTAAATCCGGCAATGTATCGAACACCACCTTGCATCGAGTTCACTCGGTATTTCATAAGGCTCTGAATAATGCATTTACAGACGAGTATATCGTGTCAAACCCCTTGGCAAAGGTGAGCCCTCCGCGAGAAAATGATTTTCATCCAAATTATTACTCGGCGCAACAGATTTCAACTTTTATCAAGTATGCCAAAGGAGACATTGCCGAAATTCCGTTAGTGCTCTCATTTTTCTTTGGAACCAGAAGGAGCGAAACCCTTGGGCTAAAGGAATCATCAGTGGATTTTCATACGAATGTTATCCACATCACCCACACTGTAACAGTCGGTCAGCGCAAATACGATTTGGCGATAATGGATGAACGAGGCTTAGTAAAGAAGGACAGGACCAAAAGCAAAAAGAGCTATCGATCACTGCCGGTGCCAGAAGTCTTCATGGCATTTTTGCGAAAGCTTGTTCAGCAAAATATTGACGCGCGCAAAGCTTTTGGCCCCGGTTGGAATCCGGAAGGTTATCTGTGCGTGACAAAAGATGGCAAGCTCATTCACCCCAACACGATGTCGAAACATTTTAAAATCATCTGCGCGAAAGCAGGACTGCCGGTTAATCGGCTACATGATGCCAGGCATTCGGTTGCAAGCTTGATGATTCAAAATGGGACAGATATTTATGTAATCAAAGAATATTTGGGCCATGCCGATATCCAGACAACCACAAGATACTCTCACTTGAGAACCGAGCATCTTGCAGTCTCTGCCAATCTGGTGCAGCGCCTAATCACCAGCGAAGGAATATCACTATCGCAGGAAGGCGTATGGGTGTAGACCAACTGTTGACCAAGTGTAGACCAACTGCAGACCTTTTGTTGACCACCGGGCCAGTGTTCGAATCTTGTAACGGTACTGTCAAGGATTATGCGCAAATTGAGGAATGAGGCCAAAGGTTTGCTGGTCAGCTGACGGCAGAATCGATGTCTGCGAGCGGATTTTCGAGATGCTTCATGTTCATGTACTTCTTGCTGCCCCACTGAGTGCCAGCCACATGACGGAGCCGTGCGCAGACCAGCATTAGCGCCGAGTTACCGTCGGGGAAGGTGCCAACGACCCGGGTTCTGCGCCGTATCTCCCGATTGAGTCGCTCAATGACGTTGTTGGTGCGGATGCGCAGCCAGTGCTCGTAAGGGAAATCCATGTATGCCAAGGTTTCTTCGATGCTGTCCTCTACCTTTTTGGCGGCCTCTTTTAGCTTTATGTCCCGCAGGTCTTTGGCAACCTGCTTTGCCTTCTCACGGGCAGCATCCTTGCTCTCCTGGGCATGGATAGCCTTGAGCATCTTGGCAACCAACTTCATCTTGCTACGGGGTGTGGCGGAGAACACATTGCGATAGAAGTGAACTGTACAGCGTTGGTACTTGGCCTGCGGGAACACTTCGGCTGCTGCGTCCAGCATACCCAGGCATTTGTCACCGACGACGAGCCGTACACCATCCAGTCCACGCCCTTTGAGCCATTGGAAAAACGCCAGCCAGCTAGCCTTGTCCTCCTTCATGCCCTCGGCAGCGCCGATGACTTCGCGGTACCCTTCTTCGTTGACGCCCAATGCCACCAGGATGCTCACATTCTCAAACTCTCCACCCCAGTTGCGGCGAAGGTAGATGCCGTCCACATAGACATATGGATATTTGCCGCCGTGTAAGGGCCGGTTGCGCCATTCCTCAATGTGGACATAGGCTTTCTTGTTCAGTTCGCTGACGGTAGACGGAGATACCTTGGTGCCCCACAGTGCTTCGGTGATATCCTCTACCCGGCGTACCGACACACCGG
>JAJDIZ010000102.1 GCA_030266915.1 Ruminococcaceae bacterium OttesenSCG-928-D13 | reverse complement strand
TAAGTATTTTGGGTTCAAATGAAGATGAAGCAATTTTGCAGAATAAATGTGCTACACCTATGGACAGTATATAGGCCGGAGCGTTAGAATTATACTGTCAATGGTAGGTGAAGTTATCTGCAAGAATGGAGGTCTAGTAATGGCAGAACACCTAATCAGAGTTTCCGGGCACTTACAGGAAAGGCGGGGCATCTATCACATAATGCTAAGTTGGCAGGTGAATGGCAAGCGACAGCGCACAAGCATTTCCACGGGTCTACCAAAAAAGGGAAACAAAAAGCGTGCAGAAGATATGCTTGGTGCAGCATGTGCAACGCAAGAAGAATTGCTTGCGACAAAGGTTGATTTTGCGCCAAACGATGAAATGCTGTTTTCCGATTTTTTGGAAAAGTGGTTGAGCGTTGTTAAGCCCGAACTAAAGCCAACAACCTTTGGTAACTATCAAAGTGCCATCACACGCACGATTGCGCCATACTTTCGAGCGAAGCGAATCAAGTTGTGCGAGGTGAGCGCCGACGACATTCTGGCGTTCTACTCTGTACAGATGGAAAAAGTGAAAGCTACTACGATTCATAAGTACCACAACAATTTCTCACGGGCTTTTCAGTATGCCATAGATGAAGGCATTATTGAACATTCACCGATGGATAAGGTAAAACGCCCCAGAGCAGAACGCTATGCAGCATTGTTTCTAAGACAAAGTGAAGCGATTGCTTTGTTTGAGGCCATTAAGGGGCATAAACTAGAATTAGGCGTAATTATGGCCGCGTATTATGGCTTGCGTCGCGGAGAAATTGTAGGGCTTCGGTGGGAATCCATCGACTTTGAGAGGAACACTATCACCATTGAACACACTGTTACAGTGGCGCAGGTGGACGGCAAAAAAACAGTTGTTGAGAGCGACACGGCCAAAACGCTTGCCAGTTTACGCACTTTGCCTTTGGTGCCCCAGTTCAGGGCCTTGCTCCTAACACTCAAAGAAGAAAAAGAGTATTACCGCAAGCTATGTGGCAATTCCTACAACAAAAAGGAAGGCCGGTACATTTATACTGATGCGCTGGGGAACCGGATAAGGCCAGATTATCTCACGGCAGAGTTTCCAAGGTGGATGGAGAAAAACGGTTTTCGCCGGCTACGCTTTCACGATCTGCGCCATTCATGCGCAAGTTTACTGCTGGCAAATGGTGTTCCACTGAAACAGATTCAAGAATGGCTCGGACACAGCAGCTTCAAAATCACAGCCGATGCCTACGCCCATTTAGAATATGCCTCAAAGATAGCGGCGGCAAATGCTATGACATGGCTTAACGAAACATCATTGGGTGGCAGTGAATCTGTTAAGGAGGCATCGTGAGGGGTAAAACGGGCATAACAAAAGCCCAAAAGCAAATTTGCTTTCAGGCTTTTGTTGTTGGCGGGGCTGACATTCTCATATAAGAAGGGTGAATCCCAAGATTTGTGTTTTCTCCAGTTTGATGCAAGACAGAGCAAAATATTGTAAAGGGGGCGGACTGGCGGAGCCGGGCCGCCCCCTTGTCAGTAAAGTAACGGATTTTTGGGGCTGTGTCAATCAGCGTCTATTCTATCCCCGAAATAGACTTCAAGCTGGGAGTGGATGATACCCCAATCCCGCCGCCGTCCCGTCCACTTTTTGGTGATGTCCATCATGGCCAGATACAGCATCTTCAACAGGGAATCATCGGTCGGGAAAACGGACTTTGCCTTGGTTACTTTTCGCAGCTGCCGATTGAAGTTCTCGATGGCATTGGTGGTGTAGATCAGCGTACGAACCTCCTGTGGATATTTGAAATAGGTTGCGAGATTCGGCCAGTTTGCTCGCCAGGACTGGGCTATCTTAGGGTATTTGCCCTGCCATTTTTCCTCGAACTGGTCAAGCTGGTACAGGGCGGTCTGCTCATCCACCGCACCATAGACCTGCTTCAGATCCGCCATCAGTTTCTTGATGTCCTTGTAGCTGACAAAACGGGTGGTATTGCGTATCTGGTGGATGATGCACTGCTGGATCTCCGTCTGCGGGTATACGGCCTCTATGGCATTGGTAAACCCGGTCAGGCCGTCCACACAGGCGATGAGGATATCCTGAACACCACGGTTGCGCAAGCCGTTCAAAATCGACAGCCAGAACTTGGCGCTCTCGTTTTCTCCAACCCACATGCCCAGTACATCCCGGATACCGTCCATCTGGATGCCGATGGCGATATACACAGCTTTCTTTACAATCTGGCCTTCGCTGCGCACATGGAAGTGGATTGCATCCAGAAAAACGACGGCGTAGATACTCTCCAAGGGCCGTTGCTGCCATTCCTTCACTACCGGCAGTATCTTGTCTGTCACCCGGCTCACCGTGCTATCCGATACCGAAAGACCGTATATCTCCTGGATATGAGCTTCAATGTCGCTGGTACTCATGCCTTTGGCATACATGGACAGGATTTTCTCCTCGATATCCCCAGACAGGCTGGTTTGATGTTTTTTCACCATCTGGGGCTCAAATTCGCCCTTGCGGTCACGAGGTACAGACAACTCGATTTCGCCAAAGCTGCTGCGTACTGCCTTTTCGCTGTGCCCATTGCGGCAGTTGTCCGTCTCTTTGTTCCGATAGTCGTATTTCGAGTAGCCGAGTTCTTCGTCCAACTCACCTTCAAGGCCGTTTTCAAGCACCGTACCGATCATTTCCTTGTACAACTCCTGCACACCGGCCACGTCGGTGATGCCGGCGCCTTCCAGCAGGGTCATTAATTCTTTGCGCCGCTCCCGGCGCGCTTCTCTCTCCGGATTCTTCTTGGGCATACTAAAACCTCCAGTTGGTGGCTCTATTTTACACCATCTGGAGGTTTACACAAAATTCGGGATGGCCTCATCAAATCTCCTCTGTATCCATTTTTTCTGAATATGGGTCATTCAATGACCGAAATATTTCCAAAACCCAACATGATTACCACAACCTTGGTAGTCTCGAACTAATCTATTCCCCGCAAAAAGGATTGCAGACAGCAATAGGTTATTCTCCTTCTGACTTGATTTGTCTAATAATCATGACTTTTTTAGCATTTGCTCTGGTGCGATATGAAAAGGATGAAGGTCTTGTACACTATGTTCGAAGTATGTCCAGAGGACGCAATGCAACTGCCTTATCTAAGCTTCTAGCGATGAGCTTTAGCTCCCTAGCCATAGTTACAAGCATATATGTTACAAACCTTTTTGTGTGTAATATCTTTTATGATTTGGGCGATTTGGGTCGCTCGATTCAGTCGAATCCATTTCTTATACAGAGTACACTGAAGTTGAATGTTGGCGAGTACCTTGCTCTATTTGTAATTACAAAATGGATCGCTTTCACGGTAGTAGGCACTTGGATTTTACTTTCAGCACTATACCCTTCAAAAGCAACAGCGGGATATCTACTGGCTTTGGCTTTCCCCATTGCATCTGAGTTGGTGCGTATCAGTATCTCTGCGATTGACCGGCTGCAGATTGTTCGCTATACAAGTATTGCCAGCTTGCTTCAAACAAATGAGATTTTGGGAACATACAGGAATGTAAGTGTTTTTGGAAACCCAGTCTCCTTAGTTGCTATTGAGTTAGTTTCTGGCTTGTTCTACTTCCTTACTTTTTCATCTTTATACGTTGTATATTACTCGTATTCTTACAATATTCAGGCCCCTTCTAGAACACATTCTAACTGGATACAAACCAGGATTTTCAAGTCACTTTGGGCATATGAATCGTACAAAATACTAGTCATCAATGGTGGCATAATTATATTGCTGATCGTCATCTCAACCCAATGCTATATTGGCTTTTCAAGTGAGTCGCATATAAATCCCAACGAGATATACTTCAAGTACTACATGGACCGCTTGGAAGGGAAAATGACAAATGAAAAGGTTGAGTTCTTGAACGAGGAAATGAAATCATTTGAAGGACTTATCAAACTTAATTCTCTTTTGGACAACTCCGATATTACCCAGGATGAGTATAATGAGCGGATTTCAGCATATACTCATCAAATTGAAAAGTATAACGTGTTCAGCAATATATACGATGAAGCACGATATAGTGATGATCCATTGAAGCACATGTTCATTTACCATTCACGCTATCCGAAATTTTTGGGGATAGATACAAATGACAACATTCTGGAATATCTTTTCCTATGTGTTAGTATGGCAATCATTATCCCCACGATCTTAACATATGAACTTCAGTCTGGAATGGCGGTGATCAACTCTGTGACACCGGGTGGGAGAAAAAAGCTAATTGGTACTAAACTGAAGCTGTTATTCATTGTGTCGATCGTATTGGCACTTTCCTCTTTCGCAAGCAAGTATATCATCATGATAAGATATGATGGCTTTTCAGCTGCATATCTTCCACTTAGGACACTACCATTCTACTCATCATTGGATAACCAGATGCCAATTGTTGTTTTTATAATAATTGTGATCTTCGTAAGGCGTAAGCGTCAACTGACAAAAAGAGAAAGCACCACCCGAAAATGAGGCGATGCTAGGAACGGCGGGATATTAATCACAGTCTGGAAAAGATGTCTGTTTCACAGCGATGCGGCATGAATCGGGCGCTTTGTCCGGCAATAGATTGGCCAGCACCACCGGGTCGTTCAAATCGAGGCCTGGCGCAACGGAGAAGATATGCGCCAGATAACTGTACGGGTCAAGGTCATTTTCTTTGGCCGTTTCAACAATACTGTACAGGACAGCACTGGCCATGGCGCCCTTGGGCGTATTGCAGAACAGCCAGTTTTTCCTTCCAACCGCAAAGGGCCGGATGCTGTTCTCGGCCCGGTTGTTGGAAATCTCCAATCGCCCATCCAACAGGTAGCGCTCCAGGTATTTCCATTGGCCCAGAGTGTAGTTGACCGCCTTGCCAAAGGCATTTTTCCCAACACCCTGGCGCTGTAGCCACGAGTGGAATTCATCCAGTACCGGCCCTGCCAGTTCCCGGCGCTTTTCTAGGCGTTCTTTCGGTGGACGTTCAGCTAAGCCGCGCTCAATGGCAAACAGCCGGTCGCAAATCTGCTTCCCATGAAGGGCCCCGCTGCCAATCTGCTGTTCTTTTGTAACAGACTTGAGGGCCTCGTCGAATTTCCTGCGGGCATGGGCCCAGCAACCGACAACCACAATATCCTCGGGCAAACCGTGGTATCCCTCATACCCATCGGTATGAAGGTATCCCTTGAAGCTTTCCAGAAATGCTGCGGCCCGTTTGGCCGCCCTGTCCGGCTGGTATTCGAACAGGACAATGGGCATGGCAGCATCTCCACTGGTGCGGTACAGCCACATCCGGCTTTGGCTCTGCGCGGTTTTCCCGTCCTCGTGCAGAACTTGCAGTACGCTCTCGTCCGCGTGGAGGACGTCTAGGCTCAACATGAGCCGCCGCAGGGCATTGTATACCGGGAAAAGCCAATCCTGCGATGCACGCAGCAGCCAGTTGGACATCGTCTGCCGCGAGAGCAAAATCCCGGCCCGTTTCCATTCCTGTTCTTGGCGGTACAGCGGAACACACATCACATATTTTTGCACCGCAATGTGCGCAATAGCTTGGGGCGAGGCAAAGCTGCCCTTGATGACCGGCGTGGAAATCGGCGCCTTCACAACAGGTACACTCTCTCCATCCTTCTCGCAGCGTCGGCAGCCGTATGCAAAACGCACATGCTGCACTTTCACCGCCCTGGCCGGGATGAGTTTCAATTCCTCCCGCACGATCTCTTTGCCCAGGATATGCAGTGCTCCGCCACATTCGGAACAAGTCTGTTCTTCATCTGGCAAAATGTGCTCCACCACTTCCACCGGCAATTCTGGCGGCAGGCGGTCCGCGCCACGCTTTGCTTTCTGGCGGTAATGCTTCTCCACCTCGCAAAGCGCAGGCTCATCCGTGTGCTCATCGACAGTTTGCTCCGCCTCGTTGAACAAATTTAACTGGCCATATTCACTTTTCTCGCTGGAGGCGCCAAACTGCCGGTGCTTCGCAAGGCGAACCTGCTCCTTTAACCATTGGAGCTGCGCCTTCATTTCCTCATATTCTTCCCGTGGGAGCGTCACTGTATCCATACCAATATTCTACCACACCGCGACTTTTCTCGATATTGACAGGCCGGAGAATTTGAGGCGGTACAGCAAAATATTTCGTATTAGATGACAGCCACCCGGCCCACAGGCTTCAATGCCTTCGGCTGCTCGATCCGCAGTCCCTCCATCAGCCATCGGAATTGCTGCGGCGTGATGGCCACAGCTTCACTCTCCTTGCGTGGCCACTGGAACGCGCCCCGCTCCAGCCGTTTGTACAGCAGAACGAACCCATCGCCCTCCCAGTAAAGCGCCTTCATCCGGTCACACCGCCGCCCGCAGAACAAAAACAGGCTGTCTGAGAACGGGTCGAGTTCAAAGCGCTGCTGTACCAGGGCAGCTAGGCCATCTATGCCTTTGCGCAGGTCGGTGTACCCGCAGGCAACATAGATGTTCTGCGCCTTGGTTATATCGCCTAACATTGGCCTGCAAGTATGCGCAGCACGCTCATGGCCACGGCCATATCCGCGCCAGGCTCAATCTCCACCACGGCGCCGCCAATCTCTATACGCACCGCACCGCCAGTTTTGGGCGCCGGCAGAGCAGCAAACACAGGAGCAGGCGGTAGCGCGCCGGGAACTTGGCTCTCGCCTTGACCCATCAGGGATTCCCCGGCTGCCTGGCGTATGCGCTTTTGCCAATAG
>JAJDIZ010000101.1 GCA_030266915.1 Ruminococcaceae bacterium OttesenSCG-928-D13 | reverse complement strand
CATTGTTTTGCAAGTGTTGCGGCAATCATCCGGTGTTGCCGCTTTGGGTACCTACAGTATGGAAGATAGTCCGCAGGGTTACAAGATGATTTTTTGCGCTTTACTTTATGTATATTGCTTAAATAGCTATAATGTCTAGTTTTGTTATCGATTTATCCAGTTATTTGTGGTAAACTTCAAAAACAGGAAGGCACAGCTGGCCATGCGCCCCTTTAGTGCGCCGGTCCGTGGCCGTCTCCACCCAATATATCACATGCGCGCAGCAATATATATAATGTGCTTTACACAACCGAGGGTGGCCTATGAGCAATATCCGTTTCGACAACGAGGAGCACCTGTTCCAGGAAGAGCCACTGCGGCTTCTCTACATCGCCACCTCCCGCTATGAGGGCGACTGGCACAGCTTTATGCATGCCCACCAGTGCACAGAGCTGTTCTACGTCATCTCCGGCAAAGGGGCCTTTCTGGTGGAGGAGCTCAACTTCCCCGTGGAGCCAAACAACATTGTCATCATCAACCCCAACGTGCAGCACACTGAAACCGCCGTGAGGAACAACCCGATGGAGTACATCGTGCTGGGCATGGAGGGCGGCGAGTTCCTGCTGAAGGAGAGCGACGACAAGCGCTTTTGCATCTTCGACTGCGGTGACTCCGGAACCGAGATTCTGGGGATGCTGAACGAGATGCAGGACGAGCTGCAATCCAAGCAGCAATACCACGGCATTGTGGCGCGTAACCTGCTGGAGAACCTGTCGGTGAAGCTGCTGCGCTACCGCTCGGTTTCGCTGCAGCGGCAGGCCCCCGCCAAAAAGGCCAGCCGGGAATGCGCCCAGGTCAAGCACTATATCGACAACCATTTCAAGGAAAACATCACCCTGGACCTGCTCAGCGAGCTGGCCCACGTCAACAAGTATTACCTGGTGCACTCCTTTGCGCGGGAGATGGGCGTCTCCCCCATCAACTACCTGATTCAAAAGCGCATCCAGGAGAGCCGGTACATGCTCCAAAACACCGGCTACAGCATCTCGGAGATCTCCCAGATTCTCGGGTTTTCCTCCCCCAGCTACTTTTCCCAGAGCTTTTCGCGCATCAATAAGATGAGCCCACGGGAGTTCCGGCTTAAGGCCAGCCTGCAAAACCAAGCACAAGGAGAAGACTGAATTGGACACACAAGCATTATCTACCGCCGGCCAGGCGGCCGCGCTGTTCGACTTCCCCGGCCCTGTCACCGCGATGGAGCCCTACGGGGAGGGGCACATCAACGACACCTACCGCCTCGGCGTCCGCGCCGGCGAAGGCGAGACCCGCCGCTTTATTTTGCAGCGGCTCAACACCCAGGTGTTCAAGGATCCGAAGGGCCTGATGGACAACGTAACCGCCGTAACCCGGTATCTTGAAAAGGCCATGGGCGGCGAGGGCGCGCCCCACGGCGGGCAGGCCGAAATCCTGCGGGTGATTCCAACCAAAGCGGGGGAAAACCACCTGACCCTGCCGAATGGTGAGGTGTGGCGCGCCTATAACTTCATCGAGGGGGGCGTCAGCTTCCAAACCGCGGACGATCCCCGGCTTATTGCGGCTTCGGCCCACGCCTTCGGGCGGTTTGCCCGGCTGCTGGACGGCTTCCCCGCCGAGAGCCTGCACGAGACCATTCCCAAATTCCACGACACCCGCAGCCGGCTGGCCGATTTCGAAAAGGCGCTGGCTGCCGACTGCCACGGCCGGGCCGCGGCGTGCCGGCCCGAAATAGAATTTGTGCAGGCCCACGCGCAGGACTGTGCCATGCTGATGAACCTGCTGGAGGCCGGGGAGTTGCCCGCCCGGGTGACCCACAACGACACCAAGCTGAACAACGTGCTCATCAACCCCGAAACCATGCATGGGGTGTGTGTCATCGATCTGGACACCGTGATGCCGGGGCTGATTCACAACGATTTCGGGGATGCCATCCGCACCTGCGCCTCCACGGCGGCAGAGGACGAGCAGGATTTGAATAAGGTGCGTTTTGATTTTGAAAAATATCGCCTTTATGCCGAAAGCTACCTCGCAGAGGTGGGCGGCATCCTGCGCCCAAAGGAGCGGGAAATGCTGCCCTGGGGCGCCCGGCTGATGACCCTTGAGTGCGGGATGCGATTTTTGACGGACCATTTGCAGGGGGACGTATATTTCAAGATTCACCGCCCCGGGCACAACCTGGACCGGGCGCGCACCCAGTTCAGGCTGGTGACCGGCATGGTGGACGCCTGGGCGGAACTGTGCAGGCTGTAGCACCGGCGGTGCCGGCAAATAGTAACCCCCCGGCTGTTGAAGCGCACCCCAAAAGTTGGACAGTGTGATACACTGAAAAACGGAAGGGGTGCATTTTCATGTCAGGAAGGCGGACACGTTCAAACAGAGAGTCATCGAACAAATGCGCAGAGAGAAACTGAGTTTTCGAGAGACTGCGCAACTCCACGAGGTGGACCACAAGAGCATCATGAAATGGGAACGAATCTATTTGGAGGAAAGCGCAGCGGCCGCGACAAAAACAACGCCTCTAGGCAAAATAAGTTGCAGCAGCTATTTATACAGTGTATAATAGCTGTGTTTGAGCAAGCGGTAAAGGGGAGCCTTTAGGATGAAAAAAGTCGTTAGCATGATATTAATTACAATGATGATGGCGCAGTTTTGCACGGTGTCGCTGTTTGCCGGCGAGGAGGACTTGCCGCCGGCAGACCCGGTGACACTGGGTGAACAGCAGGAGCCGGCGGCCCTGCCCGTCGAGGCACCCGGGGACGCCCCCGAGACGGAGACGCCCGAAGCGACTTTGGCGGATGAAGAGCAGCCCTTGCAGCAAGGGGAACAGGAACCGGCCGAACCGGGAACCGCGCTTGCGCCCCAGGCCGGCGAGGGGGGAGACGCGGCTGTTGTCTCGGGCATGCTGCCCGAAAACGGCGCTGTAAACGTACCCTACAACGGCAAGGTGCGCATCTTGTTCGGCCAAGCCATGAACACCAGGGCCGTGAGCGCAAGGGTTGAACTGCACGCCATCATTGGGGGTAAAACAGTGGTGAAGCCTGCCGTCACAAAGGCTTGGGAGCCGGATGGCAAAACCTGTGTGGCAAGCTATGAAAACCTGGGCTTTGCCACCGAGTGGGCTGTGGTTATTCGCGGATTTTATGCCCACGGAGAAGATGGCGGCTTCATTGAAATACCCGAAACCGTAGTGGGTCACTTCACCACCATTCCCAAGCCCACCCTCGCCCTGATAACCCAGCCGGAAGCCCTGCCCGCGGCAGGTGGCGACGTGGCGCTCACGGCCACACTGACCGACATCGTAGCCGGGGTGGACTATCCTCTGGAGTGGACGGCCACCGGCGGCAGCCTGGCAAAAACCGAAACAAACACGGCCCCCTACACCAACACCCTCACCGTCCCTGCGGGGCACAAAGGCGATATTTTGGTGACAGTGCGGCTCGCGGGCCAGAGCGAGGTGCTGGAGACGGTTCTGCTGGGTACCGGAAAAACCACGGTGACCCTCGCCGGCCTCACCCCCACAAACGCGCCATACAGTGGCGCCGCCCAGGTGGGCTACACCGGGCAGCCGCTGTTCAGGCAAGGGGAAGCCGACATAACCGGCAGCGTGAAAAACCTAGCCCTCACGGCGGTGTACACCGGCCGCGGCGGCACGCTGTACGGCCCCAGCACCACCCCACCCACGGGCGCGGGCCTCTATTCGGTGCGCCTCGGGCTGTATTCGGACGACCGCTACACCGCCACCACCACCCTCGATTTCTCCATCGGACAAATTGAGCAGGAGCTGCCCGCGCTCACCCGGGCCTTCACCTACGGCCAGCGGCTGAAAGACAACGCCTTTTCCGATGCCAACGAGACTCACAACGGCTATTTCCAATGGCTGGAGCCGGAGGCCTCCGCTGGCGACGCAACGTTGGAGGACGAGGAACGCGTTGCCTATGCCAGCTTCCGCCCCAACTCCCCGAACTATAAAACCATCGAGCGGATGGCGATAAAGATTGTGGTAGGCCGGGCCCCGGTGTGGACCTATGCAAACGACGTGGTGTTGGCACCCAAAGCTTATGACGGCACCACCCTGGTAGGGGCCACCACCAGCTTTGGGGGCCTTAATGGCAGCGACGTGCTGACCACCGATGATTACACTGCCATCGCCCATTTCAACAGCCCCAATGTGGCCGAAGCCAACACCGTCACCGTCACCCTGCGGCTGAAAGAGACCCAAAACACACGGAACTACTACCTGCGCTCCGTCTACTATGACGGCCCCGAGTCCGATTTCGACGAGCCTGTGGACTACTACGGCTATTACGAGCAGTTTGTTTTGAGCGGCCAGTCCATGGAAAAAGGGACGATGTCGGCCGAGGATTTCAGTTACACCCTCGCCGACGGCTACTATAACGGCAGTCCCCAGGGCCCCAAAGTCGAGGTGAAGCGCAGCCGCACCGGCTATGGCCCGGTGGAAATTTGGACCGCCGGCGCCGGGTATGACGCCCCATCCCCGCCCACGAACGCGGGCACCTACACCCTGCGCGCCGAGGTGGCCGAAGGCCCGAACTACAAGGCCTGCACCGTGCCGCTGGGTAGCTACGCCATCGGCCAGGCCAGCATACAGGACCTGGTGCCCCGGATATATGGCCCGGCACGGGTGGGCGGCACCCTGCAGGCCACCCTGCCGGTGGCGGCGGGCAATGCCTTTGTGTGGGCGTGGTACCGCGACGGCGCGCCGGTGCCGGACGTTTCCACCGACACATACCGGCCGGTGCCGGAGGATGAAGGCCATACCCTGACGGCCAAAGCGGTCACCGGCAACGGCAACTACGGCGGGCAGTCCGCCGTCAGCCTGGCGGTAACTGTGCTGCCCGCCCTGCCCACCCAAAATTACGGCTTTGTACAACCGGCCCCTGTCCCCTTTGTGAACGGCGGCAAGGCCATGGTGGAACTGGTGGCGGGCCACGCCGACGCGGGGCTAAAGCTCATAGAATACAAGAGCGGCAACACCAGGGTGTTCACCGTGGAGGAAAAGCCGGCCGGAACCGGCCCGGTGCAGATAACCCTGGCCGGGGTGGGCACCGCCACCCTCACCGGGGTGTGGGAAAAGGACGGCACGCGCTACACCGCCAATGCCGAGGTGCGGGTGGCCGGCACCGCCGAGCTGAGCTTTAAGCTAACCCCACAAAACACGGCGGAAAACCCGCTAAAGCTGAACACCGGCGCCACAAAGCAGATCAAGGCGGCCTACCAAACCGCGGGCATCACCGTTGCCAGCCTGGGCTGGGGCAGCAGCGACCCCAAGGTGGCCGCCGTGGATACGAACGGATTGGTGACCGGGGTTGGCCCCGGCACGACCACCATCACGGCCTCGGCCACCGATATACTCGGGCGGACCTTTGAGCGGACCTGCGCCGTGCAGGTGCTGCGGCCCACCACCGGCCTTGAGATGGTGGCCCCGGGCTACGACACCCTTGAGGACGTGCCCCGGCTGGTGCTGGCCAAATACGGCAGCGAGCGCAACCTCAACACCATCGGGCTGGCCGTGGAGGCCAGCCCGATGGACGCCACCGATACAGTGAAATGGACCAGCAGCAACCCGACCATTGCCACCGTGGGCGACGGCGCCACCGGCGGCGCCAGCATCACGCTGGACAAGGATGCCACGGTGACGGTGAAAACCCAAAACAAGGCGGGCACCTTCACCATCATGGCTCAGGCGGGCAGCCAAAAGGTGAGCTACAAGTTCCGCTCGGTGGTGCCGGCGGAAAAAATCGTGCTCACCAACAGTGGCGCGTCGGAGCTGAACCGCCTGGGGCAGACCACCACCATCAAGGCCTATGCCGCCGCCGCAGACGGCACCAGAGCCACCGATTCCGGGGTCAATTTCATCTCCCGCGACGAAGGCCTTGCCACCGTTACCACAAAGGGCGTTGTAACGGCGCGGGGCCCTGGCACGGTTTTCATCGATATAGCCGCCAAGGACGACCCCTCGGTACTATATGAGAACATGTTCGGGAAAGGCGTGCTGATCTATCTGGTCATCATGCCAAAAAGCCTGAAGCTGGATCAGGGAGACTTCATAGTGGCCCATTCAGTGGACCCGGAAAACCCGGTGGTGCTGCCCATCACCGCCACCCTCAACGGCGGTGATCACGTCACAATCAAATATTCCGGTGTAAAGTACTCCATTCCCAACACCGACGCCTTCGAGTTCACCGGGCCAGAGTATGAGGGCAGCACCTACTACAAGCCCGACATGGCCGAGGGCGCCCCGCATATACCGGTCTATATCAAGCTGAAAACCCTGCCGCCTAATACCTCCATCACCACCCGCATCACGGCGTACTCGGCCGTTTACGGGAACATAAAGACCCATCTGGATGTGACGGTCACCAGCAAGGGTGTCACAAACGTTTCCCAGCTAACCTGGAGCAACGAAGGCGACGCCCCGGGCACCACCGCCGAAACCCAGTTGCCGGTGGGCGCCAGCTACACCCCCGTGGTGCAGGTGAGCGGCCCGGGCGGTGCGGCGGCCAGCAATCGCAACATGACCTGGGAAATCAGCGCCGCAGGCAAAAAGCATGTGGCGTGGGAGCATTATGTCACCTTCGACGCCGCCACCGGCAAGGTAACCGCCACCCGTGCGTCCATTGATAACGCGGTGACATTCACCGTCACCGGCAGCCCGGCGGACCCCGATGCGGCGGCGAGCATTTTGCCGGTGCGCTACAGCTTCATGGTGCGGCAGGAGGCAACCGGCGTCGGGTTGGCCCTCGACGGCGCGGGCAGCAGGGCAACCCTGCCCACCGGCGGCACCACCAGCTTGCGGGCCACGGTGGCCCCGGCCAACACCACCGACGCCTCGGTGGCCTGGACGGCTAGCAAGCCGGAGATGGTCAGCTTCTCCAGCCCCACCACCAGTGGTGAGCCCGTCACTGTCACCAGCCTGAAGG
>JAJDIZ010000100.1 GCA_030266915.1 Ruminococcaceae bacterium OttesenSCG-928-D13 | reverse complement strand
ATGCAATCGGGCGACGCCCTGTTCCCCACGGAAAGCCAATACCAAAATGTCCGCACCGAGGCCAATGGCCTCGGTGCGGATTTTTGAATGCGGCAAAGGCCTTTCAGTCACATTTCAAAATTGGCTTTGACCGGCTTTTGACACAGAGGCCTTTTTGGCGCATTTTCGCTATACATCTCGCACTAACAAAACTGGATAAGACACGAATTATATGTGCACATCTCCAAAAAGCCTACCATCTTTCGATTTTTTTCGCAATCCCCCGCGATAACGTGTGTCTTATCAGGCAGAACATATCAATACGAGATCGCGTACCGGCAAATTGGTTTTTCCGGAACCCTGACGAACGGGCGCGGCGGGTATGGCGATCTGTTAAAGAATAGCGACTGGGGAGGCTACGAAGGATGAAAAAAGGACTTTGGAAGGGCGGCATGGCCGTATTTTTGGCACTGGCTCTGCTCATGAGTTTTCCGCTGGTATCGCTGGCGGAAAGCCCGGAGGCGGATATTGTGCCGCCTGAGGCTGTTGTCGCCGACGACACCGGCCTGGACGTACAGAATGACCAAGCATTGACCATTGCCGGCTGGCAACTGGGAGATGGCTTTGTGGACAGCTACACCGTGGAGATCGGCGGCGAGAACCCGAGCGCTGGGTTCCCCGGCACCATCACCGGCGTGCTGGCCGACGAGACCACCGTCGACCTTGCCGTGGTGTGGACCGCTGATGCGGATTTCAGCGCCGACGCGGCGGCTGTTTTCACCTACACCGCCTCGGCTGCCGATCCCCTCAGCGGCTATGCGCTGGGGCAGGACGTGCAGTGGCCCACCATTCAGGTTGAGGTGGCCGAGCCGGCCCCCGAGACCCCGGAAACCCAGCAGACCCCCGAGACCCCGGTCGATCCGTCCGAACAGGACGATTCGCTGGCGATCCTTGATGACGAGCTGAACACCGCCGGCAGGGCACTGAACAACGCCCATTTTGTGGGCAGCCCGAAGATTTACCTGAACAATGTAGAGGTGAATGATGGCGATGTCGTCGAGCTGAACGACGGCGATACCATCAAGCTGGACTATGTGTGGCAGCGTGACCCGAGCGACAAAACCACCATCAGCAAAGGCGACACCACAGTGCTGGGCACCATCCCCGGCAACCTGCCGGTGGCCAATGATTTCGGCAGCCTTACACGCCAGGTAAAAACCATAAGCAACATCCACATTGGCGATCTCTCCTTTGAAGCGGTGTACAACGGGCTGACCCTCGATCATTGGAATGTCATCCTCACCTACACCGACAGCGCCAACATGGAAGACCTGCACGGCACCTTCTCCATCAGCAGCACGGTGTCCAAGACCCTGCTGCCCGGTGATACGATTTCCATCGAGTTCGAGGACGGCGTGAAATTCAAGTTCGAGGGCCCCGAGGCTGAGAAGCCGAAGGTAGAAAAGAAGTTTGAACGCTTTTTAGACGCCGGCGGCAACGCGCTCGACCCGGCGAAGCCGCAGGAAGTCATAAAAGCGAGATATGTTGAATGGACGATTAATCTGAACACAGAGCGTGTGGCTGTGGAGAACGCGGTACTCGTGGATACCCTCAGCAACAACATGGTGTTTGATGGAACACACACCGACTATGTGGTGAGGGTGAACCGGATAGAGGACGGTGGCGGAAAAACGCTGTTGTCGTATACCGGTGGTGAGCCCAAGGGCGAAGACCTCACCAACCCGACCTATACGGTGAAAAAAAACGATCCCAATAACGGTCCAAGCGGCACGATCACCTTCTCCTTTGGCGACATCAAAAGCGCGTACGAGGTGGTGGTGCGCAGCAAGATTAATACCGGTAAAGAGCCAGCCTTTGGCGCGAATGTGACCTACTACAACGCGGCCACCCTCAACGGTGTGAGGGCTAACGCAAGCAAGAACGTCAACCTGACCAACAGCGCTTTTCAAAAGAAAGCGATCAAGGTTGCCAAAGAAACGGGCGGACAATACTACACCACCTGGGAACTGCACATCAATAAGGAAAGAATGACCTATGGTGGCAACCTCATCGTTGACGATGTTTTTGGCGCGGGACTTGCAAAACTGGATAGTTCGCAGGTTAGCAATACCAAAAACACACTTATCGGTTCCATTCCGGTTTACAGTGCAGTAGAGAAAGCTGCCAACAACAGCGAAACCTCGGTGAATGTCACAGCGGCTCTCACCAGCACCGGTATTCAGTTCACCGTGCCGGATGGTAAATACTACATCATCACCCTTAATGTGCTGATTGACGGTGAAAATGGTCTGCACGAATTCCGCAAAGCGGGCTCCCTTTATAACAAATTTACAGTTACGGTTGGCAGCACCGAGGTAGGCAGTGCCGAGGCTTGGCTGAAAGACAACAACAATGTAGTGGGCGGCACCCTTGCGGTGACCAAGGAAATATGGAAAGAGGCCCGGGATACCTCCAAGCAGGAGCTTGGCTGGACCTTGAAACTGGGCACCGCTACTGACAAGTACGACCTTAAAGACCTGGTAATCACCGATAGTTTTGACTACGGCACCAACGAGGAAACCCATATCCTGGACGCCAGCACCATCAAGTTGACCATAGGTGGCGTGGATAAGGACTGGGCGGATTATTTCACCCTGACCGATAACGGAACCAGCGGCTTTGTGCTCACACAGGTTACAAGTGGGACGAACGCCACCATCCTGGCGGGCAGCGGCCAGATTGTGATCAAATACAAAACCATCTACACGCTGGGCAAAGCCGGCGGCCTGGCAAAAACCGGCACCTTTAAAAACAAATTCAAAGCTGAGGGTAAGCTCTACTGGAGCGCCACTGATTATTTTGCTCTGAACAAGTCGACCGACTGGGTAATACAGACCGTTTACGGCGACGCCAAGCTTAGCGGCTATAAAACAGGCGTTATTGATAAAGACGCCAAGGGTTACTATGCCGACTGGGAAATCTACTTCAACACCATAACCGCGGACCTCTCCGGCCACAAGGTGACCCTGAACGACGTGTTCGATTCGAACGGCGGCATGGTGTTCAACACCACCAAGGGCCTTGAGCTCTCGAAGCTGACCGGCGGCTACTGGGATGACAGCAACAGCGACTCCAGCAAGTGGAAATGGGTGGACGCCACTTGGGCGCCGATGACGCCTGATGTGGACTACAAGCTGGAGACTGTGATGGAGAACAACAACACCGGCTTCGAGCTGGAGTTCCTCACCAGTGTGAAAACCGCTGTCCGCATCCGGTACCGCACCGACCTGAAAGAGCCGGTGCAGGCCACCTACATCAACACCGCCACCGCTGCGGCGGACGACGTTACCGCCACCGCAATTGCCGAGGTGGAGACCAAGCGCGCGGACGACGGCGACATGAAAAAGGAGCTTACGGCCACCGGCACAAAGTTCGATTGGGAAGTAAAGCTGGGGTTGGGCGCTAACAACGCCGTGCTGAACGGCGTGTTCACCGACACCCTGAGCCCGGGCCAGATTCTGGACAAAACCTCCATTGCAGTGTATTATGACGGTGGGAGCAACGACGGGCAGAAGTACACCAACTGTACCATCGAGGGCGGAGACCGCGACCCGGCCACCGCCACCACAACCTTCAAAATTCTCTTCCCGAAGCTGGAAGACAAGGTGATCATCAAGTACACCAGCACCTTCGACGCTGATACCGCCGAGCGTGACCCCGACCACCAGAACCACGGCCGGCTGAGCAACAGCGCCCGATTCACCGGCGACAGCTACGACAGGTGGACCGAAGTGGTGAAGTACCACGCCTTCAGCAGCGTGGACGCCACCGGCGCGGGCAGCCTGATTCCGGTGCGCATCCAGAAGCTGGACGGGTTGACCGGCGCCGCACTGGCCGGGGCCGAGTTCCAGGTGTACGACCAGGACGGCAAGGAAGTGGGCATGCCCATTATCCTGAACACCGAGGGCAAATCCGGGAAATTCACCCTGCTGGGCGGCACCTACACCCTGAAAGAAACCAAAACCCCGGACGGCTACCGGACCATCGACCCGGTTACCTTCACGGTCAGCATTGACAAGAAGGCCGCCGATGGCGTGATCTGGCTTGAAGTGAAGAACGACCCGTTTGCCGCGCTGCGCATCCGCAAGCTGGATGGGGCCACCGGCAAGGCGCTGGCCGGGGCCGAGTTCCAGGTGTATAACCAGGACGGCAACGAGGTTGGCAAGCGCATCACCCTGGACAAGGACGGCCTGTCGGAGAAGCTCTCCCTGCCGGACGGCACCTACACCCTGAAAGAAACCAAAACCCCGGACGGCTACAAAGGCATTGATCCCATCACCTTCACGGTGAGTGCCGGCAAGGTGGACAAGGACGGCGTCATCTGGCTCGAGGTGAAGAACTACCCCCTGATCCCGGTGCGCATCCAGAAGCTGAACGGGTCCACCGGCAAGGCACTGGCCGGCGCCGAGTTCCAGCTGTATGACACCAATAACCAGCCCGTGGGCGGGGTCATCACCCTGGACAGCAAGGGCCAGTCCGAAAAAATCACCCTGCTGGAAGGCACCTACGTGCTGAAGGAGACCAAAACCCCGAGCGGCTTCAAAACCGTCAGCCCCATCACCTTCACCGTCAGCCTTGACCAGAAGGACAAGGACGGCGTGATCTGGATCAAAGTGAAGAACTATCCGAAGGACACCACACCCGACCCTGATCCCGATCCGGACCCAAATCCCAATCCGGACCCAGATCCGGACCCGGATCCGCCCCGTCCGCCGGTTGTCGTGACCCCCGACCCGGATCCGCCCCGTCCCGATCCGGACCAGCCGACCCCGACGCCGGCCGTCGTGACCAACCCGCCGGCCGAACCCACCGAGCCTGAGGAAGAGATCATCCCGCCGGAGGTGGATGCCGGCGCCAGCGGCGGACCCGAAGCCGAGGACCTTTCCGCCCTTGGTGTTCCCCTGGGTGGGCTGAACAGCATCGCCTGGTCGCTGCTGAACCTGATGATGTCCATCGTTGCGCTGCTGGCCTCCCTCATCCTGATTTTCAGCATGTTCAAGCGCAAAAAGACCAACCAGCTGCGGGACGAGGCCGACACGGAAGCCGAAGACGAAAAGATCAAGCGCAACCGTCTGCTCTCCCTGCGCATCATCACCATCGTGGCGGGCATCATCCCCGGCGTGCTCTTCCTGATTCTTGAGAACATCCGGCTGCCCATGGTTTGGATCACCCGCTGGACCCCGCTGATCGGCGCCTTCTTCATCATCAGCATGGCCCTGGTCATCATCCACCTTGCGGTCAAGGTCCGCGCCAAAAACGAGGACGACCAGAACGACAAATCCAATTACACCACGCAAACCGCGAACTAAAAGCAAAAATATCCGAGAGCGATACCCACCGGTGTTTTGGCGCCGGTGGGTATCGATGAAGAAAGAACGCAACCCAGACGGCCGGCGCGCCGGGGAGGAAAACAATGGAACAACCTGACCAGATGCCCATGCAGCCGCAGCCCGATCAGAACGCCCCGGCGGCACAGGAGGCAAACGCCGTTCCAGACGCGCCCGGACAGGCCGCGACGGATGGTGGAAAAAAGAAACAGAAGGGGAAGGAAGGCGCGGGAAAAACCCTGATCCGCGTTTTGATCACGCTGCTTATCATCGCGGTCGGCATCTTCCTTGTGCTGTTTTTGGTGGCCAAAGCGGGCCGCTTCGATTCGATTGGCAGTATGCTGCAGCACATGTTTACCGAGCTGTCCCTGATGTGGCAGCGCATAAGCGCTTAGGCAGCGCATAACCGCATAGTATAGGAGGCAGGTATCATGAACGAAGAAAACAGCGGCCGGCCCGACACCCCGGCCGGCACCCAGGCACCTCAGTCTCAGCCCGGGGCCGCCCCCGACGGCAAGGCGAAGGGCAAAAAGAAAGGCGCGGGCAAAAAGCTGCTAATCGTGCTGATCTGGCTGGTGGTGATCGCCTTGGCCATTTTCGTCACGCTGTTCGTCTCGGCTAAGATTGGCCAGTTCAACAGCATTGGCGACTTGATCACCTACATCCGCGCTCAGGTCGGTTTTTAGCGCCGTACCCCAAGGGCCATCCCTGCTTTTCAGAGGCGGGGATGGCTTTGTCTGGTAAAAAATGGTGCTTTGCTATACATGTTGCCCCGTGGGACAGCTGTTTTTTGGCAAATTGCCAAACCGAAAAAAATGCCCGCTGATTTAACAATTGCATGGTGCGTTTGGTGTCTTATTAATAACGGCGCAGTGCGCCTTCTTCCTGGGGAAGGGTATGAAAGACAAGAAGCTGCTTGAACTGGTTCGAAAAGCCAGCAAACAGAATAAAGATGCTTTTAACGAGCTGTGCAACCTCAAGGCACGGGAAGTCATTTACCTGTGCGTTGTCGAGATGGGAAACCAGCACGACGGGGAGGACGCCGCCCAGGAAGTATTTATCCGCATGCAGAAAAGCATCAGCAGCCTGCAGGCGCCCGAGGCCTTCAACGTGTGGCTGAACCGGCTGGTACACAACACCTGCGTGAACATGAAAAGGGACACCATGAAACACAAGAGTTCGATCCCGTTTGAGACCTTCGAAGACGCCGAGTGGCAGGATGATTCCCTTTTCTCCCTGCCCCAGGCGTTTATGGAGGACGCCGAAAAACGGGCGCTGGTGGCCGAAGCCGTGGAAGCCCTGCCGGAGAAATACCGCCGCTGCGTGGTGCTGCACTACTACCAGTCCCTGAATTACGAGCAGGTGGCCGAGGTGCTGGGCATCACCACCGACGCGGTGAACAACAACCTGCGCATGGCCCGCAAGTACCTGAAAATTGAGCTGGAAGAACGGATGCGGGACCCGATGCCCGCCGCTTGGGCCGCCCTGCCTTTGGTGGCCAGCGGCCCGGTGCTGGCCCTCAGCTTGCAGGAGTCGGCTGTTGCCAGCATCAGCAGCGAGATGATTGCGGGCTGCCTCGCGGCGGCCGGGGTGCCGGCGGTGGCCGCTGGGCAGGCGGCGGCCGGCAAGTCGGCAATGCAGACCGTCCTGAAGGTTTTGGCCCCGGTTGTGGCCACCGGGG
>JAJDIZ010000010.1 GCA_030266915.1 Ruminococcaceae bacterium OttesenSCG-928-D13 | reverse complement strand
CTAATGCCTTGAACGTAAAAATAGGCGATCTCATATCAGGAACCAATCTGTGCTTCCCAGAATATGAAAGGCATGAGCTCTTTGCCATTTCCAAAAAGCCAATCCATGGCGGAGGGAGAAAACAGAAAAAACCCTCCAGCACATAAAAGGTATTGTGGCAAAATACAACCTTACCCTTGGCATGACAGGCATCTATTGCTTATCTACGCAATGGTTATTTATCTTTTCAGTTTTCTAACGTACTCCTCAAACTCTATTTCACCATTCAGTGCCTTGCCTCGCAGTTCAATCGCCCAATCCGACCAAGCCGCGAACTCCGGCTTGGTCAATTTCTTTTTGCTCACACGGGCATAGTGGGTCTTGTAAGCCCGCTGGTAGGCAAGCCAGATGGGATCGTTCTTCACCTTTTCATCGTACCGTTTGCGGGCCCCGATGTCCCGGCAGGTCTTTTCAGCCTCGCCGGGCGCAATGCGCTCGCAGAAGTCAGCGCTGTAGCCGCTGTCCAAAAGAAAGTACTTGCCGCAAATCGCACACCGCTTGGGCAGACGTCCGGTCTCCAGCCCACCGAAGAACTCGTCGTACAGGAACGAACCAATGCTGCCGTGTTCGGTAACCTCCCACAGGCGCTTGGCTGTTCCGCCATTTTCGTCTTCATAAACCATCACCTCATGGGTAGTGCTGGTTCCCCGTTTCTCCCCCATGCGCTCGTACACGCCGGAACGATGGGTCTTGTCATATTCCTCCCGGTCAGCGAAATACGCCTCCATCGCCCCGGCAACTGCGGATGGTTGCAGCAACGAGGGCAGTTTATGGATGTAGTCGTCCAACAAATCCGAGTACACATACGGAACACGCAGCAGCTCCGCTGCCAGCGCCAGATAATTATCGCACAGTTTGACGATACGCCGGTTTAGCTGCCCAACCAAAACGCTGTACGTTTCCTCCGGATTGTTGGGCGTAAAGCTGGTCAGCACAATGCCTGACAGGGTATTGGAGACAGCACCATCTTTACCGTGACGCCGCCGCCTCTCACGCGCTTCAAACCCCTCTTCCTCATCATATTCCTCCCCATGAATATCTTCATCGAAAGTACAGTCACCCGAATGGGCTTCGTTGAAAAAGATGCCCTCCCCTTCTTCAAACAACTCCGGGTAGGAAGAAAGCAGGTTGATAAGCCCGTCCGGGCGGGTGTCCTCCGGCTTCAGAAAGTCCCTGTACACCGGCAGGCGCAACACCATATCATCCACATAATTGAAAAAGGTTTGCACGGCGTACACCATCTGCGTGTAATCGTCCGGCACACCAATATCGGGGTAACGCACCGGCACCTCCAGACGCAGGCACTCTTCGTATTTTTCCTTTAGCTTTGTGAAATCCTGGTTCAGCAGGTCGGCCAGCACCTCCCCCTGCCGGTACTTGTGCCTCCCGTTTATCACCACCTGGTTCTCCACCCGGTATGCCTTGAATGCGTACATGATTCCCTCCAAATAGAAAATGGAAACCTGAAAAGTAGAGTGTTTGCAAAAATAGAAGATGCAAATCCAGCCATTAGAGTATGCTGTGTGAATTGTAGATTTTCTATTTACATTTGTCAAGCCATCCGCTAGGATGAAAAGCACTCCTCCAATGCGCTTGAATCGAAAGGATATTCTGTATGGCAAAAGAACATACTCAGCTCCACACCGTCGACGGTGAAACACTGATGAACAGGCCCTATTCCCCCGCCAGCTATGTGGTGGACACTTTGATTGGGCAAGGGCTGCACATCCTGGCGGGCGCACCCAAAGTAGGCAAAAGTTGGCTGGCGCTTTGGTTGTGCCTGCAAGTATCGTTGGGCGAAACAGTGTGGGGCTTCGATACGAAACAAGGCACGGTTCTTTACCTCTGCCTTGAGGACAGCGAAGCCCGCATCCAAAACCGGCTGCTGGATATCACAGACTACGCCCCACCCTGCCTTCACTTTGCCACCACCGCCGGCGTGCTGGGCAAAGGGCTGGAGGAACAGATACTGCACTTCATTTCCAGTCATCCCGGCATGGTGCTCATTGTCATCGACACCTTGCAGCTTGTGCGGAACGTTTCCTACGATAACACCTATGCCAGGGACTACCAAGACCTGAAAACGCTGAAGCAGATCGCGGATGAAAAAGGCGTTGCCATTTTGCTCATCCATCATCTGCGGAAGGAGGGTGACAACGACATCTTCAACCGCGTCAGTGGGACCACAGCCATCCAAGGCGTGGCGGACTCCACCTTCACCCTGGTGGAGACACAGCGCGGCAGCGGCTGGGCCAAGCTCAGTTGCATCGGGCGGGATATCGAGTACCGCGAAATCGACTTGCAGAAAAACAAAGAAAATGTTTGGGAACTGGTGAGGGACAGCCTCGAAATGCCGGACGCCCTGCGGGATGACATCGTTCCGATGGTGGTCAAGTTGCTGCGGCAGCATGGCGCCTGCTACCGCAACACCCCAAATGAGCTGGCCAAGGCGCTCAACGCGCTGTGCCCACCCGGTGCCGATGTCCTCACCAGTCGCATGGTATACAAACGCCTGCTGCAAAACGAGATCAGGTTATCGACCCTGGGCATCTCCGTGCGAAAACGCCGCAGCAATGGCAACCGGCTGGTGGAACTGATGTGCCAGAGTGCCGACAGTGACATGGAAACCGGGCGCAGCCATGCACCCCAAGGCAATGTCCCTGTTGACCCTGCATACCTCATGCAAAGTGGCCTTGGCGGCTAGTCTCCGCCGTGAGGGCGAGCGTCGCCCCTGTTCCTGTTCTTCGGCCTGCGTGCAGGGAACAAACCCTCCCTGGCATCCAAGGCCCTGTTTGGGGCGAATTTCGGCCTGTTTGAGCATGGCCGGATTTGCCGGATTTGTACGCTGAACCCCCCGGTCGATTTTTGAGCAGGATAAAGGAGTGGTGCCAAAGGGCCGGCACCACTCCGGCTACATCGCCCCGCAATGCGGGTCGGAAGGGCTTTTGGGCGTGATACCACTTTTCGGGCACTGATACCACACCATACACCACATTGCGGCGTCTGTATCGTATGTACGCTAATTTTTACAGTATAAAAACTGATACCACTGAAGGAGAGACCATGGCAGGAAAAAAAGTCATATTCTCATTTAGGACATCGCCGGAGACACATGCGCTGGTCAATAGCCTCTGGCCTCGGGACAATTGCAAGAGCCAAAACGAGTTCATCGAAAAAGCTGTGAGGTTCTACACCGGATACCTCGCCTCACAGGATGCCACCGAGTACACCAGCAAGATTTTGCTCTCTGTGATGAAGGGCATCGTGCAGGACAGCGAGCACCGCGTCCGCCAAAACATTTTCAAACTGGCCACCGAGGTTGCCCTCAACACCCGGATTATCTCCACCTACGAGGGCATCGAGGACCTGAACCTGTCACGGATGCGCGGCCAGGTCATCCACGACCTCAAGCGTACCAATGGGCAAATCCACCTCGAGGATGCCGTTCGGGATTCCAATTGGCGCACACTGGCAGAGGAAGGAGACGCCTGATGTTTCTGTTCGAAAGCTCTGTTCAGGCCCACTGCAAAGTGATTCGGGGCGTCCAATATACTGTTTTCAGCCACTACTCCGACGATGAACTCATCTTTGACCGGATTGGCAGCATGATAGAAAATTCCTTTACGCAGTTAGAAGCACAGCAAATTACGAAGTCATTTTTGTTGGATAATGGTATAGCTACCGGAGATGGATGACGGTATACTGGTGCTGTCATAAAGGCGCTTCGGGAAAGGAGTTGAACCATGCAAACGAAGCAAAAGCAAACTCGCCCTGCCGGTTACACTCGCCTCTCTGCCGAAGATGGCAATGCCGGCGAGAGCGGCAGCATCCAAACGCAGAAATCTTTGATCGAGCAATACTGCAAAGATCATCATCTTCCCGCCCCTGTGCTTTACTGTGATGACGGATGGAGCGGCACCAGTTTTGACCGGCCCGAGTTCAAACGGATGATTGAGGATGTTGAAAAAGGTGAGATTGACCTCATAATTGTTAAGGACCTCTCCCGGTTTGGCCGGGAGCATGTGATGGCTGGCTACTGGATTGAGCGGTATTTCCCGGAGAGGGACGTGCGGTTCATCGCAATCAATGATAACATCGATTCAGCCAATGGCCTTGATAACCTGTTACTGCCGTTTACCAATGTCATCAATTCATTCTATGCTCAGGAGGCCTCCCGCAAGACTAAGGCCGCCCACCGCACCCGTGCCAAGGATGGCAAGTATCTGGCCGGGCACGCGCTGTTCGGGTACATCAAGGACCCCGATGACCGGCATAGATTGGTTATTGACCCGCCTGCCGCCGAGGTGGTGCGCAGCATTTTTAATATGTTCGCAGAGGGCATTGGGTACGTTCGGATGACAAAAATCCTCCGGGAACGGAAAATCCTCAACCCACAGGCATACTTCAATCAGAACAATCCAGACTACTATACCAGTGACTATTGGCGGCAACCCTTCGACTGGCACGCTACTTCGGTCCGCGCTATTCTGAAAAATGAGGCTTATCTCGGGAAATCAGTCTTCGGCAAAACAAAGAGCAAAGGCGTGTTCAACAAAAAACGTTCCGCCGCACCCAGAGATGAGTGGATCATTGTGGAGAACACCCATGAGGCCATCATCACCCAGGAAACATGGGATATCGTTCAAAAACTGATGAAAAGCAGGCGGCGAGAAAGCAAGAAAGGTGAGATACAGATGTTTGCTGGACTGGTGCGTTGTGCCACCTGCGGCTCTGCCCTCAATGCTTCATACGATGGTAAAAAGCAAAAATACAAAAACTTCTCCTGCTGGGTGTACAAGAACTATGGCAAAGAGCGTTGCACCTCCCATGCCATCGGCTGGCAGGCACTTACCACCCTGGTGTTGGATGACATCCGCCGGAACGCCCAGGCTGCCGAGATACTCAATGACGAATATCTCAACCGCCTGCTTCGCCGACGTGCAGACAAGCAGCGAGCAGAAACAGATAAGTGCAAGCGAGAGTTGACAGCTGCTGAAAAGCGCATCAGCCAGTTGGACACCACCATTGCCAAGCTATTTGAGCAGAGTGCCCTTGGAAAAATATCTGAGGAACGGTGCCGCAGTATGCTTGAAACCTATGAGGCGGAGCAGCAGTCGCTGAAGGAACGGCGCAAGGAACTTGCCTTAGCAATTGACCATGCTGAAGAAACCTACAGCAACATTGAGAATTTTGTCGCCCTCATTCGTCAGCACACAGATGTCCAGGAACTCAACACACAGATTCTCAATGCCCTGATCGATCGCATAGTGGTGCATGAAAAGGTCGTTGACGAGGATGGTGTCAAAAGCCAGCGGGTGGACATTTACTACAAATTCATCGGGTACCTGCCCATGGCGGATTGGATTACAGCGTCGGATACCATCAATGGGTTACCAATAACCACGTTGCTAGAGGATTTGGAGCAAGTAAGCGCATAAGGAAAATAGGGTGCCTTACGAACAACAACAGGTCATCGGTTCAAATCCGATCACCAGCTCCAAAAAACCCGCCGGTTATCCGTTTGGATAGCCGGCGGGTGGTTTTTTTCTATAAAGGAAATTATGGTGCTACAAAGCCCCTTTGGTGGAGGGCACCCCGGTGACGCGAGGGTCCAGCCGGGTGGCAGCGTCGAGGGCGCGGGCAAAGGCCTTGAAGCTGGCCTCGGCCAGATGGTGGTTGTTGCTGCCGCGGTGCTGCACAAAATGCAGATTAATGCCCGCGCTGTAGGATACAGCATAGAAGAACTCGCGCACCATCTCGGTATCCAGCCCGCCGATGCGCGGCATTGTGAACACCACGTCGCTGACAAAAAACGGCCGGCCAGACAGGTCCACCGCGCAGGAGACCAGGGCCTCGTCCATCGGCAGCAGGCAGCTGCCGTAGCGGCAGATGCCCCGCTTGTCTCCGACCGCCTGTTTCAGCGCCTCACCCAGTGCGATGCCGCAGTCTTCTACGGTGTGGTGGCAGTCCACCGCAAGGTCTCCATTGCATGTAAGGGCGAGGTCAAACAGGCCATGGCGGGTAAAACCGTCGATCATGTGATCAAAAAATTCTATGCCGGTGGCGCATTCGCACTTGCCGGTCCCGTCCAGGTTCAGGGTCAGCCGAATATCTGTCTCGTTTGTCTTACGCTCCACCGTTGCAACGCGTTCCGCCATTCCGTATGCCTCCAAGGTTTGGCCGCCCATACCCGGCCATCATTAATGATAAAAAAATGATACCATAAATCGGAGTTATATTCAATTAGCAGTTTACCGTGATAAACCACCCCGAATAAAAGCAGGCCGGTTCCCGCCATTGGAGAACCGGCCCAATCTGCATTAAGGCGCCTTGTTGAAGGCCTCGAAAGCTTTAAACGTGCTGTAGACGTCCAGCTTTGAGGTAAGCTCAAAAGGCGAGTGCATCGACAGCACCGGCACCCCAATGTCGAGCACATCGATGTTGTAGTTGGCCACAAACTTGGCCACCGTTCCGCCGCCGCCGGCGTCAATCTTCCCCATCTCACTCATCTGCCACTCTACTTTTTCGGCGTCCAGCAGGTTTGTGATTTTGCCCACAAACTCAGCCGAGGCGTCAGAGGTGCCACCCTTACCCCGGGCGCCGGTGTACTTATTCAGGGCCACCCCCTGGTTGATATAGGCACAATTACGCCGTTCGAAGGGTTCAGGGAAAGAGGGGTCATAGGCGGCGCTCACGTCAGCCGAGAGGCACTCCGAAGCGGCATACATCCGCCGGGGGTTCACCCCTTGCGCCTCGGCCAGATCCTCGAGGAAGTGGAACACAAAGGCACTGGCAAGGCCTGTGTTACCATCGCTGCCAGTTTCCTCCTTATCCGCCAGCACGCACACCGTGGTGCGCTGGGGGGCCTTGGTGCCGATCTCTGCCATCAGGGCGGTGTAGGCGCACACCCGGTCGTCCTGGCCGTAGGCCCCCACCAACCCGCCGTCAAAGCCGATATCGGCGGCGTGGTGAGCGGGCACAAACTCAAGCTCAGCCCGCACGAGATCTCGCTCGACGATGCCGTACTTTTCGTTCAGCAGTCGCATGGTCTCCAGCTTCACGGCATCCTTGGCGTCGGGGTCATCAAAGGGCAGGCTGCCCACCAGGATGTTCAACTCCTCCCCCTTGATGCCCTCGGCCAGCGTGCGTTTGTTCTGCTCAGCAGACAGGTGCGGCAGCAGGTCGGTGATGGTAAACTGAGGCTCACCCGGTTTTTCACCCAGGGAGATTTCAACCGACTCACCGTCACTTTTCACCACAACACCGTGCATCGACAGCGGGATTGTTACCCACTGGTATTTACGGACGCCGCCGTAATAGTGGGTCTTGAAATAGGCCAGACTATCCGACTCATAAAGCGGGTTTGGCTTCAAATCCAGCCGGGGGGAATCGATATGCGCCACCGAGATTTTGGCGCCCGCGGCCAGGTCCTGCTTGCCGATGGTGGCAGCCAGCACAGCCTTGTTCCGGTGCAGAACATAGATTTTTTGCCCCGCTTTCAGTTTGCCGCCCGGAACCCAAGGTTTGTATCCGGCCTTTTCCAGCAGGACGCAGGCGGCCTTGGCGGCCTCACGCTCAGTTTTGCCGGCGTCCAGGTACTGCTTGTATCCCTCGCAGAATTCTTTTGCCAAGTTGACAGAACCGGGCTCCACGGTGGCCGTGTGCTCCTTTTTAACCAGCAGTTTTTCACTCAGTTTTTTTGTCTTTTCATCCTTCATTTTTGCCATGTCCGGGTTCCTTTCATTCTTTGGAGATTTTTGATTCTCGGTATTTGCGTTCACGTTTGATAAAGATCGAGATACTTTTGGTAATTGCTTTGAATTTTGGCCACATAGTGCCGCATCTGGGAATAGGGAAAGGTGTTGAGTTTTTGCGTATCAACGCTGTACTCTGCGCTGGCCAACAGGCCGTCCACCGTGCCCCATCCACTGTGATAAGCCGCGGCCGCGGTCTGTGTATCTCCGCCGTAGCGTTCGAGGCAGATGGAGATGAAATAACTGCCGAAGCGGATGGCCTGGTCCGGGTCATACAGGTCGTCGTAACTCAGTGGGTCCTGCGGGGCGATGCGGCCCTTGAGCCAGTCGAAGGTGTCGCTGGTCATCTGCATCAGGCCCCGGGCGCCGGCGCTGCTTTCGGCCTTCGGGTTAAAGCTGCTCTCGGTGCGGATAAAGGCATACACAAGGTAAGGGTCGAGCTCATATTCTGCGGCCCAGCGCTCTACGCTTTTGGCATAACGTACCGGGTACAGCAGCCGCTGCACCTGCCGGGACACCGGCACCGCCAAAACCGCCCCGGCCACCAGCAGAACGGCCAATACAAGCGCGATCAGTGGGCCTCGCCTGGTGCTTTTTTTTGCCTGGCTCACTGGGCCACCCCCTCGCCGTCCGGGGGCTTTGTCAGAGCCAGCAGTTCGGCCAGAACGGCCTCAGCCTGCTGCCCAAGCTGCTCCAGGCTGCCGTTGTTCTCGATGATATAGTCCGCCGCCTGCCGCAGCTCCGCCTCCGGCAGTTGGGCCGAAAGGCGCTGCTGGGCCGCAATTTTTGAGATATTGTCCCGCAGAATGATGCGGCTGATCGACAGCCTTGCCTCAGACACCACAAGGACAATCTTGTCGCACATCGGCTGCACAGGCCCACCCACAATCATTGCGCCGTCCACAAAGAACAGCCGCTCCCCTGCCGCCCTAGCGGCCTCGGCACGGCGCCGCATCTCCGCCAGAATGTGGGGATGGGTTATCTCAACTAATTTTCGGTTATTTTCTGGCGATTTAAAAGCCAGTTCCCCGAGGGCCCGGCGGTTCAGTGTGCCGTCGGCCTGCAGAATGGCTGAACCGAAGGCCTCCACAAGCTCTGCAAGACAGGGGCTGGCCGGTCCGGTCACCTGACGGGAGATGAGGTCGCCGTCGGCTACAGTGTAGCCCAGCGCGGCGTAATGGCCGGACACACTGGATTTCCCGCTGCCAGAACGGCCGGTGATCCCCACCATCAGCATCTTGTTGCCTCCGTAAATTGAACTTATGCTCAGTGAGCTAAAGAATACGCTGTTAAATACAGGCTTTTTACAATTTAATCACCCGAAACCCTGCCGCCCGCAGCAGCCGATTGCGCACCGCGAGGCCCACCCCGGAATCGCCGGGCATGCGAGCATACACAGTGGGGATGTCGAGGCCGTCCACGGCCCGCAGGGCACGGAACAGGCCCGCCGCCTGACTGGCGTCATCCCCTGCCCTGCCATAGGCAATTGCCGGCACCGGCAGCTGTTTTTCCTCGCCCTCAAAGCACAGGGCGGCCACCGGTCCTGCCTTGGCTCGCTCGGCCACAAGAGCTCCGAACGCCGCAAAGTCCCCCACCACCAGCGTGATCTCGGCGGCCGGGGCGTAGTGCCTGTACTTCATGCCCGGGCTGGCCGGTTTCAAATCCTCGGGAGGCGGCGCCAGAATCCCGTCGGACAGTACCACCGGCACCCCCAGAACAGCCTCAATCTCGGCCGGGGTGACAAACCCGGGCCGCAGCAGAGTGGGCGCCCCCGCAAGGGAAAGCACGGTGGACTCCACCCCCACCGGGCTGTAGCCGCCGTCCAGCACCAGCGGTACGCGGCCCTTCAAATCTGTATATACATGGGCCGCCGTGGTGGGGCTTGGCCCGCCGGACAGGTTGGCCGAGGGCGCCGCCAGCGGCAGGTTCGCCGCGTGTATCACCGCCCGGGCTGCCGCATGGGCGGGCAGCCGTACCCCCACGGTGTCCAGCCCGGCGCACACCCTCGGGGCGACGTCCGCAGCCTTTGGCAGCACCATGGTCAGCGGGCCGGGCCAAAAGGCATCAGCCAGCTTGCACGCATATTCCGGCACCGCCCGGGCCACTTGCGGCAGCATCTCCATCCTGTCGATGTGAACAATCAGTGGGTTATCCTGTGGGCGGCCCTTGGCATCGAAGATGCGGGCCACAGCGTCATCGTCCAGTGCGCTGGCGGCAAGGCCGTACACCGTCTCGGTGGGAATCGCCACCACCTGGCCGTCCTTTAGCAGGTCTGCGGCCAGCTTTATTCCATCGTTATCGGCAGGTAAGACTTTAGTGTCAAATACACCTGTGCCACTCATTCGCCCGAGGCCGCCTGTAGTTTTTCGGCCTGGTCGGCAGCGATCAGCGGATCGATCACCTCGTCCAGGTCGCCGCTCATTACGTTGTCCAGCTTGTACAGCGTCAGCCCGATACGGTGGTCGGTCACCCGCCCTTGGGGGAAGTTATAGGTGCGGATGCGCTCGCTGCGATCCCCGCTGCCCACCTGGCTTCTGCGGGTGGCGTCGATCTCGCTTTTCTGGGCGGCCTGCTTCTCGCTCAGCAGACGGCTGCGCAGCACCATCATTGCCCGATCGCGGTTTTTGTGCTGGCTGCGTTCGTCCTGACACTCCACCACGGTGCCGGTGGGCAGGTGGGTGATGCGGATGGCGCTGGAGGTCTTGTTGACGTGCTGACCACCGGCCCCAGAGGCGCGGAAGGTGTCCACCTTCAGGTCCGAGGGGTTGATGTCGATGTCCACCTCGTCGGCCTCGGGCATCACTGCCACCGTCACGGCCGAGGTGTGCACCCGGCCC
The DNA here is from genome assembly GCA_030266915.1 of Ruminococcaceae bacterium OttesenSCG-928-D13. Taxonomy (GTDB): domain Bacteria; phylum Bacillota; class Clostridia; order Oscillospirales; family Ruminococcaceae; genus JAAYCI01. The sequence continues at coordinate 23,612 of JAJDIZ010000010.1, read as the reverse complement.
TGGGTTTCAGTTTCAGGCACCCGCTGCACCCGGTGGGTGCCGGCCTCGTACTTCATGCGGCTGTAGACGCCGTCCCCCTCCACGCTGAACTGCACCTCTTTCATGCCGCCCAGTTCGGTCTCGTTCACACTTAATATCTCGGTTTTCCAGCCTTTTTTCTCGGCATACATGTTGTACATCCGGTAGAGGCTGTGGGCAAACAGGGCGGCCTCGTCGCCACCGGTGCCGCCGCGTATCTCGATGATAACACTGCGCTCGTCGTTTTCGTCCTTGGGCAGCAGAAGAATGCGTAGCTCTGCCCCCAGTTTTTCCATTTTTGCGCGGTTTTCTTCCAGCTCATCCCGGGCCAGTTCCTTCAGCTCGGCGTCGCCGCCCTCCTCCAGAAGCTGTTTGGCCTCTTCCATCCCATCCCGGGCGGCGCACCAGGCCTCGTAGGTTTCCACCAGCGGCCCAAGCTGCTTATAGTCCTTCATCAAATCGCGGTATTTTGCCGGATCAGACACCGTGTCCGGCTCCTGCAGGCGCCGGTTGATCTCGTCATACCGGCTGCGCACCGCGTCCAGTTTATCAAACATCGTTCCCATCCTTACTCCAAATTCAAACTATTATTCCTAATTTAGTCGGTATTTATCTCACCTTGACCTCTTCGCCATTTCGGAACAGTTTTTTTATTTTTTTTTCAATTTTCGGCCGGGCCAGCATCACCTCGCGGCCGCACTTGTCACAGCGGATCTTGAAATCCATCCCCACCCGCAGCACCGAGAAGCTCTGCGACCCGCAGGGGTGCGGTTTCCGGGTTTGGATGATGTCCCCCACCTGAACGTCCATTGACTCGATTCCTCCTTGCGACAGAGCAGCCGGCATGGCTTGCCCGGCAAACAATAATTATACACCAAACACCGGCCCAAAGCAACGAAAAACCCCCGAAACAAAGCGTCTCGGGGGTTGCTTTGGCACAAGTTTAAAACAGGGGCCGGCGCATTGTTTCGCGCAGGGAGCAGATTTTATCGTGATAGCACACGACGTAGCTCTCCTTGTGGCTGGGCGGCACCGGGGTGAGCGGCCACATGTGCTTAAGGATGATGTCCTGCTCCAGCTCGGTCAGGTCAAATTCCTTTTTTGCATTTTCCAGCGCGGTTTTGGGATGGGTGAAACCGTGCATCGCATCGCCCTTCTCAGGCTTGTGGGTATGCCAATCATATAAGAACAGATCGTGCAAAAGGGCGCCCCGGGCCGCTTCCACCGCTCTGAGCCCAAGCTTTTTGCAGGTGTGCCAGGTGAGGTAGGACACCGCAATGCTGTGGGCCAGGCAGGAGGTGCTGCCATGCTGGGGAAACTCCTTCATCGATTGGAAGGTCTCATTATAGAGAATGTCTTCCACCGCGGCGACATACTCGGCGTCATCAGGCACAAAGACCTCATCGACCACACGTTTTAATACCAGTTCCATACAGGGTTCCTTTGCTATTGTGGGTTATCACGGTCTATTCCTCACGCTGCCAGAGTTCCGGTCGCAGTTGCATTTCGTCTTTTTCCTCCCGGGCCTGATGGGCACTGTAGAGAAAGTCCGCTATGTAAAGGGCAGGCAGGGCAACGGCCAGCAGCAAGGCAATCATGCCCGGGATCATGCTGACCACCCCCACCACCGCCCGGTGGGCCACGTTGATGACCAGCAAAGCCGCCAAACCCCAGCCAACGGTGCTTTCAAGGCAGACAATGCCCTGGTAGTTCAGGTGTTTTTCGTTGTAGTCCCACCAAAAATCCCCGAAGAGTTTAATCTGAAGGCGGGCCACCAGGTATTCGAAGACGGTGGCGCCCAGCGCCCCGGCCAGAAACAGCAGCAGCGGACGATCCGCCAGCGGGTGCAGCAGGGCGAACCCCGTCATGGCGCCAAAGCCGTAAATGATGCAGAACGGAAGGTGGCTGGTGAAGCCACGGTTGAGCACAAGGTGGCGGGTCTGGATTGAAAGCACGATGCACTCAAGAATATATCCAAAAAAACTATAGGCAAAAAAGATCAAAATAATCTTAACCGGGTCTGGCGCCACCGCCAGCCGGCTGGCGATCAAATGGGGCAGCATGATGTTTCCTCCCAAAAAAGTGTGTCGCCTCAACCCTACAGATTATACTCTTTCTGATAGAGTAATACAAGTTTCGGCACGGGTTCCTTCTCTTTGACATTCTGTTTATATAACGATGGCCCAGCTGAAATGGCTTCAACTTTTTTTCTCAATTTCATCTCACACCATGCGCCTTCAGTAAAAGGCCGCCCGCCAGAGGAATCTTCCTTTGACGGGCGGCGCTCATCCGGTTTGACTGCGCCGCACCCCAGGTAAGCGCTGATTAATTCCGTCACGCGCTGGCGCGGCATCTTTGCCCGGATGGCACGTCGGCAAATTCCTCGGTAATACACCAAGTATTACCTGCGGTTTTGCCTTGGCCCCCGGCCAAATCTCCCGCGCCATCACGCACCGTCATTTAATCATCACTTACCTAGAACAGCGCCTTGAGGGCGGTGCCGGGATAGTAGTGGGCCAAAATCTTATCATAGGTATAACCTTTGGTGGCGTAGCCCTGGGCGCCGCGCTGGCTCATGCCGATGCCGTGGCCGTTGCCCTGCCAGGTGAAGGTGAAGGTGCCGTCCGCATAGCTGACCTTGAAGCTGGGTGAGTTGATGCCCGGAACGATGCTGGTGATGAAGTAGTCCACCTTCGGGGTACGCCCGCAGAGGTTCAGGCCCGTCACGTAGCCGCCCTCGTTCTTGCTGGTAACCTTGATCCAGTCCTTGGCGGCATAGCCTGAGGTGATATCGGTGCCGTAGATGGTTTTCAGCTTGGCTTTGAGCACGGTCTCGGTGACGGTCACCTTGTGTTCGGTGCTCGAGTAGGTGCCCTCGTGGGGGCTGACCACACAGCGCAGGTAGGGCAGGTTGTTGGCGGTGTTCCAGTACTTGGCGTCGTTGGTGTACCCGTTCGATGCGGCATAGTAGGGTGTCAGCGCCGCGCTGCCGTTGTACTCCAGAATGACGCCGGCCACCGCTTCCACGGCATTCTTCACCGCGTCGGTCGGGGCTTTCAGGGCCACGCTGGGGGCCTTGTAGCCGTCGTTGTACTGGTATTGCAGCCAGGAGTGGGCCGCGATGGCCTGGGCTTTGAATACCTCGGCGTTGTTCATACCGCCAACCTCGGCCATCACAATCTGGGCCAGGATGTCCTTGGCGTAGCCCTCCACCACCTTGCCGTTCTGGTTCGTGACGGTGAGCTTGTAGTTGTCGGCCGTGACCGGGTCTGGCGTTTTGCCGGGGTTGATGTTGCCCGAGAAGTCCTTGAGCAGCCAGTTCTGGTCCACCCTGCCGTTGATGCCGGGAATGGAGGCATAGCCGCCGTACTTGTCCTCACCGTTTGTGTACTGCCAGACGTCGGCCTCCTTATAGGTCCAGCCAGAGGAGGAAGCACCCCAGCGGGCAACCCAGAGGGAGTAGCCCTTGTCCTGGATGATGCCGGCATTGAAGATGTTGTTGCACCAGCTCAGGCTGGCATACACCCCACCCTTGAACTTGCCACCGTGGGCGGCCTCGATCTGTTTAAGGCCGGCCAGCAGGTCATCGGTACGCTGGGTCTTGGTGCGGCCCGGGGTGTTGTCAATTATCCAGTTGTCCTCGTAGTCGATGTAGACCGGCAGGTCGAAGTAGATGCCCTCGTTCACCAGCTTCTTCACCTGGGATGAGTTCATGAAGTAGTCCACTTCCTCCTTCATCTCGCTGCCGTTGAAGGCGTAGCTGTAGAGGTAGACGCCCACTTTGATGCCGTAGGCCTTGGCCTGGCGAACGTTGTAGTCGAACTTGTCGTCAATGGCATAGTAGCCCTTGGTTTTGCTCCAGGTAAGTCCCCGGATGATGGCAAAGTCCACCATGCCGCTGTCGGCCACGGCCTTCCAGTTGATGTTGCCCTGGTAGGTGGAGACATCGACGCCATGGCCCTTGGAGAAGGTGCCCTCAAGCTTGATGGCCGAGCCGTAGCTGGAGACGTTGCCGATGCTGTCCTCGACCATGATGGTATCGGCCTTGATGGTTTTGCCATTGCTGCCCACGGTGTAGGGCTGCTCGAAGCTGCCGGTGGTGCTGGTTTTCCAGGTTTTGCCGCCGTCGAAGCTATACTTGACGGTTTTGTCGGCCAGCACCTTGCTCACCTCGGCCGTGACATAAACATTTTTGCTGGCGGACCAGCCCTTGTCCCAGGTCACCTTGGCAAAGCTGGGCGGCTCTATATAACGGCCCTGGCTGTCGAAGCGGTAGTCGATGCCGTCGATGGTTTGCTTGCCGGTAACGAAGGTGCCCTTGCGGGCGTAGTAGTACTTGTACTCGCCGACCATCAGCCAGCCCTGGGCCACCTCGCCGTCTTCCTTGATGTAGCAGTTGATGTTGTCGATGGCAAACACACCGGGCTCGGGCAGGGTGCCGTCGGTATTATAATAGTAGTCCTTCTCCTCACCGCCGTGGGTGACGCGCACCTGCCAGCCGGTCATCACCGTGCCATCGTCATCATGACGGTACCAGCAGTCGTCGATCTCTGCCCAGCCGGTGTAGGGAGCGCCCTTTTCGTCGAAACGGAGCAGCTTACTGTCTACCGTCAGCAGGCCCTGGGCCAGCTGGCCATCGGCCATCACATAGCGGGTCACCCCGTCGATGGCGCTTGTCCAGCCGGCGGCGGGCAGGCTGCCGGCATTCTCGCCGACGGTGAAGTAGTAGTAATACAGCGACTTGTCGCTCATTGCATGCTTCTGCCAGCCAAGCTGCTGCGCGCCGGTTTCCGTGCTGAAGTGGTACCAGCGCTCGGTGCCGTTTTCGTTGATCTTCTTCCAGCCGGTCAGCTTGCTGCCACCCAAGAAGTAGTAGCGCTCCCCCCCGTCGGTGGTCCAGCCTTCGCTCTGCTGGCCGTTCTCATCGAAGCTGTGGCTTTCGCCGTCTATCTCAACAACACCGGTAGCCATCAGGCCGGTGCCCGGCTGGAAGTAGTAGTCCAGGTCATCCACCTTGATCCAGCCGGTGGCCATGGTGCCGTCGGCGGCAAACCAGCGTTTGCCCTCGGCGGTTTCCTGCCAGCCAAGGGCGGCCTCACCCGCCGAATTGAAGTGGTGCTTTGCGGCGCCATTTTCGGCTTGGCGGGTCTGCCAGCCGGTCAGCTGCACGGCGCGGGCATCGTCGAAGCGGTACCAGACCATGGCGCCATCGGTCTCAAGCTGGTGCCAGCCCTTGAGAGCCCCAGTCTCAGTGAAGTAGTACCGGTTTGCGCCGGCGGTGTGCCAGCCCTCGGGCAGGCTGCCGTCGGCCCCGAAGGGGTAGCCGACCCCTTCAATCGTGGTCTGGCCGGAAACCTGCTCGCCCTTGGTGGTGAAATAGTACAGTTTGCCGTCAATCTTCTGCCAGCCTGCGGCCATGTGGCCGTCGGCGTCGAAATAGCGGCGCACCCCGAGCACCGTGCTGAACCCGGCCTCGGGCAGGCTGCCGTCGGCGTTATAGTAGAATGTGTGAGTGAGGCCGTTTCCGGCGGGGCGGTACTGCCAGCCGGTCTGCTGGCGGAAGGTGGTTTCGCTCGCGTAATACCAGCGGCCATCCACGGCGAACCAGCCCGCGGCCGCGCCCTGCTCGGTGAAGTAGTAGCGCCCGCCGTCCTGGCTTTTGTTCCAGCCGGTGGCCATGATTCCGTCCTTGTCGAAGGAGTAGAGCGCCCCCTCGATGGTGACCACCCCCGAGGCCCGCTCGCCGTTCTGATAGAAGTAGGTTCTGCCGGCCTCGGTGTCCAGCCAGCCGGTCACCATGTGGCCGTCGGTATCAAAGTAGCGCAGCGCGCCGTTCACCTCGCCCAGGCCCTCGGGCGTTTTGCCGGTGGCCGGGTCGTAGTAATGGGTGTAGGTGACGCCTTCCCCGGCGGGGCGGTACTGCCAGCCCACCAGCTGCTTTGCGGTGGCGCCGTCGAACAGATACCACCGGCCTTCGATCTGCTGCCAGCCGGTGAGGGCGCAGTTCTTCTCGCCGCCGAAGTAGAAATGGGCGCCGTCCACGGCCTGCCAGCCATTCTGCCCAATGCCATCGGCGTCGAAATAGTACCATTTTCCATCAATGCCGCGCAGGCCGGTGGCCAGCGCGCCGGTGGTGTCGTGGTAGCTGAAGCTGCCGTCGTCGTTTTCCACCCAGGTGGCGAACACCGGGGCGTCGCCGCTGGTCAGCCGGCCCTCGCCGTCGAAGACATAGGCCTTGCCGCCCAGGGTGTGCTCGCCGGTCAGTGCAGCGCCGTCGTCCCCGAAGTACCAGGTGGCATTCCCCTCCTTGTACCAGCCCAGATCCGCCTTGCCGTCGGTGGCAAAGTGGTAGCGTTTGCCGTCCAGTGTCTGCCAGCCGGTGATCACCGAGCCGTCGGTGTCAAACAGGTAGAGGGCGCCGCCCACGGTCTCAAGCCCGGTGGGATGTTCCCCGGCGGAATCGATGTAATAGAGCTTTCCATCCTTTTCCACCCAGGCGAGGCCGGTGGTGGCCTCTTTCGAGATCAGCCGGCCGTCCTCGTCAAACACGTAGGTGCGTCCGTCTATCTCGTGCATCCCGGTAAGGGCGTAGCCATCGGAACTATGGAAATAGTAGCTGTCATCCCCCAGCTTCTGCTCGCCGGTCAGGGCCAGGCCGTTCTCGCTGAAGTAGTAACGGTTCCCGCCGATGCGCTGCCAACCGGTCTGCATCAGGCCCTCGGCGTCGAAGTAGCAGGGCGGCTGCCCCTCCTCCAGCGATGCGAGGCCCACCAGGGCATAGCCGCCCTCGGTGAAATACCAGGTTCCCTCATCGTTGGTGTATTTCCCAATCACCGCCGCGTCGCTCGGGCCGCTGAACCGGTAGATCAGGCCGCTGGCGTCCTTGTGCCAGCCGGACTGGCGCACCCCGGCGTCGTTGAACAGATAGAGGGCGCCTTCCACAGTTTGCATCCCTGTCAGGGCCATCCAGTTGTTTTTGTCGTAATAACGTGTTTCACTGGCGTCCTCATCATCTTCGAGGGTGTGCCAGCCGGTGCGGGCCTTGCCGCTGTTTGCCGGGTCGAAGTAATAGCGTGCGCCGCTCTCCACCACCATACCGGTGGATTTTATCGCTGTTTTGGGCGCGAAATAGTACAGCGCTTTGTCGATCTCGTGAACGCCGGTGTAGGCCGCGCCGTCGGCCCCGAAGTAATAGACCGCCTCGGTCTCCTCATCGGTGAACCAGCCGGACACCGCCTTGCAGTCATCCGCCGCGTCGAAGTAGTAGCGGGCGTCCTTCGTCTCGATCCAGCCGCTCTGGCGCACACCATTTTTGTCGAAATAATATAGCGCGCCGGCGATATTTTGCAGCCCGGTGACGTACTCGCCCTCGGTGTCGACATAATAGGTTTTGCCGTTGTTTGTCACCCAGCTGCCGTCGCCCTCGGCGCTTTCGGGGGCCAGCCGGCCGTTTGAGTCAAACCGGTAGGTGATGCCGTCCAGCGTCTGGGTGCCGGTGAGGGCGCGGCCCTCATTGCTGAAATAGTAGACACCGCCCTGGGCGATATCGGTGAACCAGCCGATGCGGGCAGCGGCCGTGCCGGGTTCGAAATAGTAGCGGTAACCAGCGGCGCTTTGCCAGCCGGTTTGCCGCACGCCCTTACTATTATAATAGTAATAGGCGCCGTCCAGTTTTTGCACGCCGGTCAGGGCAGCGCCATCGGCGCCGAAGTGGTAGGTGGCGCCGCCGAGGGTGTAGGCGCCGGTGCGGGCGCTCTGGTCCTCCCCGTCAAACAGGTAGACCTTGCCGTCGTGCTCAACCCATCCGCCCATGCGAATGAAAGAGGCCGGGTTGAAATAATAATGCTTGCCGTCCACCGGGTGCACGCCGCCCAAAGCAAAGCCGTTTTCGCCCACGTAGTAGACCTTTGAGCCATCCTTCTGCCAGCCGGTTTTGGCCACGCCGGTCTCATCATCCAGAAAATAGAGCTTGCCATCGATGGTGTTCACGCCTTTAAGCAGGGCGCCGTCCGAGGCAAAGCCATACAGCACACCGTCCACGGTAACGGCGCCGGTGGCGGCCGCGCCGCCCTCCCCGAGGTAGCATTTGCCGGTGGGGCTTTCCCGCCATTCGCTGGTGATAGCGGCGTTGCGGGCCCCTTCGAAGCAATAGCGGGCACCATCCACCGTCACCCAGCCGCTCTGGCCGATGCCGTTCGGGTCGAAATAGTACTTGCTTCCGTCAATGGTCTGCAAGCTGGTCAGGGCGGCGCCGTCCTCGCCCAGATAGGCCGTGCCGTCCGCATGGTCGGCCCACTGGTTTACAAGGGCGCTGCCGCCGTCCCCACTGAACAGGTAGCGCTTGCCCTCTACATTCTGCCAACCCACCAGTTGAAGGCCTTTTTCCGTAAAGGCGTACAGCTTGCCATCTTCAAGCTTCTGCACGCCGGTGACCGCATAGCCCTCGTCGCAAAAATAGTATCGGGGCGCCGCGCTTTCGTCCGCCGCCTGCAGTCCGTCGCCGGTGGCCACATCCACCCATCCGGTCACGGCAGCATCGTTCTTGCCGCCAAAGTAATAGGTTCTGCCGGAAAGCTCTATCAGGCCGCTCTGCCGGGCGCCGGTGGTTGGGTCGAAGTAATAGCGGCTGCCATCGCCAAAAACCTGCATGTCAGTGAGGGCTGGCCCGCTCTCACTGTAAAAGTACCAGACTTTGATATCCGACGGGTCGGTCAGCCAGCCGGTCTGGGCAACGCCGGTCTCTGTGTCAAAGTGGTAGTATTGGCCGCCAAAAGCCACCCGACCGCTCACCCGCTCGTTGTTCGCGTCGAATCCGTAGAGCTTGCCATCGATAGTGACCAGCCCGCTGGCCCATTTGCCGTTCGGCAGGCGGTATTTTTTGCCCACCCATTCTCCGGTGGCCTGGGTGCCGCCCGATTCGGGCTTCGCGGGGGCCGGGTTCAGCGCGGCCGGCGGCGAGGAACTGGCCGGGGCACTGCCAGACGAAGGCGTCGTCGTCTTGTTTTGAACCAGCACACCCTTTTCATTAAAGGTATAAGGGACGCCGTTGATCGAAACCGAACCGGTGACGGCCTTGCCGTTTTCGTCGAAGTAGTAGGTGTTGCCGTCAATGGTGGACCAGCCTCGGGCGGCGCGTCCGGTCTCGGGGTTGAAATAGTAAAGGCCGCCGTCGATGGTCTGCCAGCCGGTCTGCCGCACACCGTCCGCGTCGAAGTAGTAAAGCGCGCCCTCCACCTCGGCAAGGCCGGTCAGCAGGTTACCGTCAGGTCCAAAGCAATAGGTTTTGCCGTTTTCCGTCTTCCATGTGTATTCCGTGCTGACGCCGGCCGCCTTTTGCAGCCGGCCCATCTCGTCGAAGGTGTAATCCTTGCCGTCAATCGTCACGGTTCCGGTGAGGGCGTAGCCCTCCTCGCCAAAATAGTAGATTTCACCCTCGCTGTCGGTGAACCAGCCCTGCACCGCGGCGCCGGTGACGGCATCGAAATAGTAGCGGTGATTATCAATCAGGTGCCACCCGAACTGGGGAGAACCTGCCGAATCATAGTAATAGTGTTCCCCATCCACGCTTTGCAAGCCGACAAGAACCGTTTTTTCCGGTTCCTTTCCGCCACCTTTCAGGTTGAAAAAAGTAAAAACAAGGCCTGCGCACACCACAACAAGGCCAAGAGTGGTCAAAATTGCTGTCCTCTTTTTCATAAGATACACCTCATTTATCACCATGCACGCCCCAAAGCCGCTGGAACGCACAGAATATTCGACCAATTATCGATAAATAACCGGCCAAGTGGCACAGTTATAGACAGTACTACAATTTCGTGTATAAATTATACCATATCCACCCACGTTTTCAAGTAAAATCACAAATTTTCAGCACTTTGAAAAAAGCACCTTCTATACCAAAATTGAACACTATTTCATCAAATACCTGTCTATCTGCGCCCACACCAAGGGCATAACATCTCAAGAAGATTGCTGTGCCCATGCCTGCAAATGAGTTGTGTCGTATGCATTCCGCCCTTCACGCCTAATAATCGAGGAGTGATCATTATCACACTGTATCATCGTATTAACGTTTATTTATATAATTGTAAAGTTATATATCTTTACATATTTTACTATCGTTATATCGTCAGATGCATATATTTTCATAAGTTATCCAGGGCTTGTAAGAAGCTGGTCAAAGCTATATAATGATGCTACATTCAATGAAAGCGGGACATCATCATGGATAACGGAACATTCAGCGAAGGCGTGCGCCCGGGTGGGCTGACCTCATCCACCGAAATACGCATCCTGCTGTGCTATCTGCTGGATCATATCGGCACGCCGGTGAGCCGGGAGCAGATTGAGGAATCACTGCTTGGGGAGTCCCTGGTGAATTACTTTGCCATGGCCGACAGCCTTGCCCAGCTGTGCAGCCAGGGCCTTCTGAGTTGCGAGGATTCGATGTACACCATCACCGACGAGGGGCGAACGGTTGGGCGCACCCTGGCAGCCGATGTTCCCCGCACCATTCGGGATGCCGCGGTGCGAGGCGTTATCCGGGCCCAGCAATACGCAGCCAAGGCCGCCGCCCACCGCAGCGAGGTTATCAAATCAGATGACGGTAAATCGCGCCATGTGCGCTGCTCTATCGGCGATGATGCCGGCACCCTGCTCTTGCTCGAACTATACATGCCGGACGAGCTTTCAGCCGAGGCGGTGCGTGACAAATTCATCCAGAGCGGCGACGAAGTTTATAAGCTGGTGCTTGCCTCCCTCACCGGCAACCGGGAGTTGGCCCAAAAGGCCCTTGCTGGCATCGAGGAAACCAGCGATGATTGAACCCTGTAAGTATCGGATACCATTTCTTTGATTTCGCTAAATAATTCTTTTGCGCAATATCCAATTGAAAGCATTTACTGTCAAACCGTGTTGAGAACCTCACATTGTTTGCCCGACGCCCAAAACATCCAACTTTATTGCACAGTAAAAGCCACCCAATGGGTGGCTTTTACTCGTCTTTATGCACTTTGTTATCGATGGAGGCCGCAGATTCAGAATGTCTCCCCTCCACCACTCCGCTGCCCTTGAATACACTCAGGATGGTTCCAAAGAAAATTTTGATATCCAATCCAAAGCTAATGTGCTTGGTGTAATATCCATCCAGCTCGGCCTTCACTGCTATCGGCAGCTCGTCCCGGCCGTTTATCTGCGCATAACCGGTCAAGCCCGGAACAAGCGCGTTGGCGCCGTATTTGTCGCGCTCAGCCACCAGATCATCCTGGTTCCACAGGGCCGGCCTAGGGCCGATGATGCTCATTTGTCCCGCCAGAATGTTCAATATCTGGGGCAGCTCGTCCAGGCTGGTACGCCGCAAAAACCGGCCCATCCGGGTAATCTGTGCTTCTGGGTTTTCCAAAAGATGCGTCGGAACATCCTTTGGGGTGTCAGCCCGCATGGTTCGGAACTTCAAAATGGTGAAAAAACGCTTGTTCCTCCCCACCCTTTTTTGCTTGAACAGCACCGGCCCGCGGGAGTCGCATTTGATTAGCAGCGCCAGCAGCAGCAGCACCGGCGACAACACAATAAGCGCCATAAAAGACAATAGCCTGTCTAAAACAGGCTTTATTACCGATCGGTACAGCGCATCCGCCCCCTTCCGCCGTTGTTTTAAGGAAATAGGAGATCAGGCGTTGATTTCCCAGGGAACCGGCTCATGGTGGAAGGTGGGCACAACGTCCAGCAGCGCCTGCACCAGGTTCTCGCTGTTGTTGGAATAGGCGATCTCCTTCAGGTTGGACACATGGTCGAAAAAGGTATCCTTATTGAGCCGAATAGGCGAACCAATGAATATTTTCTTGTTTTCAGTCTGGCGCAGGCCCTCCTCGTCCATCAGAAGCTCCTCGTAAAGCTTCTCGCCTGGGCGCAGGCCGGTGAACACGATTTCGATGTCCTCATGCGGGATAAAGCCGGCCAGCTTGATCAGGTTTTCCGCCAGTTCGAGGATTTTCACCGGCTTGCCCATGTCCAGCACGAAGATCTCGCCCCCCCGGCCCATGGCGCCGGCCTCCAGCACCAAACTCACCGCCTCGGGGATGGTCATGAAGTAGCGCACAATGTCGGGGTGGGTCACGGTCAGCGGGCCGCCGGCGGCAATCTGCTCCTTGAACAGCGGCAGCACCGACCCATTGGACCCAAGCACATTCCCAAACCGCACCGCCACAAAGGTGGTTTTGCTTTTCTGGGCCATCGCCTGCACAATCATCTCACACACACGCTTTGTGGCGCCCATCACGCTGGTGGGGTTCACGGCCTTGTCTGTGGAGACCAAAACAAAACGCGACACATTGTACTTATCAGCGCTTGTCGCCACATTGTAGGTGCCGCAGACGTTGTTCTTCACAGCCTCCTCCGGGCAATATTCCATCAGCGGCACATGCTTGTGGGCCGCCGCGTGGAACACCACATCCGGCCGGTGGCGCGCAAAAATCGCATCCACCTTTTGGGTGTCGCGTACCGAAGATATTTCGATGCTCAGCTGGAATTTATCCCCATACATCCGCAGCAGCTCCTGCTGCACGGCGTAGGCGCTATTCTCGTAGATATCGACAATGATGAGATGCGCCGGCTCATAGGTGGCAATCTGGCGGCACAGCTCCGACCCGATGGAGCCGCCGCCGCCGGTGACCATCACCGTTTTACCCCGCAAAAGGGCGCTGGATCGGTTGCTGAGCTGCACCGTGTCCCGCCCAAGCAAGTCCTCCACCCGCACCTCGCGGATGCGGCTGCTCAGGTCCCCGCCGTCGATCATAATCTGGCGCAGGTCTGGCAAAATTCTCAGGTTACACTTGGTCTGGGAGCAAAAGCGCAGGATACGCTGGCGATTTTCGTCATCAAGCGAGGGGATTGCCAGGATAATGGTGTCAATTTCGCACTGCACCGCAAGTTCTGGCACCTTGTCCGTGGTTCCCATGATCTGCACGCCCATCATTGAACGTCCCACCTTCTCGGGGGCGTCGTCCACCACGCAGATGATGTTCATGTCGTTGTCCGGGTTGCGGTTTTGCTCATGCAGCAGGGTTGCCGCCGCCTCCCCCGCGCCGATTACCATCACCCTGCGCCGGCGCTTGCGGCCGGCCTGCTGCAGGCTGGTGTTGCGATACATCCGGTAGGTCAGCCGGGAATATAATGTAACCGAGGTTGCAAACAGCCCACTGAGGAAAAACACCGAGATCGGCACCATCCGCTGGTAGAAGATGATCAGCGACCCGCCCACAAACAACACCACCGCAATGGCGCAGGCAACCACCAAACGGAAAAACTCCACAATTTCAGCGTAGCGCCACAGGCTGTCGTACATTCCCAGCAGCCCGAAGGTGATCTCAAAACAGCAGACAAAATAAAAGCAACTGGACACCATCACCGGGTAATACAGTTCCATCTGAATACGGCCCTGAATCATGATCCATGGCAGGATATACGCGGCAACCAGCACCACGATGTCGAAAAAAATCAGGATGATCTTCCGGTACCGGCTGATGGCCTGTGCCAGTTTTTGCGGCATGGTATCACCTTATCATCAACTGCATGCTATTGTGCTTTGGTCGATAGTGTCGTATATATTGTACCCGATTGGACGAAATGCTGCAACATGTTGTATATTACGCCTTGATGGTTCAGGCCGGGTCGGGAACGAAATCCAGGTTGCCCTGGGAGATATCCACCCCCACCAGCTTCACGCGCATCGGGTCGCCCACCTTGTAGCGCATGCCGGTCACCGGGTCCAGCAGGCAGACGCCATTTTGAAGTTCCAGGCGATGTTCCGACAGTTTTGTGATATGTACAAGACCCTCCACGGTGTTGGAAAGCCCCACATACAGCCCGAAGGAGGTGACCGAAACAATCACGGCGTCGAAGCTGTCCCCGACGAACTGCTTCATATACTCGGCCTTGTAGCTGTCGTCGCAGTCACGCTCCACCTGCACGGCTAGCTGTTCCCGTTCACTGGACCGGGCGGCAGCCATCACCGCGAAGTCCCCATAGCGCTTTTGCAGCGCCTCGGGGCTTGTGCCCGTCACATAGTCAGATAAGATACGATGGATCGCAAGGTCCGGATACCGTCGGATGGGTGAGGTAAAATGGGCGTAGTCCTCCAACGCCAGGCCGTAGTGCCCCTTGGGCACCGGCTCGTAAAGTGCTTTGGCCAGGCTGCGCAGCACCGCGCCGTGCACCGGCACCTCAAGGCTGGTGCCGCGGGTTTTCTCAAGCAGGCTGGAGAGCTCGGTCTGGGTGGGTATCTCCCGCTCGAAGTGGTACTCCACACCGGAGGCATCCAATACATTCCGCAAATTCGTCACTTTTTCAGCCGAAGGCTTATCGTGCACACGGTAAATAAAGGGCAGCCCACGCCGGCGCGCCAGATGAGCGGCGGCAGTGTTGGCCATCAGCATAAACTCCTCGATCATCCGCTCGGCCTCACCCCGGTCACGCTTTTCAACCCCGATGCAGCGGCCCTCCTCGTCCAACACCAGCTTCGGCTCGCTGCTCTCTATCTCCATGCTGCCACGGGCGTCCCGCAGGGCGGCCAGCTTGTGGTAAAGCTCCTGTATCACCGGCAGCGCATCGGCAACTGGAGCATATTTTTCTCGCAGCTCCGGTGTTTCATCGCCGGCAAAGAGCGCGTTAATTTCAGTGTACACGCCCTTCACCCGGCTGCGTATCACCGATTTTTCAAACCGATAGTCGGCCAGACGGCCATTGTGGTCAAGATCCATCAGGCAGGAAAATGCCAGCCGATCCTCCTCGGGGTTCAGGCTGCATGCGCCGTTCGAAAGGGCGCGCGGCAGCATCGGGATCACACTGTCGGCATAATAGATGGAGGTGCCGCGGGCAAGGGCTTCCTCGTCCAGCACCGTTTTCGGCCGCACATAATGGGATACATCCGCAATATGAATGCGCAATTTATAGCCGTCGTCCGTCCTGAACGCGCTGATCGCGTCATCAATGTCCTTTGTGGACTCCGAGTCAATGGTAAAGATCGGCTCGTCGCGCAGATCCAGCCGGGCGCGCAGGTCCTCCTTGGAGATTTTGGCGGCAGCCGCCGCCTTGGCCTCGCTCTTGACTGTCTCGGGGAAGCTTTTCTGCACGCCGGCCGCAAAAAGAATGGTTTTTGCACACTGCTTGGCCGATTGGGCCGACCCAAAGCGCTGGGCAATGCCCACCCGGATATCCTCATGCCGCTCGCCGCGCTCGAGAATCTGGGCGGCGGCCTTCTCCCCCTCCTTCACACCGCCGTCGGCGCTTTTGCGGATCAGCAGCGGCGTGTCAGGGGCGCTGTCTGGTATAAGCGCCAGCTTACCGTCCCGTTTTTCCACCGTACCAACCAGCATATTGTTCGGCTGGGTCACCTCAATGACCTCACCCTCCCGGCTGCCGGGCACCCGTGGGGTGGCCAGCAGCGCTACCCGCACAACGTCGCCCGGCATGGCGCCCAGCAGGCTGTGCCCGGGCACAAAGATGTCACCGCTGTCATCCAGCGGCTTCACAAAACCAAAGGTGCGCCCAAGCTTCACCAGTTTCCCGTCTATCAGCGCGGAAGATGGAATCAACAAAGTGTATAGCCCCTTGCTGCCGGATACCTGGCGGGCATCCTCCATCTCCTTCAGCGCCCGGGTGATTTTTTTACCGTCTGTTCCCACGCCCGCGCGCAGCTGTTTAACAGTCTGCGGCCCCTTTTCAAGCACGCGCAGCAGCTCTGTTTTCAATGACATTGCTTTCTCCTTATGGTTGGGCCGTCGCCACATGAAAGTGCCGCAATAACGCGACAAACCGCCGCAAAGCGGCAACTGCGAGCCTGAGTCAGGCCCGCCCTGTCCCTTTCTGCGGCGGTATTCATCTGCGGCAACCTATTTTGCAAGCATACTGAAAATATTCATCAGAATGATCATGACAAAAAAGACAATCGCGGCAATCTTGGTGGCACGGTACTGCCGGGCCTCCTTCGAACGGGCGCGGGATTCACCGGACATCATCTCAGTTCCGGTGATAACGCCGGACAGGCCCTGCCCCTTGGATTCCTGTGAAAGCACAACGACAATGATGGCAGCGGCCACCAGAATCATAAGCACGCCAAATACGATTTCAAGAACTGTCATTTCAAGACCTCATTTCAAATATTGAATACAGCAAAAATTGTATCACACAGAACCGGAAAAAGCAACCGGTTTAAGGGATAAGCCCCACATTTGCCGGGTTATCTTCAGGGCTGCCCGGGTGCTTCGTCCAGCGCAATCTGTTCAACGATGTCATCGGCCCGCAGAAGCGCCCCTACCGCCGGCAGGGTACGCACCCGGTACCGGTGCGGATCTTTAAGCTCCAGTGTGTCGGTGCTGCGCACCTCGGTGATACGCTGGCCCTTCTTTAGGGTAATAACATTCACACCTGCGGTATTTTTCGTCACCTTTTCGGGAATCTGCGCGGTGTTCACCAGCAACATGCGGCCGGCACTTGTTTGGATGGCGATCTCGGTTTCCGCCCGGAAAATATCCATCCAGGCCAGCGGCGCCTTGTCATTGTAGGCGTTGATAAGCTTTTTACGGTTCTGCTTGGTGGCATAGCTTTGCAGCGGTACCTTCGCCCCCTTGCCGTTCTGAAACAGGAACAATACAAAGCCCTTGTAGTCATCGGTCAGCGCCAGCAGCACCGGCTCCTCGCCCTCTTCCATCTCAAGGCGCACCGGCAGGTAATCCCCCATCACGCTGGCCTTACCATCCTCAAATTCACACACACGGGACTTATAGACCTGATGTTTGTTTGTGAATACCAACATTTCCGCTGTGTTGTGGCTTTCCTGCTGGAAGGTGATCTCGTCCCCTTCCTTCAGCTTTTGTTCACCGCTCATCCGCAGCGAGGCCGGGGTGATCTTCTTGAAGTAGCCATCCCGGGTGAAGAAAACAGTCACCGGATAGTCGGGCGCAGCCTCCTCCTCAATCTCGTCCTCGGCAGACTCCACCTCGTAGACGATTTCGCTTTTGCGTGGTTTGCCGTATTTGTCACGCACCTGTGCCAGCTCATCGGTGATGATTTTCCGCACCCTGGAGCGGCTTTTCAGGGTGGCATCCAGATCCTCGATATCCTTCTGCAGGCCCTCGATCTCCTCGGTCCTGCGTAGGATATACTCCCGGTTCAGGTTCCGCAGGCGAATCTCGGCCACATACTCGGCCTGCACCTTGTCGATGCCGAAGCCGATCATCAGGTTGGGCAGCACCTCGGCCTCGGCCTCGGTCTCCCGCACAATTTTAATCGCCTTGTCGATGTCCAAAAGGATAGCACGCAGGCCCTCCAGCAGGTGCAGCCGCTTCTTTTTGCCGGCCAGCTCGAAGCTCACCCGGCGGCGCACACACTCGGTGCGGAAGGCAATCCATTCGGTGAGAATCTCCCGCACACCCATCACCCGCGGCATGCCGCCGATCAGGATGTTGAAGTTGGCAGAGAAATTATCCCGCAGCGGGGTCATGCGGAATAGCTTTGCCATCAGCTTGTCCGGGTCCTGCCCGCGTTTCAGGTCTAAGGTTAACCGCAGGCCATTCAGGTCGGTCTCGTCCCGCATGTCGTTCAGCTCTTTGATCCGGCCCTCTTTCACATGGTCGGCAATCCGGTCCATGATGGCCTCCACCGTGGTGGTGGGCGGAATCTCGGTGATCTCAATGCGGTTGCCGTCCTTGACATAAGCCCACCGGGCGCGTACCTTAAGGCTGCCCCGGCCGGTGTTGTAGATGCTGTCGACGTCTGCGTCACTGTACTGAATGATGCCGCCGCCCACAAAATCCGGTGCGGGAAGGGTGGATTTCAGGTCATGGTTTTCGTCGCGCATTAGTTCAATCGTAGTGTTGCACAGCTCCACAAGGTTGAATGAGCAAATGTTCGACGCCATGCCCACCGCGATGCCCAGGGTGTTGTTTGCCAGAATGGTGGGAAAGGTGACCGGGAGCAGCGTTGGCTCCACAGTGGTCGAGTCATAGTTTGGAGTGAAATCGACAGTTTCTTTGTCAATATCGCGGAATAACTCCTCGCACACCGGCTCAAGCTTTGCCTCGGTGTAGCGATGGGCGGCGTAGGCCATGTCCCGGCTGTAGGCCTTGCCGAAGTTGCCCTTGCTGTCCACAAAGGGCACCAGCAGGCTCTCGTTGGAGCGGGCCATCCGAACCATTGTCTCATAGATTGCGCCATCCCCATGGGGGTTCAGGTGCATCGTGGCCCCCACAATGTTGGCGCTCTTGGTGCGCCCGCCCTTTAAAAGCCCCATGTCGTACATGGTATACAGCAGCTTGCGGTGGGCCGGCTTGAAGCCGTCAATCTCCGGCAGAGCCCGGGAGACTATGACGCTCATCGCATAGGGCATGAAATTTTCTTCGAGAGTTTGTGTTATTCCGGTCTCAACCAAAACACCAGCGCCCGGAATCTCAACGGAGTCGCCGAGTTCGGGACGCTTGGGTATGGCCGCTTCACTTTTCTTCTTCCTTGCCAATCCGCTCTCCTCACATCGAAATATTTACCAATGACAGCCGCAAAAGCACATTGTTTATAAAATTAGTTAAATTTAGCTCACATCCAGCTCATCCAGATACTCATAGCCATGGTTGGCAATGTGCTCTTTACGGCCGTTGAGATTGTCCCCTACCAGAAGGTCAAACACCTCGGCCGTGCGGGCGCTCTCCTCCGGGGTCACCTTCACGAGACGGCGGGATTCCGGGTTCATCGTGGTCAGCCACATCATTTCGGGGTCGTTCTCGCCAAGGCCCTTGCTGCGTTGCAGGGTATACTTGGTGCCCTCTCCTATTTTCGCAAGAACATCCGCCTTTTCGCTCTCACTGTAGGCGAAATAGGTCTTGTTTTTGGTTGTTATCTCGTAGAGCGGCGTCTCGGCGATGTAGATATAACCCTCTTTTATCAGGGTGGGCATCAGCCGGTAGATCATCGTCAGGATCATGGTGCGAATGTGGAAGCCATCCACGTCGGCGTCGGTGCAGATGATCACTTTGTTCCAGCGCAGTGCATCGATATCAAAGGTGGCCAGATCCTTGCGGGATTTGCCACCGGTAAGCTCCACCCCGCAGCCCAGCACCTTGATCAGGTCGGCAATGATGTCGCTTTTGAAGATTCGGCCATAGTCGGCCTTCAGGCAGTTGAGAATCTTACCCCGCACCGGCATGATGGCCTGGAATTCGGCGTTACGGCTGGTCTTCACGGCACCAAGGGCCGAATCGCCCTCAACGATGTAAACCTCGCGCACCGCCGGATCCTTCGAGCGGCAATCCACAAATTTCTGCACCCGGTTGTTCATATCCATCTGGGTGGCAATCGTCTTTTTCAAGCTCTGCCGTGTTTTTTCGGCATGCTCCCGGCTTTGCTTGTTCACCAGCACCTGCTGGCATATTTTCTGCGCTTCTTCGGGGTTTTCGATGAAGTATATCTCAAGGTTCTGCTTGAGGAACTCGGTCATCGCCTGGGCGATGAACCGGTTCGTGATCGACTTCTTGGTCTGGTTTTCGTAGCTGGTTATCGTGGAAAAGGACGAACTGACGTACACAAGACAGTCCTGCACGTCGGTGAAGGTGATGCGGCTTTCGTCCTTCTTGTAAAGGCCTTTGGCTTTCAGGTAGGCGTCAATCTGGTTCACAAAGGCGGTTTTCAGCGCACGCTCCGGGCTGCCCCCATGCTCAAGGAAGCTGGAGTTGTGATAATACTCGACCATCTGTAGCTTATTGGAAAAGCAGAAGGCCGCTGCCATCTTCACCTTGTACTCGGGGCGGTCCTCGCGGTCGCGCCCGGTGGCCGCCCCTTCAATGGAGCGAACCGGGGTGAAGGCCTCCTCGCCCACCACCTCGTTCACATAGTCGGTGATGCCGTTGGCGTAGAAAAACTCGGTCTTTGTCTTGCCCTCGGGGCCGGTCTCATCCACAAACTCGAAGTGGACCCCGGCATTGACCACGGCTTGTTTTTTCAGCGTGTCTGTGAAATATTCGCTGGGCACGTTGATATCGGTGAACACGCCGATGTCCGGCTTCCAGCGGATCAACGAGCCGGTGCGGCGGCCCTTGTACTCCTCGCTCTGCAGCCCGCCCTCGTTTTCGCCGCTTTTGAAGTCGAGGTGATAGTGCTTGCCGTCACGCCAGACGTCAGCGGTCATCCAGGCGCTGGCGTACTGGGTGGCGGTCAGCCCCAGGCCGTTCAAGCCCAGGGAGTATTCGTACTGCTCGGCGCGGTCGTCGTACTTGCCGCCGGCGTAAAGCTCACAGAACACCAGCTCCCAGTTGTAGCGGTCCTCCTTGTTGTTGAAGTCCACCGGGATGCCGCTGCCGAAGTCCTCCACCGAGAAGCTGCCATCTTTATACTTGGAGACGATGATTTTGTCGCCCTTGCCGCCACGCGCCTCATCGATGGAGTTTGAGACGATCTCAAAGATGGCGTGCTCACAGCCCTCCAGCCCGTCGGAACCAAAGATGACGCCCGGACGCTTGCGAACCCGGTCGGCCCCCTTTAGACTGGTGATGCTCTCGTTGTCATAGATGATCGGCTGCTTTTTGGGCATGAAAGATGATCCCTCCGTCGCACATTTTCCAGTGCTATTCGTGATACCTTGTTGAAACGCCGCATGATCACTTAAATCTGAGCTGGTCAGCCAAGCCTACTGCGCATCCGTCGGGCCGGCCGCCTCGGGGTTTTCCGGTTGGGTGGGTGTCACCTGTTCGGCAGACGCCACCCCGGCTCTGGGCGCCTCGGGCGCGGGTGCCTCATCCTCTACCGGAACAGGCTGGGCGCCATCGGGGATGTCGTCCAACTCCGGTTTTTCGGTCATGGGCGCCGTCGGCGGTTCCGGCTTATCCCCATCGTCTGCCGCCGGCGCCTTCTCCGGGATGTCGAACGGCGGCAGGGTGCCGCCCTCCATCAGGATGCGGAACTCGTCCCCGGAAAGCTTTTCACGTTCCAGAAGCGTTTTTGAGATCAGGTGCAGCTGGTCCATGTGCTCCTCAAGAATCGTCTTGGCCGATTCGAAGGCCTCGTCCAGCATGTCGCGCACTTCGCTGTCGATCTCACTGGCAACGCCCTCACTGTAGGTGCGGGTGTGGCCATAGTCCCGCCCAAGGAAGGTCTCCCCCGGGTTCTCATCGTACACCACCGGCCCCAGCCGGTCGGAGAAGCCATACCGGGTCACCATCGAGCGGGCAAGGCGGGTGGCGCGCTCCAGGTCGTTGGAGGCGCCGGTGGAGATGTCGTCCAGCACCAGCTTTTCGCTCACCCGGCCGCCCAGCATGGACACCAGGTTTTCCCGCATCTGGGTGCGGGTGCGGAACTGCACGTCCTCCTCGGGGCGATACATCGTAAAACCGCCGGCCGGGCCGTGGGGAATGATTGTGATCTGGTGAACCGGGTCGGAGGTGTCGCAATAATAGGCCGTGATGGCATGCCCGGCCTCGTGGTAGGCGGTCAGCTTGCGTTCTTTTTCGGTGACCACCCGGCTTTTCTTCTCAGGCCCGGCCATCACCTTGATGCTGGCCTCCTCGATGTCTGTTTCGATAATGGCCTTACGGCCCCGGCGGGCGGCCAGCAAAGCCGCCTCGTTGACCAGGTTCTCCAGGTCGGCGCCGGTGAAGCCCGGGGTGGTGCGGGCGATGATCTTCAAATCCACGTCGGGACCCAGCGGCTTTTTGCGGGTGTGGACCTTCAAAATCTCCTCGCGGCCCTTCACGTCGGGCAGGCCCACATACACCTGCCGGTCGAACCGGCCGGGGCGCAACAGGGCTTTGTCGAGGATGTCGGCCCGGTTGGTGGCCGCCACAACAATGACCCCCTCGTTGCCGTCGAAGCCGTCCATTTCCACCAGCAGCTGGTTCAGGGTCTGCTCACGCTCGTCGTGGCCGCCGCCAAGGCCGGCGCCGCGCTGGCGGCCCACGGCGTCGATCTCGTCAATAAACACGATACAGGGCGCGGTTTTCTTCGCTTTGTCAAACAGGTCACGCACGCGGGAAGCGCCGACACCCACGTACATCTCCACAAAGTCCGAGCCGGAGATTGAGTAGAAGGGCACCCCGGCCTCGCCGGCGCAGGCGCGGGCCAGCAGGGTTTTGCCGGTGCCGGGCGGGCCCACCAGCAGTACGCCGTGGGGAATGCGCGCCCCCAGCACGTTGAACTTCTTCGGGTTTTTCAGGAACTCGACAATCTCCTCAAGCTCCTCTTTCTCCTCGTCGGCCCCGGCCACATCCTTGAAGGTGGTCTTGTTTTTGCTGTCGGCCTGGTTTTTCACCTTGGCCTTGCCTACGTTCATGGCGCCCTTTCCGGCCCCGTCGTTCTGCATGAACATTACATAGTAGAAGAAGATGCCCAGCACCGCGATCAGCATGATGGCCGGGATGATGTAGATCCAGATCGAGTTATCGCCGGAATACTTGTAGTCGAAGAATTTCATCTCTTCGCCGTGCGCCCGTTTGTAGGCGGCGCGATAATCCGGTACCGAGTTCAAAAACTGGTTCGGGTAGGGCATCTTGTACTTCAGCACTTCTTCGCTGCTGGCCAGGGTGTATTCCAAGTTGCCGTTGCCCACATCGAGGGTGAAGGAGCTCACGTTCCCCGCCTCGAACTGGGACACGATCTCGGAATACTTCTGGCTGCTGGTTTGCGGGCTGAAATTGGTGCGAACCACCACAAAAATCAGGATCACCACCATAACAATGATGATGATGTTCGCATAGCGCGGTTTCTTGGTCAATCCATCAACTCCCGGGGATTCTATAGTCAGGCAAAAGTCTATCTAACGGCCGGGATGATCAAGCCGTGTATATCTCAGGTTTCAGCACGCCGATATCCGGCAGGTTGCGGTATTTTTCGGCATAGTCAAGGCCGTAGCCCACGAGGAACTCATCCGGCACCTCAAAACCAACGTAATCGGCCCGGATGTCCGCCTTGCGGCGGGAGGGCTTGTCCAGCAAGGTAACTACCTTTACAGAAGAAGGATTACGTCCCAACAGCAATTCTTTAAGATAACTCAGGGTTGCGCCACTGTCGAGGATATCCTCCACAATCAGGATTTCTTTGCCCTCAAGGTCAATCTCGATGTCCTTGATGATGCGCACCACACCGCTGCTTTTGGTGCCGCTGCCGTAGGAGGACACCGCCATGAAGTCGATCTCCGCCGGGATGGTGATGGCCCGCATCAGGTCGGCCATGAAGATCACCGAGCCTTTCAGCACGCTGAGCAGCAGCAGATCCTTCCCGGCATAATCCCGGCTTATTTCGGCGCCCAGCGCCTCAACCTTCTGCTGAACCTGTTCGGCGGTCAGCATCAATTTCTCCAGGTCTTTTTCCTCAAGGTGCCGTGCCATTGTTGTTTCCTCCTGTGTCACCAATATCGGTTCGGATAACCAGCAGTTTATTCGTACCTGTGTCCGGCTGAACCCCGGCGCAAAAACCATGATCCCATATCCACAGCACATTGTCACCGTTGCAGAGCAGCGGCAACCGGTGGCGCAGAGCCGGGTCCAGGCCCGCCTCGTTCATCCATTTTTTCAGGGATTTGCTCACGTCCCGACGCGGTAGGGAGAAGCGGTCCCCTTCCC
>JAJDIZ010000001.1 GCA_030266915.1 Ruminococcaceae bacterium OttesenSCG-928-D13 | reverse complement strand
TTCGACGATGTGGACGCCGCCTTCCAGATGCACCTGAACAAGGTGAACTACATGCAAACCCGCGCCCTCGCCATGAACTCCTGCGAATTCGAGTTCATCGGCAAGGCCGCCCACGCCGCCGCCTTCCCCGAGAACGGCATCAACGCGCTGGATGCACTCATCCTCACCTTCAACGGCATCAGCGCCCTGCGCCAGCAGCTCACCAGCGACGTGCGCATCCACGGCATCATCACCGACGGCGGCACCGCCGCCAACGTGATTCCCGAGCACTGCAAGGCCAATTTCTATGTGCGGGCCGCCCGCAAGGCCACCTTCCTTGACGCCTTCGAGAAGGTGAAGAACTGCGCCCGGGGCGCCGCCACCATGACCGGCTGCGAGCTGAAAATCAACATGTATGAAAACCAGTTCGACGACCTGCAGGAAAACCCGGTGCTGGCCGAGGTGCTCGAGAAGTATCTGGTGGAGGCCGGCGTTGGCCCCTTCCCGAAGGACGAGCCCAGCCCCGGCAGCACCGACGTGGGCAACGTCAGCTACCGCTGCCCCACCCTCTACAGCGAAATTGGGGTGGCCGGCGGCAAAATCGCCGTCCACGAGGAGGACTTCCTGCCGGTGGCCAACGGCCCCGAAGCCAAGGAGAACATCCTCAAGGTGGTGGAGGGCTTCGCCTGCACCGCCATTGAGCTGAGCCAGAACCCGGACCTGGTGAAAGAGGCCCGCAAGGTGTTCGAGGAATCGGTGTCGGTGGGCTGAAAGCACGGTTTATAGTACCGAAGGTGCCGGACAAAAGCCCGGCACCTTCTACATAATGCGCGCCCTGCGAGCTGCGCAAAACAGGAGGAAGAACATGGAATTCGTACGCTATGAAGTGAAGGATGAGATCGCTGTTTTAACGGTTGACCGGCCCAAGGCCCTGAACGCGCTGAACAGCGCCGTGCTGGCCGAGCTGGACAGCCTGCTGGACGAGGCCGCCAAAAACCCGCCCCGCTGCCTGATCGTCACCGGCGGAGGCGAAAAAGCATTCGTGGCCGGGGCCGACATCGCCGAGATGCGGGACCTCTCCCCCGCCGGGGCCGAGCAGTTCAGCTCCGCCGGCATGGTGGTGATGGACAAACTTGAGGGCTTCCCCTGCCCGGTGATTGCCGCGGTGAACGGCTTTGCCCTGGGCGGCGGCTGCGAGCTGGCCCTGGCCTGCGATTTCCGCATTGCCAGCGAGAAGGCCTCCTTCGCCTTCCCCGAGGTGGGCCTCGGCATCCCGCCGGGCTTCGGCGGCATGCAGCGGATGGTGCGGGCCATCGGGGTGGGCAAGGCCAAGGAGCTGGTGTACACCGCCGGGCGCATCAAGGCACCCGAGGCGCTGGCCCTGGGCCTTGTGAACGCCGTGTACCCGCCCGAGGAGCTGATGGACAAGGTGATGAACACCGCCCGGGCCATCGCCAAAAACGCCCCCCTGGCCGTGCGGGCGGCCAAGGCCGCCATCAACGGCGGCGCGGTGCTGGGCCTTGCCGAGGCCGCCGCCTCGGAGATTCCGTGGTTCGCCGGCTGCTTTGAGACCAAGGACCAGCGGAACGCCATGACCGCCTTTGTGGAAAAGCGCGACGCCGAGCCCTTCGTCGGGGCCTGATTTCACTCTGCCAAGGAGAGCCGCCAGATGAGAGCGTTCAAAGGAAAAACCGCCGTAATCACCGGGGCCGCCAATGGCTTTGGCCTCGAGTTTGCCAAGGAGTGCGCCCGGCGGGAGATGAAGGTCGTGATGAACGACATCGACGGCGCCGACCTGCAAAAGGCGGCCGAGGCGGTGCGCGCCTTCGGCGCCGAGGTGGCCACCCTCGAGGCTGACGTCTCCCTCTACGAGGAGATGCAGAAGCTGGTGAAGCTGGCGGTGGACAGCTTCGGCACGCTGGACCTGATGTTCAACAACGCCGGGGTCTACTACATCGGCCGGGTGTGGGAGATGCCGGTGCGGGACCTGCGCTGGATGCTGGACGCCAACGTGCTGAGCGTGTTCTACGGCATGCGCGAGGCCATTCCGGTGATGCAAAAGCAGGGCACCCCCTGCCACATCGTGAACGTCGCCTCGGTTGCCGGGCTGACCACCGCCCGCACCATGTCAGCCTACAACGCCAGCAAGGCGGCGGTGGTGGCGGCCTCGGAGGCCGCCCTGATGGATCTGAAGGCCCTGCCGGACAACAACATCGGCCTGAGCGTCTTCTGCCCCGGCTATGTGAAGACCGACCTGGACAACTGCGAGCGCCACCGGCCGCAGCGCTACGCCCAAGACGGCGACCCCTACTACGAGAGCGCCGCCTACAAAAAAAATACCACGATGCTGCATAAATTCATCCAGGGCGGCGAGAAAATCGACGTGGTTGTGCCCAGCGTGTTCCGGGGCATCGAGGAGGACAGCTTCTATATCAGCACCGACGCCACCGACGAGATGTTCACCCCGGTGATGCAGAAACGCTTCGGCAACATTGTGAGCAAAACCAACCCCGCCTGAGCGCGGCAGCAAAACCCCCGTGGCCAGAGGCCACGGGGGTTTTTATAAGCTTCGTGCCCTATTCGTCGGTGATCTCCAGGTCTTCCTCGTCCAGCTTGCGCAGCTCCTTTTTGTTGAAGATGTCGTACATCACCGGCACCACATACAAGGTCATGATGGTGGCGTACAGCAGGCCGCCGATGCAGGTGATGGCGATGGGCTGCATCAGCTCGGCACCCATGCCCACCCCCAGCGCCATCACAATCAGCCCGAGAATGGTGGTGATCGAGGTCATCAGGATGGGCCGCATGCGGGTGACGCCCGCCTCCTCGATGGCATCCCGCCGCCCGGCGCCCTCCAGCCGCAGCTGGTTTATGTAGTCCACCAGCACGATGCCGTTGTTCACCACAATGCCCACCAGCATCACAAAGCCAATCAGGGAGATGACGCTCAGCTCCATGCCGACAATCAGCAGGGCCAAAAATCCGCCCGTGAAGGCCAGCGGAATCGTGAACATAACAATGAACGGGCTTTTCAGGCTTTGGAACTGGGCCACCATGATCAGGTATACCAGCAGCACGCCCAGCAGCAGCATCTGCACCAGCTGCTCGAAGGCCTCGAGGATACTCTCGTTCTCGCCGGAGTATTCGTAGCTCATCCCGGCGGGCAGGTCGTAGGCGTCCATCGCCCGCTGGATGTCATTCGCCACCAGGGTGACGTTGTCGCCCGCGGCGATGGTGGCCGTCACCGTCAGGGTGCGGCGCTGGTTGTGGCGGCTGATGCTGGTTTTGCTCTCGCCCTCCACAATGTCGGCGATGTTGCGCAACCACACCGTCTCCTCCTCGCCGTCTTGCCCCGTCACGGTGAAGCTGTAGTCCCGGATGAACTGGGAGGTGCGGGCGGTGTCGCCGCTTTTCACCACAATCACGTCGTACTCGTTGTTCTCCATCATGATGCTGGTGGCGCTTTGCTCGGTGGCCAGCGCCTGGGTGATCTCCATGTACACCTGGGCCGTGGTGAGGCCGTGGGCCATCGCCTTGTCCTTGTTCACCACAAAGCGCAGCTCGGGGCTCACCTCACCGATGCCGTCACTCACCCCGCTGACGCCGTCCAGGCTTTCAAGCACCTTTGCCAGGTCCTTTGCGGTATCCTGTAGCTGGTCCAGGTCGTTGCCGTAAAGGTCCACCGACACGCCAGACCCGGACAGGGCGTCCAGCGACATGCCCGAGGAGGCGGAGGCGCTCACCTCGGCGTCCAAGTCCGCCGTGGCATCGTTGATGGCCTGGGCAACGGCGCCGGAGTTGGTCTGGTGGCTTTCGTCCAGCAGCACGTAGATGGCGCTGCCGCTCCCGCCTCCGCCGCCCATCATGCCGCCCATCAGCCCGCCGCCGCTGTTCAGCATGGCGCCGGTGGTCTCCACCCCTTCGATGGCGCTGATGCGACGCACAACCTCATCGGTCATCTCCACAGTCTCCTCGCGGGTGGCCTCCTTGTCCATCGACACCGAAACCGTGAGCTGCCCCATCTCCATGCTGGGCATGAAGGTGAAGCCACGCATCAGCACCAGCGCCACGCTGGCCACCAGCAGCACCACGCTGCCAGCCAGCACCAGGACCTTGTGGTTCAGGGCGCCCTTCAGGGTTTTGCGGTAGAACACAAGCAACCGGTCCAGCAGCTTGCTCTCTTTTTCTTTGTAGCCCTTCATCATCCCGCTGGACATGGCCGGCACCAGGGTCAGCGCCACAATCAGGCTGGCCACCAGGCTGTAGCCCAGGGTGAGGGCCAGGTCGGTGAACAGCTGGCGGGTGAGGCCCTCCACAAAGACGATGGGCAGGAACACGCACACCGTGGTGAGGGTGGACGAGATGATGGCCCCGGCCACCTGGGTGGCGCCGCTGACCGCCGCCTTCACCGGCGAGGCCCCAAGGGCCCGCAGGCGGAACACGTTCTCGATGACCACAACGCTGTTGTCCACCAGCATGCCCACCGCCACGGCAAGGCCGCTCATCGAGATGATGTTGATGGTGACCCCCGAGAAATACATCAGCGCAATGGCAAAGATAACGCTGATGGGAATGGAACACAGGGTGATGAAGGTGGGGCGGATGTCCTTGAGGAACAAGAACAGGATGATGATCGCAAACAGCGCGCCCCAGAGCAGGTTTTCGATGATGGAGTTAACCACAAGGTAGATGTAGTCGCCCTGGTCCATCAGGTTGTAGAAGTGCAGGCCCTCATACTCGCCCGACAGCTGCTCGAACCGCGCGCGGATATTGTCAGACACGGTGGCGGTGGCGTAGGTGCTCTGCTTCGAGAAGGTGAGCAGCACGCCGTCGCTGCCGTTGATTTTGGCGTAAACGTCCTCCCGGTCGTCCTCCATGTAAACGTCGGCCACGTCGGAGAGGTGAACCGGGTCCAGCCCGTCGAGGCCCAGGTCGATCAGGATCACGTCGGCAAGGGCTTCAACGCTGTCTATGTCATCCCCCACGCTGACCAGGATATCGGTGCCGTCATCACTGACATAGCCGGCCGGCATGCTGAAATTCTGGGCGGTGAGCAGCTGGGACAGGGTGCTGAGCGTGAGGATGTTGTGCAGGTTGGCCTGCTTGAGGGCGCTCTCCTTCGCGGTTTCCAGTTGTTTCAGGCCGCTCTCCACCTGGGAAAGGCCGCTCTGCACCTGGGCGTCCACCATCATGTTGGCCATGTCGGCCAGGCCGCTCATGTCGAAATCCAGCAGGCCCTCCATCTGGTTCGCCACGTCACTGATGCCCACGCTGCCCTGGTTGATCATCTCAAGCAGCTGCTCCAGGCCGTCGATGGTGGCTTTGAGGGTCTGCTTCGCGGAGGCAAGGTCCGCCAGGGCGGCGTCCAGCTGGCTGTGCAGGGAGGCCGAATCCACCTTGCCGGCGGCGTCGCGGGTCACCGGGTAGCCCATCTGGTCCAGTATGGCGGCCACCATGTCGTAGGTGGTGGCCAGGGTGGCCTCGGCCGTCGCCCGGGCGGTGCCCAGCGCCCCCAGCGTGACAAGGTACGCGCTCGGGTCCGCCGCATCGCCCGGCACAAAGTTATCCATGCCCAGCATCGCCATCTGCACATCCGCCACCGCCTTGGTGGCATAGAAGGCCCCGGCGTCCTGGGCCGCAAGGTACACCAGTTTCTCCTCGTCGGTCAGCTGGTCCCAGCTTTGCCCGGCAGCGGTGGCCGCAACCTGGGCGTTAACGTACATCGGGGTGTATTCCGCCGCCAGTGCCGAGTAGGTCGACTCCAAAACCGACAGCCCCGCGATAGCCGCCTCCAGCTCGGCCAGCCCTTCCTTGGCGGCGGTCAGCTGCTGGATGCCCTCGTTCAGCTGCTTGCGCTGGCTTTTCAGGCTTTTCAGCTGGCTTTCGATCTCCTTCTTCGCGTCGGCAAGGCCGTCCTGCAGGCTGCCGGCCATGTCGGCCAGGCCGTCGGTGCTGGCGGCGGTGTCCCCGCCGAGGCCGCCCAGCGACACGCTGCCGCCAGTGTTCTCCAGCTCCTTTTTGGCGTCCTCCAGCTCCTGCTCCGGCTCCTCGAACTGCTTGAGAATCGCCTTCTCGATCTTGCGGTTCAGTTCATCCAGGCGGGTCTGGCTCAGCACCACCCGCACCTCTTCGCTGATCACCCCGCTGACATTGACACTGGCCACCCCGTCGATGCCCTCGAGCTTGTTGGTCAGGTCGTTCTTCATCAGGGTGGACAGCTCCACCGTGTCCATGCCCTCCATCTCCACGGCGGCCACCATCACCGGCAGCATGCTGGGGTTGATCTTCATGATCACCGGGCTGCCCACCATGTCATCCCAGCCGCCCTCCACCTGCTGCACCGCCTGCAGGATGTCCACGGTCACCGTGTCCATGTTCACATCCTCGTTGAACTCAAGGATGATGGTGGAGGCATTGGCGCTGGAGCTGGAATTGATGTTGACGATGTTCTCAAGGCTGGCCATCGCCTGTTCCAGCGGCTTTGTCACACTCTGCTCGGTTTTTTCCGGGGTGGAACCGGGATAGGGCGTCACCACCACCACGTAAGGTAGGTCAAGGTTGGGCAGCAGATCGGGCGTCATGTTGGTGAAGGCCACCACGCCCAGCACGATGATGGCGATCACCGCCACAAAAACGGTCAAAGGTTTTCTAACACTGAAGGAAGACATCACAGGCCCTCCTTTTTCAGCACGCCGTACCGCACAACGTCCAGCTCGGCCTCAAAATCTGCCCTGAGCTGGTCCTTTTTCTCCGGGTATTTCAGCACCCGCAGCAGGGTGTCCCGCATCAGGGCGCTCAGCACCTTCATCAGCAGCACCAGGTTTTCCTCGCTGCCGTCCCGCAGGCCGGAAACATCCACAGACGCGGTGAACTGCCGCGCCATCGTTTGGGCATTCATCTTTAAAAAGGCGAACCGCTCCTCGGCGCAGGGCATGGCCGAGGAGAAGACGTTGCGGCAGAAATCATAGTTTTCGGGCTTGGTGCCGAAGGCGACCACGAAACCCAGCACGTCCTGCACCGCCGTGAAGATATTCCCGCCGGTGGCCGCAAGGCTTTTGCGGGCGGCGGCCTCGATGTCGGCCTGGTAGCCCGCCATGATGTGCTCCAGCAGGTCGTTCTTGTCCTCAAAGTACTGGTAGAAGCTGCCGCGGGCGATGCCCGCGGCCTGGATGATGCGGTTGATGGAGACCTCAGAAAAAGGCACGCGGGCCATTTCTTCCACGGCTGCGCGCAAAACGCGCTCCCGCTTTTCGGCGGGCAGGTTCAGGAAACGCTCAGTCGGCATGTTTACCTCCGGGTGACAATCTGTCACTAAGTATAGCTGACAGGCTGTCACCATGCAATCTTTTTCACCGCACTTTCACATTTTTTCACAGCAAAAAGCAGCCGCCAAAAAAGCGGCTACCCGTGTGATTGCTTCCATCCCGTCTTATCCGCCCGAAAGGCGGTTGCGGTACTCATTGGCGCTCTGGTTTTCCAGCTTTTTGAAAATGCGTGAGAAGTGGGTCACATCGGAGAAGCCCACTTGCTCGCTTATCTCCCAGATTCTCAGGGCCGGGTCTTCGAGCAGCTCCTTGGCCCGGGCGATGCGCACCCCGTTCAGCAGGTCGGAGAAGCTCTGCCCGGTGTTGCGGGCGATCAGCTTCGAGAGGTGCCACTGGCTGACATAGACCTGCTCGGCCACCTGGGGCAGGCTGAGCTTCTCGGCGTAGTGGGCCTCAATGTACTGGATGGCGTTTTTGATGATGAAATTGCCGGCGGTGTCCTCCGGGGAAGCGGGGCCGGCCGGCAGGGGCGCAGGGGCACCTTCGGCATCCCCGGCAGGCGGCGTCATTTCATCCGGCGCGTTCTCCCCCGGCACTTCGGCCGCATCCAGCCGGGCCACCATCTGGGCGAGCGCCTCCTCCAGCTCCTGCATCCTGCTGGGCTTGAGGATGTAACTTGTCACCCCAAGGCGGATGGCCCGCTGGGCGTAGTCAAACTCCGGGTAGCCCGAGAGGATGGTCACCTGCATTTCGGGGAACTCGCTGCGCAAGGCCGCAATCAGGGCCAGGCCGTCCATGCCGGGCATGCGGATATCGGTAAACAGGATGTGGGGGTGCTGCTCGCGCACCAAAGCCAGCGCCTCGAGGCCCCCGCCGGCGGTGCCGACCACCCGGCAGCCATACTTCTCCCAGGGCAGCAGCTTTGAAAGCCCCGCAACGATGACCTCCTCGTCATCCACAATGACCGC
Organism: Ruminococcaceae bacterium OttesenSCG-928-D13; assembly: GCA_030266915.1. Classification (GTDB taxonomy): domain Bacteria; phylum Bacillota; class Clostridia; order Oscillospirales; family Ruminococcaceae; genus JAAYCI01. The sequence goes on along the minus strand of JAJDIZ010000001.1, from coordinate 72,720 downwards.
TTTGTACACCTTTCACCCCACTTGGACTTGCGCGAAAACATCTTAGTCAATTGTACTGTCCCGGCTGGGATGCGTCAAGAAAAAAGCCCTCCATCAGGAGGGCTGAAAGCTCCAGGTCCGCAACATCGAGTGTCAGGTCTTTCCGCCGCGAACGTGCGTTGCACATCCTTAGCCCTAGGTTCGCTCTGGAAAGCCCTGCCCCTCGATGCTGCTGCCTCTGTGGAATCGGATACAATAAAAGAACTAGCCCTTTATCGCCCCGGCGGTGAGGCCTTTCACAATGTTCTTCTGCAACAGGATGTAGACAATCAGCACCGGCACCACCACCAGCACCACGGCCGAGCACAGCAGGCCGTAGTTGGTGCCCTCCTGGCTGGAAATCATGTTCAGCAGGCGGGTGATGGAATAGAACTTCTCGTAGCGCAAAAAGAACAGCTGGGTGAACAGGTCGTTGTAACTCCACAGGAAGGTGAAGATACCCACCGTGGCGAAGCTTGGCCGGGCCAGTGGCATGATGATGCGGAAGAAGATGCGGGTGACCCCATAGCCCTCGAGGAAGGCGGCCTCCTCCAGGTCTATGGGCAGGCTGCGAATGTAGCCCATCAGCACAATGACCGCGAAGCTGATGTTGCCGGCCACCTGGGGCAAAATAATTGAAAGCCAGGTGAGGGGCAGGCTGTGGGTGTTGGCGATGCCCCACTGGAACTCCATGCGGTACACCGGGATGATTGTGGCGAAGGCCGGGAACATCATGGCGGCCAGCACGATGGAGTGCAGCAGGCGGCGCCCCTTGAAGCTGTACCGGGCAAGGCCGTAGGCGCACAGCCCGGCAATGATGATGACAAACACCGTCACCGCGCCCGAGATAACAAGGCTGTTGCGGTAGGCCGTGAAAATCGGGATGCGGTCGAAGGCTGTCTGGTAGTTGCTGGTGGTGAACATATCCCCGGTTGGGATGGCAAAGGTCTCAGACAGAATGAACTTCCGCTCCTTGAACGAGTTGCCCAGCACCCACAAAAAGGGAAAGATGGTGGTGGCGGCCCACAGCCCCAAAACAATGTAGATGACTATCTTGCTCAGCGCCGCCCGCACAGGGTTGCGCTGTTTTTTCACCAGCGGGCTGGTTGTCATGTTTCGCGCCTCCCCTCAGTAATCCTTCTCTTTGAAAATGGCGTTGGCCACCTGGCTGATGACCACCCCGAGCACCACAATCAGAATTGAAATGGCCGAGCCATAGTCCACGTTCTGGGCGCCGCCCAGGGTCTGCTTGTACATGTAGGTGCCGGTCAGCCAGCTGGCGTTCAGCGGAATGCCGTTGGGGAACATGGTCCAGGGCAGGTCAAACACCTTGAGTGCGCCGGTGATGGCCAGCACAAGGCAGGTCATCAGGGTGTTGTGCAGCAGCGGCAGCTTGATGCGGAAAATGCGCTGCATGGCCGAGGCACCGTCAATCTCGGCCGCCTCGTAAATGTCGGGCGAGATGTTGTTGAGTCCGGTGACGATGATGACGAAGTAGAAGCCCACGTACTGCCACATCACCGGGGCGGTCATCGTGAAGAACCAGTGGCTCTGGTCCTTCCAGTCGATATTTTTCGAGATCAGCCCCATGCTGTGCAGCAGCTCATTGACCATGCCGCCGTCGTACAGGAACACCATGTTGAACATCAGCCCAAGGGCGGTGGCCGAGATGATGATCGGGAAAAAGTAGACGGTGCGGAAAAACTGGTTGCCCACGCGGATGCCGTCCACCATCAGGGCCAGAACCAGCGCGATGCCCACCTGGAACAGGATGGTGCACAGCATGATCAGCAGTGTATTCAAAATGGCGGTGTGCATCACCGGGTCGGTGGCCATATCGGTGTAGTTTTTGTACCAGGGGTCGTTCATGCCGGCGGGAGCCTGGCCCAGGCCCCCGATGTCCTGGAAGCTGTTCCAAATGTTCAGCACAAAGGGATAGAACAGGTACACCGCCAGGAAGGCGAAGGCCGGCACCAGGAACAGCAGCAGCGGCCCCTTCTTTTTGAAGATCATCGAGTTATGGTTTTTCATCGGTTCGCCTCCAAAAATGGTGCCGGACACCGCCGGGTGTCCAACCCGGCTGGCACTCCTCATCTTTTTTAAAATGGCCGGAGAGCGATCTCTCACTCCCCGGCCGTTGGCTGCGTTTTAGCCGTTGTAGGCTGCGATGAACTTATCCACGGCTTCCTCGGCGGTCATCTGGCCGGCCGCAATCTGCGGGATGTCGTTGGTGAACAACTCGTTTCGGGCGTCTACAGCGGCCAAGTCCTGCACAGCACCACTCTGCTTTGCAGCGCCGGTGGCCATCTGGTAGGCCGTCTCGCTGATCTTGTCCGGGAAGTCTGTAATGGCCGGACTGTTCTTCAGGGCGTTGGTGCCCAGGTTGTTGGCGCTCATCCGGCTCACCACGTCGTCGCTGGTCATATGCTCGATGAAGCTGACGGCGGCGGCGCGCTTGTCGGGGTCATCCCAGGCCTTGCGGGTAATCATGTAGCCCATGGAGGCGCCGCCGATGATTTCGTCCGCCGAACGCACGCTGTTGCCGGGCACATAGGTGACCGAATAGTTGTCAGAGTTTGCGTTGCTTTTGAACCAGCCCACCTTCCAGCTTCCGTCAATCAGGAAGGCAGCCTTATCCTCGGCCATCATCAAAACGGCCTCATCATCGGTGTTGGTGAGCGTGTTGTCGGGGAGGTAGCCCAGCTCATACAGCTGCCTGAACCCTTCCAGACCCTCTATCCAGGCGGTGCGGGCAGCCTCGGACTCTGTGGGCATCTGCAGGTGGTCAGCAAAGCCGCCCTTGTTCATAATCAGGAACTCGAACCAATAATGGGGAACGCTGGCCAGGGATACCGCAATCGGGGTATAGCCCGCGTCCTTCACCTTCTGGCACATCTCCAAAAACTCATCCCAGGTGGTATCCACGGTGGGCGCTGTTACGCCGGCTTCGGCCAGCACCACATTGTTACAAAACAGCCCCTCCCAGATGCCCGTGGTGGGCACCACGTATTTTTTCCCGTCGGCAGTGGAGGCCGGGATTCTGGCGTCATCCATGTTGGAGGCATAGTCGGGGAACTCGGCGCGAATCTCGTCGATCGGCACCACCTTGCCGCCGTTCACCAGCGGGTCGCCGTCGGCAAAGGCAAAGTAGAACAGCACGTCGGGCTCGCTGCCGGCCTCGAAGTCACTCAGCACCTGGGCCTTCCACTCCTCGTTGGACATGGATGAGGAATCGTGCACGGTGTTGCCGGTGGCGGCCTCCCAGGCCTTGTAGCTTTCCTCATAGATGCCGCGGTTGCCGTCCTCCTGGCCGTAGGAGGTGACCACGGTCAGCTCCACCGGGTTATCGGAGGGAGCGGGATTGTCTCCCCCGGTGCTGGCGGGAGCAGACGAGCCGCTGTCGCCGCCGCAGGCGGCCAATAAGCCAATACACATCACCAAAGCCAAGAGCAGTGCAAATTTCCTTTTCATGTCTTACCTCCAGTTGTCATGGTTTCTCCGTGTTGTTTGTATCCTAACCGGCGCCCGGATACAGCGGCACCAGTTTGTACCTTCATCTTACCCAAAACAACCCGGCCTTTGCCATGACCGGACTTGCCTTAACTTGACTCGATTTGGTGTATTTGATGCTCCTGTATGCACATTGCCGAAAGGGTGGTTCCGTTTTTGGTGTTTGTGACGGAAAGGCCGCCCCCCGGGCCGTAGAGCAGGCGCAGCCGCTGGTGTACGTTGCGGATGCCGATATTGTAGGAATTAACCCCTTCGGGCTCGGTCTCACTCTCCAGCAGTTCTCGCACCCGGCGCTCGTTTTCCGGGGGCATCAGGCCGTCGTTCTCCACCTCAAGGCTCATCCAGTCCCCGGCCCGGCGGATCACCCGGATCACAATGCGCCCACTTTGGCGGCCGCTCACCCCGTGCTCGATGGCATTCTCCACGATGGGCTGCAGCACCAGGCGCGGCACCATCCAGTCCAGCAGGCTCTCGTCAATCTCCTTCACCACGCTCAGCCGCTTGCCCAGTCGTTCGCCGATGATCAGCAGGTAGGCGTTCACGTAGGCCAGTTCCTCCGACAGGTGCACCAGCGGGCGGTGGCTGCGGTCCAGGGTGGCGCCCATCATGGTGGACAGCGCCTCCAGCATCCGGCTCACCTTTTCGTTGCCGGCCAGGCGCGCCTCCCAGTTGATGGTCTCGAGGGTGTTGCCGAGGAAGTGGGGGTTAATCTGGCTTTGCAGCGCCTTGATGCGGGCGTCCCGCAGGGCCAGCTCCTCCCGGTAGATGTGCTCGAACTGGTGCTCCAGCCGGGCGCTCATGGCATTCATCCGCTGGCCGAGGGTGACAAACTCGGTGTTGCCAAGCTTTTCGATATCAGTTTGGGCGCCAAAATCACCCCGCTCGATCTGCCCGGCAAAGCGGCTGAGAATATTGATGGGCCGGCTGATCCGCCGCATGAAGAAGGTCACCACCACCATCATCAGCCCCAGGCTGAACAGCGCGATCCACAGCAGCACCCCCAGCGGGTTGCTCATCTGTTCCGTCAGGGGCCGCAGGTCGGCGGTGAGGCGGTAGGAAAGCTCGAACCGTTCGCCGGGAAGGACGCCCTCCATCACCTCAATATCGCTGCTCCGGCCGCTTTTGGCAACCGGATCAGCCCCGGCTGCCTGGCCCTCATCCTCGATGAGAATCTCGCAGCCGCCCACCGTCACCGAGGCAAAGGTGACATAGGGCAGGCGATGCACCCCATCGAACAGCTGGGTCAGGTCGATGTCCTCCACCAGGGCCGCGTAGGGGCTGAAGCTGCGTTCTTGCAGGCTGAGCAGCCGGGCAAGGTACAGCCGGCCGTTCTCGTAGCGGAAGGCGATGCCGGTATCCAGTTCCCCCATCAACGCGCTGATTTCGTCGTACAGGCCGGTTTCGTAGAACCGGGCCGCCTCGGACCAGCTGTAGGCGTCCTGGTTGTACGCCAGGATGGTGTCGTCCACGGCCAGCTCGGGGTAGACCACATAGGCCGCCCGGACCATCTGGCTGCGGTAGTATTTCTGCCCGAGGAAGGTGCGGGTGGTGGTCATCAGGCTCACCTTGTTGCCGGTGGATTGGTAGTTCATGTAGGCCTGCCGCACCGTGGGCACATAGCTGACGCTGAGCGCCTCGTTGACGGCGGTGTTCAAGTCCCGCACGGCCAGGCCCATGGTGTTCTCCACGCTGGCGGTGACGATGTCGGCCACCCGCTCGCGGGTGCTGCGCACCGACTGGTATCCGCTGACCGCCACTGTCACGGTCAGGGGCAGCACCCAGCAGATGAGAATCAGCAGCACAAGGCTCCATTTCAGGGAAACACGGCCGCCGCTTTTCGGTTCAGCGCCGATTTTATCAGGCTCCAAAAGGCCGCCTCCTTCCGTATTATATCCCCACAAGTATACCATAATATGTAGAATGCTGGAGAAACAGAAAGACGGGCGCTGAGACGCCCGCCTTGGTATGTAATCAAAGGGTAGCGACGCCGTGGGCCGGGGCATTCCGGAGCGAACCTAGGGCTAAGGATATGCGAAGCATGTGAGCGGAGGAATGCCACGGCACACGGGGGCGCGGCCATTATTCACTTTGCTTATAACCCCAGAAAGTGCTCCAGCGTGTCGGCCGCAAGGCTGGCCTCCCATTGGCTGTCCATCTCGGCAAAGATGCGCAGCAGCGGCTCGGTACCGGAGAAGCGTGCAATCACCCAGCCGCCGTTTTTGAAGTAGACCTTGCAGCCGTCCAGATAGCTCACATGGTCCACCTCGTGGGGGAATTCGGGCAGCAGCTTGTCCGCAAGCAGGGTGCGGTACATTTCGGCCTTCTTCTCCTCGGTGAAGTGGTAGTCCCGCTCCACCATTTCGCAGCGGCCGTACTTTTCCTCGATGTCCCGCCACAGGTCGCTGAGCTTGCGGCCGCTCTTGGCCAGCATCTCCACCAACAGAGTGCCGGCGTAGATGCCGTCCTTGCCCTGGATGTGGCCGCGCACCGTCAGGCCCCCGCTGCTCTCGCCTCCAATGATGGCCCCGGTCTCCACCATCTTGCTGCTGACATACTTGAAGCCCACCGGCACCTCGTAGCAGGTCTCGCCAAAGTCTTCGGCAATCCTGTCCAGCAGGTGGGTGGTTGCCAGGTTGCGTACCGCGGCGCCCCGCCAGCCCTTGTATTTCAGCAGGTAGTAGTAAAGCAGCACCAAAATTTTGTTGGGATGCAGGAACTGGGCCTCGTCGTCGATCACCCCAAGGCGGTCGGCGTCGCCGTCGGTGGCCAGACCGATGTCGCAGTGGTTCTCCCGCATGTGGGTGATCAGGGGGGCCAGGGTCTCCTGGCTGGGGGCCGGCAGCCGCCCGCCGAACAGGGCGTCCCGCCGTTCGTGGATCATATCCACCTCGCAGCGGCAGGTGAGCAGGATGGTTTGCAGCGCCGTTTTGGACACGCCGAACATCGGGTCCATCGCCACGTAGAGCGCGGCGCTTCGGATGGCCTCGGTGTCCACCGTTTTAAGAATCGAGTCGATGTACTGGTTCATCGGGTCCACCAGCTCGATGGTGCCGGCGGCAAGGGCATCCTCGTAGGGCACAAGGCGCACATCCTCGGGGCCAAGCTCCCCGATGTAGCCCTCAAACTCGGCGGTCAGCTCCTCGTCGGCGTCTCTGCCGCCGCTCATGAACACCTTCACCCCGTTGTAGATGGCCGGGTTGTGGCTGGCCGTGATGGCCATGCCGTAGGGGATGCCGTAGAGGTTCACGGCATACATGATCAGCGGAGTGGGGCTGGCCCGGTTGATGATGCGGCAGTGCACCCCCTCCCCCGCCACCACCTCGGCGGCCCAGCGGGCGGCCTCCTCGCTGAGGAAGCGCCGGTCGTAGCCGATGACAAAGCCGGCGTCGGCCAGGCCGTCGTCCTTGAGCTTGCGAATGATGGCCGTGGTGAGCAGCTGCAGGTTGGCTTTGGTGAAGCCGTCGCCAATAATGGCGCGCCAGCCGCCGGTGCCAAATTTAACCATGATTCACCTCTTAGTTTGGTTTTTTGGTGTTAATGTGTTTTCTTAAAGGAGGCGTACCGGCTGCCCGGGCGTTCGTGCAGGCGGTGTTCTGGAGCGCGGCTAGGGCTTAGGATATGCAGCGCATCCGCGTGGAGGAACACCGGCTGTGCGAACGCCAGCCTTGCACATCTTCAGCCCAGCACCACTTCCACCGCGCAGCGCTGGCCCTCGGGCAGCAGCGGGATGGCATCCACGGGCCGGCCGTCCACGGTCAGGGCTTTCACCCCGCGGCTCACATGGTTCGGGTTTTGCACGGTGATGTCATAGAAGGCCCCGCGGAAGCGGCGGGTGGCCGAGAAGCCGTCCCACTCGGGCGGGATGCAGGGGTCGACGATCAGGCCGTCGTAGTCAGGCTGGATGCCCAGCATGTTGTGGGTGGCGGCGAAGTAGCTCCAGCCGCCGCTGCCGGTCATGAACGGGTGATGAGCCTCGCCAAAGCCGATGTGGCTGCGCCCAGTGATGAACTGACAGTAGCTGTAAGGCTCGGCCTTGCGGGTTTCGATCTTGTCGTTCTGGGCGGCGGGGCAGAGGCTGTCGTAGAGCTCCATCGCCCGCCCGCCCCGGCCAAGGGCGCACTCGGCGGCCCAGGCCCAGGGGTTCGGATGGCTGAAAATCGAGGCGTTCTCCTTGAGGCCCGGGTACACCCGGGTGACAAAGCCCACGTCGTCGTCGGGGCGGGTGTAGGCCGGGCCGTTCAGCTCGATGCCCCACTCGGTGGCCAGGTGCTCGCGCACGCTGTCCATCGCCCGGGCGCCATGTTCGGCATCGGCCGCGCCGGAGATCACCGCCCAGACGTTGCTTTCGAGATGGATTTTGCCCTCGGCGTCGGCATTTGTGCCAATGGGCCGCCCGGTGCGGGTGAAGCCCCGTAAAAACCACTCGCCGTCCCACAGGTGGGTGTTGCAGGTGTCCTTCACGGTCCGGGCCATCTCGCTGAAATGCTCCACGTCGGCGTCCCGGCCAAGGCGGCGGGCCAGCCCGATGAAGTTGTTCAGCGCCCAGAGGTGCAAAAAGCTCACCAGGGCGCTCTCGCCGCCGCCCAGGTTCAGGCAGTCGTTCCAGTCGGCCCGCAGGCCCATGCAGACGCCGTGGATGCCCACCATCCGGGCCGAGAACTCAAGGATGGTCTTCATGTGGTCGTAGACACTGTCCACCCCGGCATCGGCGTAGCTCACCTGCCTGTCTGCAAAGTCGAAGTCGCCGGTCTCCTTGATGTACTCGGTGATGGACGGGATCAGCCAGAGGGCGTCGTCACTGCAAGCATGGTCAAGGCCATGGATGATCGAGGCCGGGTCCGGCGTGGGAATCACGGTGGGGCTTTGGAAGCTCTGCTGCTCGGCCTCCGGCTCGAACCATTCGGGCTGGAACAGGTGCAGGCCGTAGCCCTCGCTGGTGAGGCCGTTGAGCAGCTGCAAAATGCGCTCGCGGCAGCGCACCGGGTTTGAGTGGGGTACGCACATCGAGTCCTGGGCGGTGTCCCGGTAGCCCAGGCCGGTGCGGCCGCCCACCTCGATGAAGCTGGCAAAGCGGCTGAACTTGACGTTCACCTCGCTCTGGTAGAGGTTCCAGCAGTTGAGCATGGTGTCCATGTCCGCGTTCGGGGTTTTCACCTGCAAGGCAGCCAGCTTTTCGGCCCAGTAGGCCGCCAGCTCGGCAAAGGCGGCGTCCCGGGCCTCGGGGGCGGCGAATTTCTCCTCCACCCGCAGGCCGATGGCCCGGTCGCCCTCGCCCAGCATAAAGCAGGCCCGACAGCTTTCCCCGGCCGCCATCTCGAAGCGCTTGTGCAGGGCGGCGCACTGGTTGCCGCCGGTCTGGGCGCTGGAGGAAAGGCTGCCCCGCTCCACCCCGAGGGGGTTTTGCTCGGTGTTCCACACCCCGATGAAGGCGTCCCGTTCGGTGTCGTAGCCGTCGGGCTCAAAATCGGCCGCGAAATACTGGTGGCCGTTCTCCTCGTAGTGCAGGTCCTGCTGGATCACCCCCTGGGCGTAGCTGCCCCCGGCGGCGTACAGGCTCATCTGGAAGTTGCGGTTGTCCATGTCGATGTGGTGGAAGCTAAGCTCAGCATAGGAGAAAACACTAAGCTTCCGGGGCCGCCCGCTGCGGTTCTCGAGCTTCAAATCCCACAGCTCCACCGCCTCGCCACGGGGGATGAACAGGGTTTGCTCGGCGTAGATGCCGCCGTACTCGCAGCTGTACACCGAGTAGGACAGGCCGTGCCGGCAGCGGTAGTCGGCCGCCTTTAGCGGCTTTGCCACCGGCTGCCAGCTCACGCTCCAGTAGTCGCCGGTCTCGTCGTCCCGGATGTAGATGTAGTGGCCCGGGCGGTCCTTGGGCACCGCGTTGCCCCGGAAACGGGTGATGCGGTGGTACTCCGCCGATTTGTAGAACAGGTAGCCCCCGGCGGTCTGGTTCACCACGGCCACCAGGTCCTCGGTGCCAAGGTAGTTGGTCCAGCTGGTGGGGGTGTCCACCCGGTCGATCACGTACTCCCGGTTTTCGTTGTCAAAGTGGCCGTATTGCATCGCAGTCACCTCATTTTAGAATGGTGGAGCGCCGCCGGGCAGTCAGCCAGTATTCATCCACGCGGATGCGCTGCATATCCTAAGCCCTAGCCGCGCTCCTGAACACTGGCTGCCTGCCCGGCTGGCCTAACTTCCGCCACCCTGCACAACATACCCGCCAGAAGCATAGGGCTTTTCACCCTTATCATAAGCCTTCCCATTGCCAGTTTACAGGGTTTGCCTTGGCATATCTTTGCATATTTTGGGGTATGCCCTCTTTTTTCAAAAAAAGGGATTGACAGCTGTGCATACTGTGTATATACTGTACATAGCGTATATATACGATATTCGACTCTTTGACAGTGAGGCCCTCATGAATATCCTGATCAGCAACAGCGACGGCCGGCCCATCTATGAGCAGATCACCGCGCAGGTGAAAAGCCAGATCCTGGGCGGCCAGCTCGCATCCGGCGACGCGCTGCCCAGCATCCGGGCGCTGGCCCGGGACCTGCGCATCAGCGTCATCACCACCAAGCGCGCCTACGAAGACCTGGAGCGGGACGGTTTCATCGAGACCATCCCGGGCAAGGGCAGCTTTGTGGCCAGCAAAAACCCGGAATTCCTCCGGGAGGAACGCCTGCGGGTGGCAGAAGGCCACCTGGCAAAAGCCGTGGACGTGGCAAAAACGTCCGGCATCACCCAAGATGAGCTGGCCGAGCTGCTGGCTTTACTTTACCAAAGCGAGGGCTGAGGAATGACAAACAACATCGAGATCAAGGGCCTGTGCAAGCAGTATCCCAACTTCAAGCTGGACAACGTCAGCTTCAACGTGCCGGCCGGCAGCATTGTGGGCTTTGTGGGCGAGAACGGCGCCGGCAAAACCACCACCATCAAGGCCATTCTGGACGTGGCCCGCCGGGACGCCGGCACCATCACCCTGATGGGGCGGGACAACATCACCGACGGCCCCGCCGCCCGCCAGGACGTGGGGGTTGTGTTCGACGAGATCAGCTTCCACGACTGGCTGCGCGCCCCCCAGATAGATAAGATCCTCGGCAACATCTACAAAAACTGGGACAGCGCCTATTTCTTCCAGATGCTGGGCCGCTTTGGCCTGAGCGAAAAGGTGCGCAAGGGCACCCTGAAAACCTTCTCCCGGGGCATGAAGATGAAGCTGAGCCTGGCCGCCGCCCTGGCCCACCACCCGAAGCTGCTGGTGCTGGACGAGGCCACCAGCGGGCTGGACCCGGTGGTGCGGGACGAGATTCTGGACATATTCCTCGAGTTCATCGGGGACGAGGGCAACAGCATCCTGTTCTCCAGCCACATCACCAGCGACATTGAGAAGGCGGCCGACTACCTGGTGTTCATCCACCAAGGCAGAATCGTGCTGAACGCCGAGAAGGACCTGCTGCTGGCCAACTACGGGATGCTGCGCTGCGACCGCGCCACCTGGGAGACGGTGGACAAGGCCCATGTGAAGGGCATGCGGGACACCGGCTACGGCATCGAAGCGCTGATCGACAACCGGCAGGACTTCCGCCCCGCCGAAAATATGGTGGTGGACAAGGCCACCGTGGATGACATCATGCTGCTGACCATCAAGGGGGTGTAACCATGAAGGGATTATTGCTGAAAGAGTTCTATTCCGCTGGGGCCTATCTTAAAAACTTCGCCATCATGCTGGTTATTATCATATTTTTCAGCGTATTCACCGAACTGGGCACCACCTACGTCTCGATGATGATGATGATGTACCTGTTGGTCATCTCCATCAGCCAGTATTCCATCGACGAAAAATCCACCTGGGCGCCCTTCTCCCTCTGCCTACCGGTAAAGCGGGTGACCATTGTGGGGGCGCGGTACCTGTTCCTGCTGCTATTGCTGGTGGCCACCATGGCTTTCACCTTCGGCCTCACCGCCATTGTGGCGCTGGTGCGGGGCACCGAGGGCTGGCTGCCGGAAAACTTGGGTATCCTCGGTGTCGGCACGATGCTGTTTTTAATCGTCAACTCCATCATCGCTCCAATCGTGTACAAGCTGGGGGCGGAAAAGGCCCGCTACGCCATCATGATCGTGGCTATGATACCCGTCCTGGGCGCGGTGCTGTTTTCCAAGCAGCTGACCGCGCTGCTGGAGCGCTTCTCCGGCCTGAACATCCCCTTGCTGGCGGCGGTGGCCGGGGTGGTGGCGGTAGCCATGTATATTGGGTCGATGTTCCTCTCTGCCCGCATCTATGAAACCCGGGAATATTAAAAAGCGGCGGGAGGGATAGTGATGAGGGGCCTGCTGCTGAAAGAGTTCTACACCGTCCGGCGGTGCCTTTGGGAGTTTCCCGCCCTGGCAGCCCTGTTGTTCCTGCAGGCGCTGCTGATGGGCCCGGGGCGCCTTTCCTTCGGGGCGTCGATGCTGCTGGTCTACACCTTCCGGGTGTTTTGCGGGCAGCAGGAGAGCGATGACCGCTGCGGCTGGAAAAACCATACGCTGGCCCTGCCGGTGCGGCGCAGCGCAATCGTCGGCGCGCGCCACCTGGTCTACCTTGCCCTGCTGATCTGCGTGGCGGCGCTCGCCTTCGGGCTTGAGATGCTGACCGGCCTTGCCACCGGCGCCGGGATAAACCTGCACCGCACACTCCTCACCACCGGGTATGGGCTGGTGATTCCGCTGGTGGTCAGCGCGGTGTTCGGCCCGGTTCTCTATGGCTTTGGCACCCGGGCACGGGCGCGGTTCACCGCCATTCTGATGTGCCTGGTTCCCCTGATATTGATCGCCCTGTTTCTGGATTTGCCCGCCCTGTTCACCGGGATCTTCCCGTCCGTGGACACCCTGCCGGTGCTGGCCGGCTGCCTCGGGGCACTGCTGCTGGCAAACGCGGCCTCGGCCGCCCTGTCGGTGCGCATCTACCACGAGACAGATCCACCGAAGGACTACAGCCCACCCAAAGAAGGACCCGCCACCCTGTGAACGGATGGCGGGCCTTTTATCTGATGCGAGGCAATGGCCTCACTGTTCCTCCGGCTGCTTTTTGCGGGCGGCCAGATTGGCAAAGAAGGTGACGAGGAAGGCCAGCGCCAGCGCCACAAACATGCACAGCGCAAACTGGAAGGCGTGGCCCTCGTTGGCCATGGGCGGGGCCGAAAAGCTGGGCACGTAGGCCGTGCCGCGCACCCCAAGGATGCCCACCAGCGCGCCGGACACCGTGGAGGCCAGCAGCGCCCCGCCAAACACTAGCTTCGAGGAGAACATGTAGGGATAGGCCGCCTCCACGAAGGTGCCGAAGCCCATGTTGATCAAAAAGCCCGGGATGGCGGCGGCACGGTCGCCCGAGGTGCGGGGCATCACGATGTTGGCCAGCGTGATGCCGGCCGAGACCATCACAAGACCGGTCATGTCCACGGCGCCAAGGAAGCTGTGGCCCACGGTCTCCATCTCCAGCAGCACAATAGGCAGGATGGCCGCGTGGTACACCCCGCCGATGATGGCCGGCCAGATCAGCAGGCCCGCCACCGCGCCGGCAAGGGCCGGGCTCAGGGCAATGGCGCTGTCGATGATCCAGCGGATGCCGTCGCCCAGCCAGAGGGCCGCCGGCGCCACAAGGTACATCCCCACCAGGCCGGCCGCGAGGCCCGACAGGCCCCCGGCCACGATGGATACCGTGGTGCCTGGCACCTTGCGCTTAAAGCAGAAGGTTGCGATGTAATACACCAGCACGCCGGCCAGGATACCGGCCACCAGGCCCCCGATGATACCGCCGTCCTTGGCGAGAATACCCGCCACGATGCCGGCCACGATGCCCATCTCGTCCATGCCAGAGATCTGCTTCGCCGCGATGGCCGCAAGGATGGCCGGCAGCACCGAGATCAGTGTGCTGAACACCTCGGTCTCGAGGAAGCTGAGGCCCGGTATCTTGCTGATGGCAAGAATCAGCGCCATGGCGATAAACCCGGGCAGGGAGGCCATCATGATGCCCCGAAAGTTGATGCGCTTCCAGGGGCCGCCCCCCACTGCCACAGACCCGCCGGTCTTGCCGATCACCGGGGTGTATTTCAGCCCGAACTCCCCGGCCAGCGCGGCGATGAAGGCCACGGCGCGGGTGCGGCTGGTGGTGCCGGTGGTGCCCGAGGCGCTCACCACCCGCGCCCCCATGGCCTGCGCGGCCGACATCGAGGTGCCGCCGGTGCCCACCACCGGAATCTGCTTTTCGGCGGCGGCTTTCAGGCTCTCGGCGTTCACATTTTTCGGGTCGCTTGAGAGGGTGATCATTCCGTCAATCTCCCCGGCGGCTATGCTGGCTGCCAGCTGGGCGTCAGCCGCAGCGGCCTGCAGGTTCACCTCGGCCAGGGTAGCCGCCTGCCCCGGGGCGGCCGCGCCGTTTTGCAGGGTGTACAGCCGTGCCTGCGCGTCCTGCGAGATGCCGTCCATCGACGCGCTTGCCGCGATGAACTCCACAAAGGCCACCTCGATGCCTGCGGACTGAGCCTGGGTGAAAATCTCCCCCAGCAGCACGGCCGGGTTGTTCCCCCCCTGGGCATACAGGTTGCCGCCGCTGCTGCCCACTATCGCTATTCTCTTTGCCATATCGTACATTCCTCCACTACACTTTATTCCTCAAGTTCCATGCCGCATTTTTGACGAGCATCACTTCATCACTTTACCACAGTAACATGCTGCCCGCCAAAACCAAGAATACCACGAATCACCCACAAAAGCAACAAAAAACCCGCCATGGTGGCGGGTTTGTGGTGTGCGCGTATAATGTGGCGCCGCTGCATGCCGTGGCATTCCGCCGCGAACATGCTTCGCATATCCTTAGCCCTAGGTTCGCTCTGGAATGCCACGGCACGCAGCGGTGCGGAAACGATCAGCCCAGCCCGGTGGTGTCCAGCACCAAATCACAGCCCTCCCGGATGCCAAAGGCCGCAAAATAGCGGTTCTCCATCGGTATCCACTCCTGCCGGAAGCGCTCGGCCAGATCGGGGCTGCGGCGGCGCAGCCGGGCCATCTGGCAGTCGGCGTCCTGCCAGAGGAACACTCGCAGGTCGCAGGGGGCGGCCACCTGCGGATGCAGGCAGTAGGCCCCCTCCAGCAGGGTGAGCGGCCCGGCCGGAATATCCCGCCAGTCCCCCAGCCGCCCCTCGCCGCAGTCGTAGGTCTGGTAGCGGAAGGGCCGGTCCTCGGCGGCCTGCCGGGCCACCGGGGCAAGGCGCTCGTAGTCGATGTTCCCGCCCGGGGCGGCCAGCCGCTCGGGGCTGCGCTGGTGGGGCTGCAAAAAGAAATCGTCGGCCCGCACCACCCCGCAGCCGTACACCCGGGCCAGCAGGTCCGCGAGGGTGCTCTTGCCCGAGGCGCACATCCCGTCGATGCCCACCAGCACGTGGGGCCGCCGGGCCATGGCCCGGTCCACCGCCGCAAACACCGACAGAAAAAGGGCCTGCCCCGCGTCCATCAGGCGGTAATGGGGGGCGTACAGCCGCCGATAGCGCTCGCTGTGGTGCAGGGCCGGGCAGCCCTCGGCAAGGTAGGCCTCCACCCGGCGGCGGGCCGTGTCCTGTGGCCAGGGCAGGCTGCCGTCGTCCATGGCGGCGAAGGCCCGCAGCTTTTCGGCGAGGCGCTCGGGACTGCCCTGCCCCTTCGCCCGGGCGGCGCTCAGGGCGCACAGCCGGGCAAGCACCGGCACACCCGGCCCGCTTTCAAGGGCCGACAGGTGCACCCGGCAAAGGCCCTCCCCCACCGGCTCCGGCACCGGGGGCGCGGCGGTGAACAGCCCGGGGGTCGCCAGCTCCTCCGAAAGGCGCGCGGCAAAGGCGGCCTCGTCCTCTATCAGGTGGCCGCCGCCCAGCTCGCCCTGATAGAGCAGCTTGAGGCAATCGTCCACCTCCATGCCGGGATATTTGGTAAGATGGCTGCGAACCAGCCGCCGGACATCCTCCATGGTTCCAGCCTCCTGTCTTTGGCGTCCGCTGAAAGCATCCGCGCGGCACCCTCGTTGTATCTAATGCAATCGGTTGTTTTGCGGCAATCCTGTGCTATACTTATGGCTCATGCTCCGCAAAACGCAAATGATTTAGATTTCCACAAAGATCTACACCCATCCCCCGCCGGGCAAGGCAAACGGAGGTTCTATGGCTAAGACAAAACCGGGCACACGGTCGGTGCTCGTCAAGCGGGCGCTGTTCACCTGTATCTCGGTGGCCTGCATCATCTTCATCTTCATCAATTCGGGCCAGTCCGGCACCATCAGCGGCGCCCGCAGCGCCGCGGTAACCGAGTTCCTCGCCGGCATTGGCCTCACTCTCCCGGACTTTGTGGTGCGCAAGTTTGGCCATCTGGCCGAGTACGCCCTGCTGGGCCTGTGGCTGATGCTGACCCTGCGGGCCTACACCCCGCGCACCTTCACCTTTTTGGGCTGGCCGCTGCTGGTGGGGCTGCTCACCGGGGTGCTGGACGAGTTCAACCAGCTGCATGTGGCCGGGCGCAGCGGCGAAGTAACCGACGTGCTCATCGACATGGGCGGCGTGCTCATCGGCATGGCTCTGGGCCTGCTGTTGCAGTGGCTGGCGGGGATCGTCTCCCGAAGGACGCACCGGCGCCGGGCCGCGAAGGAAGCGGGCAACTAAAACCCAGCCTCCCGCCGGGTGATGCCCCACACCTCGTGGGGCATGTCGATGCCGTAGTAATGCTTCACCAGCCCGCCAAGCCTGCGCATGCCATTCCGCTGTGCCACCTTTATAGAAGCGATGTTCCCCACCCGGATGATGGAATAGACCGTCTCGGCTCCCAAGCTTTGAAAGGCGTAATCCCGGCAGGCCCGGGCCGCTTCGGCGGCGTAGCCCCGGTGCCAGTGGGCGCGGTTCAGCAGGTAGCCCACCTCAAGCACCTTATCGCCGTCCCAATCCTGCCAGGTCAGGCCGCACTGGCCGATCATCCCGCCGCCCTCCTTCAGCGCCACGGCCCACAGGCCGAAGCCGGCGGCGTAGCGGGCAATCTGCCTGTCCAGCCATTCGAGCACCTCTTCGTCGGTGAAGAGGTGCTCGTAGTATGTCATGGTCTCGGCGTCCTGCAAAATCAGGGCCAGGTCGTCCCGGTCATCCGGGGTCACCTCCCGCAGCAGCAGACGTGGCGTTTCCAGTATCATGCGCCGACCTCCCCCTTGCCGTCCCGCCGGTCGATGGCCAGGTTCACGGCAAGGCCGGCACTCACCAGCACACCTCCCAGCAGGTTCTGCCAAGAGAAGCTTTTCGTCAGGATGATGTCGATGATCACCCCGGTGAACACCTGCCCCACGAAGGTGAGCAGCGTGAGGTAGAAGGCCGAGATGCGGTGGGTGGTCAGGTTCAGCAGGGTGACGGTGGCCACCCCCAGCGCCCCGCCGCCCAGCAGAATCCAGAGCGGCGGCAGCCCTTCGGCGGCGGCCGGCGGCAGCTGCTGCCAGAGGCCCAGCAGAATCAAGCCGGAGACAACCAGCCCGGTGACGTAGTTCATCAGGGTGGCGCAAAGCTGGCTGGTAGCGGCGGTGAGCTTTGCGTTCAGGGTGCGGCCCAGCACGTTGGTGAAGCCCGCCAAAAGAGAAATGATAATCGCGACAAGCATATTTTCTTCCCCCTAAAACAGCATCACGGCCACCCCGGCCAGAACCAGGGTGAAGCCGATCAGCTTCTTTTTGTTGAAGGCCCGGCGCGGGGTGCCCAGCACGCCCCAGTGGTCGAAGGCCAGGGCGGTGACGGTCTGCCCCACCAGCCCCAGGGCCAGCAGGGCCGACACGCTGATGTGCCCAAAGGCCGCGTTGTTGAAAACCGTGGTGGCCACCCCCACGGCGCCGCCCAGCCAGGCGTAAAACGGCAGCTTGCAGCTGGGCCGCAGGCGCGGGCGGCGCGCTGCCACCAGCACCAGCACCAGCACAAGGCCCACCAGATGGATGATGACGGTGGCGGGATACACCCCGTACCAGGCGGTGAGTTCCCCGTTGACGGCAATCATCACCGCAACGATGATACCGATGAGGGCGGAGAGCAGATAATACATGGAACCTCCATGGGGCAATGCTTATGACGCGTGATTGCGGGCAACGCTCTACATTTCAGTATAACATGACACGCAAAAAAATAAAGGGCACGAGGCCACATGGGCTGCCCCGCCCGGGTTCAGCAGCAAAACACCCCTGGCGCATCGGTCAAACCGAGCACCAGAGGTGTTTTTAGATCAGACAGACGCGGCGCGTCATACTGTTGACTACCGCTGCACCCGGCCGGAGCCGTCGCCGCCGGCCAGCTTCTGCACTTCCTCCACGCTCATGTGGTTGAAGTCCCCTTCGATGGAGTGCTTGAGGCAGGAGGCCGCCACCGCGAAGTCCAGCGCCTGCTGGGGCTCGTAGCCGTTCAAGGCGGCGTAGATGAGCCCGGCGCCGAAGCTGTCGCCGCCGCCCACCCGGTCCACAATATGCACCGGGTATTTTTTGGAGAACCAGCTGTTCCCGCCCTCGTATAGCATGGCCGCCCAGTTGTTGTCGTTGGCGGAGAGGCTCTCCCGCAGGGTGATGGCCACCCGGCCAAAGTCGAACCGGTCGGCAAGCTGCTTTGCCACCATCTTGTAGCCCTCGTGGTTCACCTCACCGGCGGTGACGTCGGTGTCGGGCGCATGGATGCCAAACACGTCGGCGGCGTCCTCCTCGTTGGCGATGCACAGGTCCACGTACTCCATCAGCCGGCCCATCACCCGGCCTGCCTCCTCGCGGCTCCACAGGTTTTTGCGGTAGTTCAAATCACAGCTGACGGTCAGCCCCCTGGCCTTGGCCGCCTTGCAGGCGTCCTCACAGATTGCCGCCACGTTTTCACCCAGGGCCGGGGTGATGCCGGTGAAATGGAACCATTTCGCGCCGTCGAAGATACTATCCCAGTCGAAATCTTCTTTTTGCGCCGTGGCAATGGCCGAGCCGGCACGGTCATAAAGAACCTTGGAGGGGCGCTGGGAGGCCCCCTTTTCGAGGAAGTAGATGCCAATGCGCGCGCCGCCGCGCACAATTTTGCTGGTATCCACCCCGAACTGGCGCAGGCTGTTTACAGCGGATTGGCCAAAGTCGTTGCGGGGAAGCTTGGTTACAAAGGCCACGTCCACCCCAAAGTTTGCCAGGCTCACGGCCACGTTGGCCTCGCCGCCGCCGTAGGTGACGACGAGGTTATTGGCCTGCACAAAACGGGTGTAACCCTCGGGGGCCAGCCGCAGCATCAGCTCTCCAAATGTAACAACACTCATAATGCTCACCTTTTCCTTATTTTTGCACCAGGTGCAGGGCGAACCCGGCCACCTCATTCCGCAGGTAGATGGCTGTTTTCCGTCCGGCTGCATTGGTTTTTGCCGTACTCTCGTCAAACGCAACGCCACTGCGCTCCAGGTGATACTGGGCCCGCAGCACGCTGCTTGTGCCGATGGCGATGTGCCCTTTTTCCCCGAGGTAGGGGGTCTTCATCACCTCGATGCCCCGCCCGGCAAACCAGGATGAGTTGCCCTCCCTGGCGGCGAAGCCGAAAAGGTCCTCGAAGCATTTGGCCGTCTGGGCAGCCTGCGGGGCCGAGGCCATATTGATGCCCAGGTGGGCCAGCTCCAGCCCCAGCATGCGCTGCACCGCGCCGCGGCACAGCGCGCTGATCTCCTCAAAGCACCCCGCCTCGATCAACTCTTTTTTCACCATCCAGCTTCCGCCGCAGGCAATCACCTTCTCGAAGGCAAGGTACTCGTTCAGGTTTTCGGCGTTGACGCCCCCGGTGGGCATGAACCGCAGCCGGGGGTAGGGGCCGGCCACAGCCTTCAGGTAGGCGAGGCCGCCGGCCTGTTCGGCGGGAAAGAACTTCACCACCTCCAGCCCGCGTTCCATCGCCATCTCCATTTCGGAGGGGGTGGCGCAGCCCGGGGTGATCGGCATCCCCTTTTGGATGCAG
The DNA here is from genome assembly GCA_030266915.1 of Ruminococcaceae bacterium OttesenSCG-928-D13. Taxonomy (GTDB): domain Bacteria; phylum Bacillota; class Clostridia; order Oscillospirales; family Ruminococcaceae; genus JAAYCI01. Next base: position 53,215 of record JAJDIZ010000001.1, on the reverse strand, counting down.
TAGTCCACCACAGTGGGATTAAACCCCGGGCTCACCACAAATTGGGCGCCTGCCGCGATGGCCCTGTCCACCTGCTCGGTAGTGAGCACCGTGCCCGCGCCCACCAGAATGTCGGGCACCTCCCGGGCAATCCGGGCGATGGCCTGCTCGCCCTCGGCCGTGCGGAAGGTCACCTCGGCGCAGGGTATGCCGCCGGCCAGCAGCGCCTTTGCCAGGGGAACCGCCTTTTCCACGTCGGATATCGCGATGACAGGAACAATACCAATCTTTTCCAGCTTTTCAAGAACAGGATTCATGGGCAATCCGCCTTTCCAGAGTGATGAAACGGCATCGACGCCATTTCACAATGTGGAATATTATTCCACATTATTGTTGACTACATTATAGTGACCGTATTATGATTGTCAATAGCAGCAACAGATTTTGGAGGTACCCATGGAAAAAGAGAGCGGCGGCAGCATCCAGAGCATACGGCGGTGCTTTGCGCTGTTAGAAGCTCTGGCCCAATGCGGCGGCGCGGGGGCAGAGCTGAAAACCCTGGCGCAATCCACCGGCCTGCCCAAAAGCACCGCGCACCGAATTTTGTCCAACCTGATAGAGCTGGGCTACGTCGGGCAGGCGCCGGACACCGGCAACTACCGGGCAACCCTCAGGCTGTTTGAGATCGGCAGCGGGCTGGTGGGAAAGATGGACGTGGTGACGATTGCGCGGCCCTACCTGGACGAGCTTTCGGCCCGGCTGGGCGAAACGGTGCACATGGTGGTGCGCGATGGCACCGAGGTGGTCTATGTGCACAAGGCGGAGGCGGGCACCCTGACGATGGGCAGCCGCATTGGGGCGCGCATCCCAATGTACTGCACCGCCGTGGGCAAAGCCATCCTTGCCTCCCTGCCCCACGCCCAGGTGCGCCAGATATGGGAGCAAAGCGACCACACACACCGTACCCCGGCTACGGTGCAGAGCTTCGAGGCCCTGGAAAAGCAGCTGAGCACGGTACGCCGGCGCGGCTGGGCGCTGGACGATGAGGAGAACGAGCCCGGCATCCGCTGCGTGGCGGTGGCGCTGCCCTCGGCGGCCGGGATGGGGGCGGCTTTCAGCATTAGCAGCACTGCGGCGCGCATCACCGACGACCGCGCCCTGTACCTGGCCGAGCAGTGCATGGAGGTAGCCGCGCGAATCAGATTGTAAGCACATCCTCGGTGACCTGGAGCCATGGCGCCAAAGCTGAAACAGAAATAAAAAAGGCGGATGGCAAAAAGCCATCCGCCCTTTTTATTTCTGTTTCAGCTTACATGCTCCCTTGATTCTTCCTTGTATAAGAAAGCGATTTAGCATAAAAGCTATAATGAAAAAAATAGCCGTGAACGAGCAGGCGAAGCCCACAGCGCATTTGAACTCATACATGAAAAGCGAGAAGAACACAGAAAAGTTGTCGTGACACAAAGCTAAATGCAAAAACACCGGACAATCCCGATTTCGATCACCCCCGCGCTTTTTGCAGCAGCGCCACGATTTCATCGGTCCTGGCAACCTTGCCGTACACCACCACCTTGCCGTCCACCACAAGGGCCGGGGTGGTCATCACGCCCATGGCCGCGATTTGGGCAAAGTCGGTCACATGGTCGACGGCAGTGTCCATGCCCAGCTGGGCAAGGGCGGCTTTTGTGTTTTCTTCCAGCTGGTTGCACTTTTTGCACCCGCTGCCCAGCACCTTCACCGAGGCCCCCTCTTTTTGCGCGGTCACTGCCGCATCCATACTTTTCGCGTCGACGCTGCCGCAGCAACAGCTTTCGGTTTGAGCCTCTTTTTTCTTTCCAAACAATGCCATTTTCTGTACCTCCTGTTATGTGAATAGGAACTGCAATGCGTTGAACAGGTAGCCTATGATGATAATGCCCAGGGTGCAGATACCGATGAAAAGAGCCAGCAGCCTGGGCTTAACCGCCTTGCGCAGCATGATCATGGACGGCAGCGACAGCGTGGTTACCCCCATCATGAAGGACAGCACCGTGCCCAGCCCCACGCCCTTGGCAAACAGGGCTTCGGCAATGGGGATGGTGCCGAAGATGTCCGCATACATCGGAATGCCAATTACCGTGGCGATAATGACCGAGAAGGGGTTGTTCTCCCCAAGCACGGCTTGAATGAAGTTCGCCGGGATGATGTTGTGGATCAACGCCCCGATGCCCACCCCCACGAAGATATACGGCCCCACTTTTTTGATGGTCTCCAGCATCTGCTCTTTGGCGTACACCAGGCGGTCGTGGCGGGTCAGGCTCGGCGATTCAATATCCACACTTCCCGCCCGCGTGATGTATTCCTCCACATATTTTTCCATGTGCAGCTTTTCGATGAGGGTGCCACCCACAACGGCCAGCACCAATCCCACCACCACATAGGCCACGGCCACAGGCGCGCCGAAGATGCTCATCAGCAGCACCAGGGAGCCGAGGTCCACCATCGGGGATGAGATGAGGAAGGAAAAGGTGACCCCCAGCGGCAGGCCTGCGCTGGTGAAGCCGATGAACAGCGGAATGGACGAACAGGAACAAAAGGGCGTCACTGTGCCCAGCAGGGCGGCAATGATGTTGGCCCCTATCCCTTTGAAGCGGCCCAAAAGCTGCTTCGAGCGCTCGGGCGGGAAATAGCTTTGGATGTAGGAGATGCCAAAAATCAGCACCGAGAGCAAAATGAAAATCTTAATGGTGTCGTAGATGAAAAACTGGAGGGCGCCGCCAAGCCAATCGCCGGTGTCCAGCCCCAGCGCCGACAGACCCGCGCCGATCAGATCGTTCAGCCATTTCATGCCAAGAATTTGCGATTGAAAAAAATCCCAGGCGGTTTTGATTACTTGCATGTTGGTTTCCTCATTTCCCCTCAGCTTTCGCAGCCTGTGCTGCGCGCGCCGCCTGTTTCGTTTTTAAGTCCGTCCAAAAACTGCTGCATTTCATCCAGGCGCTGCCCGTTGATGGTGTAGCGCATCCAGTTGGCGTCCTTTCGGCAGTTCACAAGGCCGCTCTCGGTCAGCGTTTTCATGTGGTGCGAAAGGGTGGGCTGGGTGATGCTCAGGTTCTCCAGGATATTGCAGGCGCAAAGTTCCTCACCGCCGCGCAGCTGGCAGATAATTTTCAAGCGGGTTTCGTCGGCCAGCGCTTTGAACATAAGGGCATACTCCCCGTGTGAGTAGTTCATCGTCAGCACCTCGTTCATAGACTTTTGTGAATATAGATATTCATCTATGACTGAGTATATCAACCAAATAGATGAATGTCAATATACTTTTATGCGCGTCCAGGTTGAAAGCATGCTGGCGAACCGGCACGGCGTGTAAAAAAGAAAGCAAGCGGGCGGCCAAATTTTAGTAACTTGGCCGTCCGCATTTGTACTTTGGGTACCGCTGAATTCGCTCGCCTGTCCGGTGGAAAATTAAAACCCCATATCCTCATCCACGAAGATCATCTCACACTTCATGCCCATCGGCACCCGCTCGATAACCGAGATAACACGGCAGATCCGGCCGGGGCTGTCGCAGTCGTAGCACTTATCCCCCTTGACCGCGCAGGGTGTTTTGGCGCCCACCCGCCGGGCATTCAGGGGCGCCGCGATATTCTTGCAGCGATGGTAGGCATCGTTGATATTCGCCGTGATTTTGTTTTTCCCAACAACATAGTAGCAGCAGCCCGGGCCAAAGGCCGTCATCGCGACGCGATTTCCCGTCCCGTCTATGTTGAGAATCTCCCCGGTCTCGGTCACCGCGTTGGCGCTGGTTATGTAGACCTCTGCGCAGTTGGCAAGCTTGCGCACCTGCATGCCGGGAATCCTGTTGTGCCACACCACTGCGTTTTTTTCGTGCAGAAGCGCAAACAGCCCCATCTCCCGCAGGGTTTCGCTTCCGCCAAACCCGATGGTTTGGTTTTGCAGGGTTTCGGCAAGGTAAGCGGCGGCCTCCTCCTTGGTGGAAAAAAGCTGTGTGGTAAATCCATGACGCTCAAAGCTCTGCCTGATCTGTGTGTACTCCATAAACTCATCTCCATTACATATTGGGTTTGCCGTCGGCCGATCGGCCGTTCCTTTAGGGCAGATATTCCAAAGATATGATAACACAATCCCCCCTGGCGGTGAAGCGAACCCGGCAGGATTTGCACCAAGGCAACACCGCACAGCCCGGACGCAGACGTATCGCCGGATCTTTCCTCCGTCATCTTGCCCGAAAATGCTCGGCAATACACAAAGTATTGCCTATGCTTTTTGATCAATCTGCCGAAGAAAATCTCTCGACGCTCCGACTACGCCGTTCTGTGCGGTATTGCTCTAAAGCAAGAATCCGTTTAGACTAGAGAGGCAGTGGCCCGCGCCGAACCGGGCATTCTTGAGCTGAACTGCCTTTTTTATGGATAGAGGGGTGGCCGGATGAAGCTTTCAAAATACAGCGCCGTGCAGATCGTGCGGGAGCTTGGCAGTGTAATCAAGCAGCACGTAAACATCATGGACAACGAGGGATATATCATCGCCAGCACCGACGAGGACCGGGTGGGGTACTTCCACGAGGCGGCCAAAAAGGTGATAGACGAGCGGATAGAAGAACTGATAATCATGGACGAAAACCTGTTTGCCGGCGTGAAAAAGGGTATCAACTACCCCATCGTGTTCGAGGGAGAGATTGTCGGCGTCGTGGGCATCACCGGGGAGTATGAGCAGGTGGCGATGCTGGGGCAGATCATCAAGAAGATGGCGGAGATTGTGCTTCGGGACGACCAGCATCAGCGCCTGCTGCGCAGCGGCGAGCAGGCCCGCCGCCAGTATCTGGAGGAGTGGCTGTACGGCGAGGAGCCGCCTGACGAGCCCTTTGCCGCCCGAGGGCTGCGGCTGAGCATTGACATCGAGCGTCCCCGGCGGATCATTGCTTTTGCCATCCGCCGCGACAAGCCGCCTGAAGACACCCTGCGCATGCAGGAGGAGATGGAGGAGGTTGAGAAAATCACCCGGAACATTTTGCGTTCCGACACCGACGCCGTGCTGCTGACCCGGCGAAACCGTTTTGTGCTGGGCGTGAGCGAGCAAAGCAACAAGCGGTTGCAGGTAATGTTCGACGTGGTAAAGCGCAACGCGCTCAAGCAGTGCGGCGTGGTGCTGGTGGCCGGGGCCGACGGCCGGCCCGCCCAGGGCGGACAGGCACGGACCGCCTGCCGTAACGCCGAGGAGGCCCTCAAGGCCGCCTCGCTGCAAAGGGAGCAGGCGCTCTGCTTTTACGACGAGATCGCGCTGGAGCTGCTTTTGAGTGAGATCCCCAGCCACGTGAAAACCCAGTATGTGGCCAAACTGTTTGCCGGGTGCACCCCCGAGGAACTGACAGCATGGATCCATCTGCTGGAGGTGTACTTCAGCTGCAGCGGTTCGGTGAACCAAACGGCGGAGCAGCTGTTCATGCACAAAAACACCCTGCAATACAAGCTGCGCAAGCTGAAGGAGATCACCGGCTACGATCCCCGCAACCCGGCGGGCGTCAGCTGCCTGTATATGGCGGTTCAGTTCTTCAAAAACGATATGGCCTGACCGGCCGTTTCGTCGATTTCACCAAATTAACACAACTTATTACTATTGCGGGATAGAAAACGCCCTCTTGATATGTTACGGAGAACATGATTTCATTTGAGATTATGTTCTCCGTAATATTTATATATCCAGTACCCTTGGTTAGAATGAAGCTATCAACTGAAACCAACAACAAACCGGGCGCTTGCCGCCTGCCCCGGTACATTGAAATAAACGTGGAAAGTTTGGGGGGAGCAAACTGGAAAAGATAATCTGTATCCCCGATTCATACAAGGGAACCCTGAGCTCTTTGGAAATATGTGACATCGTTGGCGAGCGCTTTGCCACTTATTTTCCCAGCTGCGAGCGGGTGCTGCTTCCGGTGGCCGACGGCGGCGAGGGCAGTGTGGACTGCTTTTTGGCCGCCATGGGGGGCGAAAAGGTTTTCACCCCCACCGTCGGGCCATACTTTGAGGAGATGCAGGGATACTACGGCCTGGTGGAAAACGGCGCAACGGCGATCATCGAAGTGGCCAGCTGCGCGGGTCTGCCGCTGGTGGGCGAGCACAAAAACCCGCTGCTCACCACCACCTTCGGCGTAGGCACACTGATGCTTGAGGCGGCCAAAAAGGGCGTGAACAAGATTTTGCTGGCGGTTGGGGGCAGTTGCACCAACGATGCCGGCTGCGGCGCAGCCGCGGCCTGTGGGGTGCGTTTTCTGGACAGCAGTGGCAAGGAGTTCACCCCGGTGGGCGGCACACTGGAAAGCATCGCGAAAATCGATGTCTCCCGGCTCCACCCGGCCCTCAGGAAGGTCGAGATCGTCATCATGTGCGACATCGACAACCCAATGTACGGGCGCAACGGCGCCGCCTGGATCTACGGCCCCCAGAAGGGCGCTGACGAAGCCATGATTCACAGCCTGGATAACGGCCTGATCCACCTTGCGGGACTGATCAAGCAGGACCTGAAAACGGACGTCTCCAAGCTGCCCGGGGGCGGGGCCGGCGGCGCCATGGGCGCCGGCATGGCCGCCTTCATGGGCACCCAGCTGAAAATGGGCATCGACCTGGTGCTGGACATGGTGCAGTTCGACCAGGTTTGCGCCGGCGCCGACCTGGTGATCACCGGCGAGGGAAGGTTAGACCGCCAGAGCCTTCGGGGCAAAGTGATTGCCGGGGTTGCCAAGCGGGCCAAACGGGCAGAGGTTCCCGTTTTGGCCATTGTGGGCGGCTACGAGCTGGACATCGACGAGATCTACGATTTTGGGGTCAGCGCCGTGTTTTCCATCAACCGCCTGCCCCAAACCCTGGCGCAAAGCCAGAAGGACAGCGCCGAAAACCTGCGGGTCACGGTAGACAATATCCTGCGCTACCATCAGGCCCTGCTGGCGTAAAGCCCTGAAGATGACCCCCAAACCAAAGAAAGGAAAGTATGATCCCATAGCCTTTGCTGTGCGTTCATCATACCAGGGACACTATGCTGTACATCAAAAACGCCGTGATCAAAACCATGGCGGGTGTGGAATACCAAAACGGGCAGATCCTGATTGAAGACGGCAAGATCAAGGCTGTGGGCGAGGCCGTTGAGCGGCCGGCCGGCGCCGATGAGCTGGACGCCGGCGGCAAGCTGGTGACGCCCGGCCTGGTGGACGCCCACTGCCACATCGGGCTCTTTGGTACAGCCCTGCGCTGGGAGAGCGAGGACGCCAACGAGGAGCTGGATCCCATCACTCCCCAGCTGCGCGGCATCGACTCGGTCAACCCGATGGACGAAGGCTTTGAGAACGCGCAGAAGGGCGGAGTTACCTGCGTGTGCACCGGCCCCGGCAGCGGCAACGTCATCGGCGGCACCTTCACGGCCCTGAAAACCCATGGCAGCCGCGTGGATGATATGGTGATGATCCGGGAATGCGCCATGAAGATTGCCTTCGGTGAAAACCCGAAAAGCAGCTATGGGCTGAAAGACAAATCCCCCTACACCCGGATGGCCGTGGCCGCCCTGCTGCGCGAAGCGCTCTTCAAGGCCAAGCGCTACTCCGATGATCTGGAGGAATACGAGCGCTCTCAAAACCCGGAGAAAAAGCGCCCCCCCTTCGACATGAAGATGGAGGCCCTGCTGCCGGTCATCCGAAAGCAGATGCCCCTGAAGTCCCACGCCCACCGGGCGGACGACATCTTCACCTCGATCCGCGTTGCGCGGGAGTTTGGGCTGGACATCACGCTGGACCACTGCACCGAGGGGCACCTGATAGCCGATGCGCTGGCCGCCGAGGGCTGGCCCGTGCTGATAGGCCCGACCTTTGGCGACAAGACCAAGCCCGAGATGAAAAACAAAACCTTCGACACGTTGAAGGTGCTGACGGACGCCGGCCTGAAGGTGTCGATCATCACCGACGCGCCCTTTATCCCCATCGAGCGGCTGACCCTTTGCGCGGGCTACGCCATAACCGCCGGGGTGGACGAGCAGACGGCCTGGGAGTGCATCACCATCAACCCTGCCGAGGTCATCGGCGTGGCCGACCGGGTGGGCAGCATCGCCCCCGGCAAGGACGCAGACCTGGTGATCCACAGCGGCAACCCGCTGAGGGACATCGGCTCTCAGGTGCTGTACACCTTCATCGACGGGCAGCTTGTGTATAAGGCATGAAAATTTTATCTGTTTGGTGTTCCACTTGATGTTCCGTGGTTTGTGGGCGTTTGGGCCTTTCCCGCCTTATTGACGCGCCGGATCATATAACATACAGTTGTGATAGGAAATCAGCCACACGCATTTTTATACACGGAGGATGATATAGATGTATCAGGGAAAAACGCATATCCACATTGAAAACAGCAATGGCTCTCCCCCGGTTTTTAACGCCACCGAGCAGCAGGTGCAGGCCCTTCTGGATAAAAACCCAGACCTGGCCGGCGAGCTTCACATCACCATCGGCTGCAGCGACAGGGACGAGGCCGAGAACTGGTCTGCCATCAATCTTGAAGAATACTACGCCCAGATGAAAACCACCGATATCTTCGTCGGCTATATGTTCCCGCTTGAGAACATCCGGGGCTACGCCCCCGACCTGAAGGTAATCCACTTCATCAGCTCCGGGGTCGACCATGTGGCGCCGTTCACCTGGGTTCCGGAAGGGGTCCAGCTGGTCAACAACCGGGGGGTTCACCTGCCGAAGTCGGGCGAGTCCTTCGGCATGTTCCTGGCCATGCTAAACGCCGGCATCCCCCGGCTGGTCACCTCCCAGCACAACAAGAAATGGGACCGGCACTTCACCTCCATCAGCCAGGGCAAAACCCTTGTGGTCATCGGCGTGGGCAACCAGGGCGGCGAGATGGCCCGCCGGGCCAAGGGGCTTGGGATGTATGTCATCGGCATCAGCCCCTTCGACGAGAACCCCGAGTTCTTTGACGAAGTGCTGCCGAACAGCCGGATGAAGGAGGCCTTCGGCCGGGCGGACATGGTGGCGCTCACTGCCCCGCTCACCGATGACACGCGCAACATGATGAACCGGGAGACCATGGACTGGCTGCCCAAGCACGCAGGCATCATCAACGTCTCCCGCGGGGCGCTGATAGACGAGAAAGCGCTGCACGACAAGCTGGTTGCCGGCGAGCTGTCCGGCGCCATTCTGGATGTGTTTTCGAAGGAGCCGCTGCCGCAGGACCACTTCCTGTGGGAGACGCCGAACCTGATCATGACCCCCCATGTCTCCTCCGACGATCTGGTCAACTACATCCCCCGCACACTGGACCTGATGATTCAGAACCTGCGCAACGAGCGGGAGGGCAAGCCGCTTATCAACCTGCTCGACCTGAGCCGCCAGTTCTGAGTGTTCCGCAGCGTTATAACGATTTGATGTAAAATATTGAAGAGGAAGTGACCGGCATGCAAATTGGTTTTATCGGGTTGGGAATCATGGGCAAGCCCATGGCAAAAAACCTTCTGAAAGCTGGATACGCACTCAAGGTATACGATTTTGTCACCGACGCCGTGGACGAGGTGGTTCAGGCGGGCGCCCAGCGCGCCGAGAGCAACGCCGACGCCGCCCGGGGCAGTGATGTTATCATCACCATGCTGCCCAACTCGCCCCATGTGAAGGCGGCCGTGCTGGGCGAGGCCGGCGCGCTTGAGGGCATGGCCCCCGGCACCATTCTGGTAGACATGAGCTCGATCAACCCGGTGGCCTCCAAAGAGGTGTGCGCCGAGGTGGAAAAGGTCGGCGGCTTCATGCTGGACGCGCCTGTCTCCGGCGGGGAGCCGAAGGCGATCGACGGCACGCTGGCCATCATGGTTGGCGGCAAGCAGGAGGTGCTCGACAAGGTCAACGACATCCTGCAGGTGCTGGGAGCGTCGGTTACGCTGTGCGGCGATATCGGCTCGGGCAACACCACCAAGCTTGCCAATCAGATCATCGTGGCCTCAAACATCGCTGCAGTGGGCGAGGCGCTCACCCTGGGCAAAATGCTTGGCGTGGAGCCGGAGGCCATCTACAAGGCCATCCGTTCGGGGCTGGCCGGCAGCACCGTGCTGGACGCGAAAGCCCCGATGATGATGGACGGCGATTTCAAGCCCGGCTTCCGGATCAACCTGCACATCAAGGACCTGGCAAACGCCATCGACACCGGCTACGAGGTCGGCTCTCCCCTGCCGCTCACCTCCACCGTTATGGGCATGATGCAGTGGCTCAAGGCCAATGGCCACGAGATGGAAGACCACAGCGCGCTGGTGCGCTACTACGAGTATCTTGCCAAAACAGATGTGAGAAGATAACTGGGAGGACCGCAATGCCCGAAAAGATGAAAGTGCTGATATTGACGGCGGAAGACAGCCAGACGGTGTTCCGGATGGACAGTGAGCGCCTCGAGGCCGCGCTCTCAAGGCACCCGCTGATCCGGGAGCTTGCCGAGTTTGAAATCTGCCGAACCTCGACCAGCTTTGAGAACACACCGGGCTGGAACGAGAACGACTACGAGATGTTTTACCGCGCCGTGGCCGACAAGGACGCCATGATCGGCTACATGTTCCCGCTGGAAACCTTCCGCGAGAAGGCGCCCCACGTCAAATATGTCCACATCATCGGCGCCGGGGTGGAGCACCTGTTCCCGCTGACCTGGCTGCCCGAGCACACCAAGCTGACCAACAGCCGCGGCGCCCACGCGCCCAAAACCTGCGAATATGCCATGATGGCGATGCTGATGCTGGGCAACAACATTCCCAGGCTGGTCACCGCCCAGCACGAGCACCGGTGGGACGGCCACTTTCTAACCGTTGTGGAAGGAAAAACCGCGCTGGTTGTGGGTTGTGGCAAGCAGGGCTCGGCGGTTGCCCTTGCGGCCAAGCGGCTGGGCATCAAGGCCATCGGGGTGGACCCCTACGTCCCCTCGAAGGATGGCTTCGAGAAGATCGTTCATCCGGACAAGCTGCTTGAGGTGCTGCCCGAGGCCGACTACGTCTTCCTGACGATGCCTGCCACCAAAGACAGCTACCACTTCTACAGCACGGCGCAGTTCGCAGCAATGAAACCGGGGGCCGGGTTCGTCAACATCTGCCGGGGCAAGGTGCTCGACGCGGACGCCCTGCTCGCCGCCCTCGAGTCGGGGCAGATTTCGGGCGCGGTGCTCGACGTGTTCGAGGAGGAGCCGCTCCCCTCCGATTCGCCGCTGTGGTCGGCCAAAAACATCGTGCTGACACCGCACATGGGCTGCGACGACGAGGTCAACTACATCCCCCGCTGCATCGATATCTTTTTCAGAAACCTTGCCAGGCTGCCCAGGGGCGAGGAGCTGGAAAACCAGCTTGACCCGGAGCTTGGATTTTAAGGGCCGCATTGACAAGGTACTTTCCAAAAACATTCCTATGACCGCTCGAAAGCAATAGGAGGAACCCATGACAAGCACCAAAGCCGCTGCGCTGAATAAGCCCGCCGTGCGGATTGTTTCAACCTATGAGCGCATGAAGAGAAACGGCATTTACCGGGTGCTCTCGCTGATTTTCGGCTGCATCACCCTGGTGATCGTCAAGCTGGTGCAAAGGGCAGGCAGCGCATCAAACCCCGCGCAGGCACGGCGGGAAGAGCTGCACAAGGCGTTTGTTGAAAAAGGTGAGCTGGCGGCTTTGAAGGCCGAGGCCGAGGCGCACCTGCGCCGCAAAAACCAGTTCTTCAACAAACACATGTCAGATGAGGAGCTGCGCCGCGAGGCGGAAAAAACCGCGCTGCTGGCTTTGGAGGACAAGGTGAACGCCCAGCTCGAGCTGGAGGGCGTGGACACCCGCAAAACCAGCGGCTTCCAGGACACCTTCATCGCCCTGCTCAGCAAAGCGCCGTTCTTCGTCTTCTCCCTCATCGTGTCCTTCCCGATGTACATCCTGGTGCTCATCTACATGATGCCCTACCTGAAGTACACCGTCGACCGCCTGGCCATGCTCGTCTTCGTGGTGCTGGGCGTCATCATCCTGGTGTTCTCAATCCTCTTCATCTCCCCTTCCGACCCGGCGCTCAACATTCTGGGCGAGAAGGCAACACCCGAGCAGGTGGCCAACTTCCGCGAGGTCTACGGGCTGGACAAGCCCTACCTGTCCCAGGCCTTTGACACGGTCAAGCGCATCGCCACCTTCGACCTCGGCCGTTCCTACGTTGGCAACGAGAACATCGGCGAGGCCATTGCCCGCAAGTTCCCCGTCACCATGCAGCTGGCCATCGTCTCAATGGCCCTGGCCCTGTTTGTGGGCCTGCTGGTGGGCATCATCTCGGCCATCCGGCAGTACAGCGCCTTCGACTACACCTCTATGTTCGTGGTGCTGGTGGCCCTGTCCATCCCCAACTTCTGGTTAGGCCTTGTGATGGTGCTAAACTTCTCCATCAAGACGGGGTGGCTTCCCTCCATCTACCAGGTGGGCAACTGGCAGTCCATGATCATGCCGGCCATTGTGCTGGGCACGGGCATGGCAGCCGGCATTGCCCGAATGACCCGCTCCAGCATGCTGGAGGTTCGCTCCTCCGACTATGTGATGACCGCCAAGGCCAAGGGCCTCAGCGAACGCTCGGTCACCTTCCGCCACATCCTGAGCAACGCGCTGATCCCGATCATCACCATGGCCGGCATGCAGTTCGGCGGCATCATGGGTGGCTCGCCCACCACCGAGAAAGTCTTTAGCATCAGCGGCATCGGCATCTACATCGTGGACAAGGAGTTCCTGCCCGACGTGCCCGCCGTGGTGGCCAGCGTGGTGTATGTCTCGCTGACAATCAGCCTGGCCAACCTGCTGGTGGATATTCTTTACACCTTTGTTGACCCGAGGATAAAGACCCGCCTCAAGAATTATTAACCAGAGAGGGGGATAGTGATGAAAACAAGCGAATACCAAAAACGAATGAACAAAGTCAAGCTGAGCGGCTTTGTGGAGTACAAAAACCTAACCTTCTCGATGGGTGCAACCATCATGGTGGGTTTCATCTTCCTGATTTTCGGCTATGACTTCATTGCCAAAACCGTCTCTCTGGGCATGATTGCGGTTGGCGGGCTATACCTGCTGACAGCCCTTTACATGTATCTGGTGCTTCGCCGCGCCCGGCGCGAGATCCTCACCACCGGGGACATTGGCGAAACCACCCGGCGCATGGGCTGGCCCATGACCTTCTTCATCTTCCTGACCAACTTCTTCGGCACCATCGGCGGCCTGTCTCTGGTGGGCCGGAAGAAATGCATCGAGTTCCAGCTGTGCATCTTCATGCTGGTAAACACCATGATGGTGATGCTGGTGTCGGCCCTGAACATCTTCAAGCCGCAGATTCCCCGCAACTTCTGGCTGGGCATGGGCCTTCTGGCGCTGGTGGAGGTATTCTACATCGTCGTCACCGTGATGGTGGTCAAATACACAGACGAGAAAAACATCGACCCAAGGCTGAAAGTGCTGCTGATTCCGCTGGTGATCACCACCCTCACAGGCAACTTCTTCGCGCTCATCCTCGCGGTGACGATGTTCAAGCGGCTGTACCAGAAAAACAAAGAGATTTCGATCGAGTGGATAGAGATCATGCGCCGCCTGTTCCGCAACTACATGGCCGTTATCGGTCTGCTGGTGGTTATCTTCCTGCTTTCCATCTCCATCTGCAGCTACCTCACCTTCGACTATGCCGTTTCGGTTGAAAACAACTACGAGGCCCTGTTCCAGAGCCCATCCCTGGCCTACCCCTTCGGCACCGACAACTTCGGCCGCTGCGTATTCTCCCGCATCGTCTTCGGCGCCCGCATCTCGCTTGTGGTGGGTATGACGGCCATTGCCATCCCGCTGGTGCTGGGCGGCCTTCTGGGCGCCTTGGCCGGCTACTACGCCAAGGTTGTGGACAACGTCATCATGCGTGTGCTGGACGTTTTCTACGCGATACCATCCATATTGCTGGCCATTGCCATCATAGCGGCCTTCGGCGCCAGCACGGCCACCCTTGTAATGGCCATCAGTGTTTACAACATACCCGTTTTTGCCCGGCTGGTGAGGGCCACGGTGCTCAGTGTATCCCACTCCGAGTACATCGAGGCCGCAAGGGCCTGCGGCGCCACCAACCCAATCATCATCTTCAAGCACATCATCCCCAACTCCCTGGCGCCGGTCATTGTGCGCGCCACCCTTGAAATCGGCATCGCCGTGCTCTCCACCAGCTCGCTGAGCTACCTTGGCATCGGCATCCCGTCACACATCCCCGAGTGGGGCAACATTCTCCGGGCGGGCAGCTCCTACCTGGAAGGCTACCCCTACATGGCCATTTTCCCCGGCCTTGCAATTATACTGATCGTGCTGGCATTCAACTTCTTTGGCGATGGCCTGCGCGATGCCCTTGACCCAAAGATGAAGTGAGCGAGGCGAAATTATGGCAGAGAAATTGCTCGAGGTAAAAAACCTGTGTGTCAACTATGCCACCGAGGAAAGCACAGTCAAGGCGGTCAGCGGCACGTCGTTCAGCCTTGACAAGGGTGAAACCATGGGGCTTGTTGGCGAAACAGGGGCGGGTAAAACAACGATAGCGCTCTCCATCATGCAGCTGGTGCCTTACCCGCCCGGCATCATTGTTGGCGGCGAGATCTACTTCAAGGGCAAAAACATTATCGAGAACACCGAAAAGGAAAACCAGAAGATGCGCGGCGACGGCATCTCGATGATTTTCCAGGACCCGATGACCGCCCTGAACCCCACCATGCAGATTGGCAAGCAGATGGTGGAGGTGGTGCGGCAGCACACTAAAACCAGCCGCAAGCTTGCCGAGGAAAAGTGCAAGGCGCTGCTGGAGACGGTCGGCATCCGCAGCGACCGCTTTAACGACTACCCCCACCAGCTCTCCGGCGGGATGAAGCAGCGGGTCATCATTGCCATGTCGCTGCTGTGCAGCCCAGAGCTGCTGATTGCCGACGAGCCCACCACGGCCCTGGACGTGACCATTCAGGCCCAGGTGCTGGAGCTGATGCGCAACCTCATCGGCCAGTCCAACATGTCGATGATCCTGATCACCCACGACCTGGGCGTTGTGGCCGAAACCTGCGACACGGTCTGCATCATGTACGCCGGCGAGATCGTCGAGTCCGGCAAGGTACGCACCGTGTACAAAAACCCCCGCCATCCTTACACCCGCGGGCTGTTCGAGTCCATCCCCAGGCTGGACGATGACGATGACGTTCGGCTCACGCCCATTGAGGGCTCGATTCCAAACCCGGCTTCGCTGCCTTCCGGCTGCAAGTTCCACACCCGCTGCCACTACTGCAAGGACATCTGCAAAAGCGAGGATCCGCCGGAGCAGGTGGATGCGGAGACGGGCCAGACATTCAAATGCCACTTTGACCTGTTTGCCGGAGGTGTGGAATAGTGGGGACTTTACTGGAGGTCAGGAACCTCAAAAAGTATTTCGACGTACCCAAGGGGCACTTGCACGCGGTTGACAACGTGAGCTTCAAGATAAACGAAGGCGAGACCCTGGGGATTGTGGGCGAGAGCGGCTGCGGCAAAAGCACCCTGGGCCGTGTGATCCTGCGTTTGCACGAGGCCACGGCCGGCAGCGTTCTTTTCGACGGCATGAACGTAACCCGGATGGACAAGCAGGAGCTGCGCTCGATCCGCAAATACATGCAGATCATCTTCCAGGACCCCTATGCCTCCCTGAACCCGCGCTTCACCGTGGCGCAGATCATTGAGGAGCCGCTGCGGCTGCACAAGATCTACCCCTCGGAAAAGCAGATACGGGCGCGCGTGGAAGAGCTGATGGACATGGTTGGCCTGTCCACCCGCATGTACAACGCCTACCCCCACGAGTTCGACGGCGGCCGCCGCCAGCGCATCGTGGTGGCGCGGGCGCTGGCCATCAACCCCCGGTTCATCGTCTGCGACGAGCCGGTGTCGGCCCTCGACGTGTCCATCCAGGCCCAGATACTGAACCTGATGATCGACCTGCAGAAGGAACTGAACCTGACCTATATCTTTATCTCCCACAACCTGAGTGTGGTGAAGCACATTTCCACCAACGTGGGCGTGATGTACCTTGGCCAGCTGATCGAAATGGCGCCGAAGCGGGCGATTTACAAAAACCCCCTGCACCCCTACACGGTGGCCCTGCTCTCCGCCATTCCGTCCCTGGACCCGGATGCAAAGCGCGAGCAGCACATCCTGAAGGGCGAGCTGACTTCCCCCGTTAACCCAAAGCCGGGCTGCCGGTTCAGTGCAAGGTGCAGCTTTGCCCAGGAACGCTGCTTTTCCATCAACCCCGCCCTCGAGGAGGTCGAGCCGAATCATTTCGTCGCCTGTCACCGGGTTTCGGAATTCACCGGCGCTGAGTAGGGTCCTGCCAAACCGTCCTGGCAGTAGCAGGCGGGCACTCTCAGCTTTATGTTGGTACGGGGCCATAGAAGCAGTGGAAACCCATTGTTTTGATGGCCATGCACATCAATAAAACGAGAGGGAGTAATGAAATGAAGTTTGCAAAAAGATGGTTGGCATTAGCAATATGTCTTGTTCTGGTGTTCTGCACCGCTTGCAGCGGCGGCACACCGGCTGCCTCGGGCAACGCGGGCGGCGGTGGCGGCGGCGGTGGTGGCGGCGCAGCCGCCGGGGGCGACTACCCGCCCATCCCGGTCACCCTGCTGTCCATGCCGGTCTTTGAGATCGAGACCAACGCCATTCGTGACCAGCTGACCAAGGCGGGCTTCGACGTGACTGTCAACATGCAGCCCGACCGCGCCTCCTACGTGCATGTGCAGGACAGCGGCGAGTATGACATGGGGATTTTGAGCTGGCTGACCGACGCCTCTGCCCCTGACTTTGCCGTGCGTATGCTGTTCCACAACGATGGCGCCTACAACAGCTGGCCAATCGTGGACGACGAGCTTTCCGCCATGATCGACGAGGCCGCCCAGATGACCTTCGAAGAGTCGATCCCCCTGTACACCAAGATCGAGAATCGGCTGGTGGACGAGATGTGCTGGGTGCACCCGCTGTTCAACCGCACCAGGCTCACTGCCGTCAACACCGATGTGATCGTGCCCGAGTCCGTTTTCCTCGGCGCCGGCACCCCGCGGTTTTACGGCACCACCGAGTACGTTGACATGAGCCAGAGCGAAACCCGTCCCTTCGTGCCTGCCCAGCAGCAGACCAGCCCCCCGAACTTCGACCCGCTGCGCAGCGAAGAGGGCAGCACCTTCTACATGAAGTCCAACGCTTACATCTCGCTGACCGCCTGCGACAAGGACGACATGGTTGTGCCCGAGTACTCCCTGAGCCAGGCCATCGCCACCGGCGAGGGCAACGACTCCTTCTACTTCCTGCTGCGCGACAACGTGAACTTCGCCAAGGTTGAGAACAACCAGGCCGTGGACACCGGCGTGCTTGTGAGCGCCGAGGACGTTGTTTTCACCATGGAGCGCGCCAAGGATGTTGACGCCGTTCCGCTGAACAGCGGCTACACCAACCTGGAGTCTGTCGACACCGTCGGCATCGTGACCGACCTCGACGTGCTGAAGAATATCAACGTCTCGGGCAGCTCCCAGAGCGTGTATGACTACTTCAACGAGATCGCCTCGAGCGAGATCAAGGAACTGACCGATGTCACCGCCGATGTGGACAATGCCGGCGGCGTCTATCAGGTGGTCGAGATCACCACCATGCCCCCCCCCCCCCAGCTGATCAACTTCCTGACCATCAGCACGCTGGGCATCGTGTCGAAGCAGGCTGTCACCGCTGCCAACGAAGGCATTGACGCCAGCAACTACGACCCCTCCACCGACGTTCTGTACGGCGATGTGAGCACGCTGACCGAGGGTTCCTCCAACTTCAACAACAACAACTGGTTCAGCGGCCCGTACGCGATGCTCTACATCAACGACTACGAGATGGCCTTCGAGCGCAACCCGGGCTTTATGCCGGGCACCGAGCAGGCCGCCAAAATCAAGTACATGAACCTGAAGATGATCTCCGACATGAACACCATCTTCTCGGCGCTTCGCAGCGGCGAGGTGGACGACTGCATGCCCGAGGGCAACCTTGGCTCGCTGAACGACGCCTCCAACGTTGAGGTGCTGCGGAATGACTCTACCTCAGTGTTCAACCTGTTCTTCAACCTGAAGGAAGGCAGCAAGATGACCGACCTGAACCTGCGCAAGGCGGTTCACTACATCATCAACCAGGACGAGCTCATTGCGGTCAAGGAGGGCAACGTGGCGCGCGCCCACTCCACCCTGACCATGATTCCCACCGGAAACGAGTGGAACCCCGATCCGGAGAAGGCCGCCGAGTACATCAAGGCCTACTACGATTCACAGTCCTGACATCACATCCCCCCTACGTAAAGAAGGCCCCCCTGTTGCAACCTGCAACAGGGGGGCCTTCCGTGTCAAGGGCGGCGGGCCTCTCCCCCGCCCTTATTTTTGCCCGCTGGTGAAATGGAAGTTCTCGATTTTTACGGCTGGCACCAGCGAGGTGCCAAAGCGCTCCCGCCTGCGCGACAGCGCGCTGATGTTGCTGAAGGCGTCGAGCATGCTCTCGGTAAAGCGCATGTTGTGGATGGGCGCCTTTATTTTGCCGTCCTCGATCAGGAAGGTGCCGTCCCGGGTCAGTCCGGTAACCTGCGCCGTCACGGGATCCACATAGTTCATGTAGTGGAAATGGGTGACCAGAATGCCCTTTTTTGTGGAGGCGATCATCTCCTCCAAAGTGCTGTCGCCGCCGTCCATCACCAGATTGATGGGGTAGCCACCGCTGGCGTAAAAAACCATGTTCGCGGGGTGGCTGCTGCCCCTGGCACTGCCCAGGGCGTGGCCGGTGGGCCTGACCCCGGCCCTGAACGCGGTTTTGCCGTCGTGCACAACCTGCTCAAGGGTACCGTTTTCGATCAGAGTGATCGAGGTGCGGCGGCGGCCCTCCGCGTCAAAAAAGCACTGGATGGTCTCGGGGTTATTCACATCGTCGCGGAGGGTGAAGTTTTCGCCAAAGAGCTTTTGGCCCAGCCTGCCGGAGGCATAGCTCATCCCGCTCAGGAAGTTATCCCCGTTCAGGCCGGTTGCCACAAACCTCAGCAGCCCGTCCACGGCGGCCGGCTCCAAAATCACCGTGTAGGCGCCCACCTCGGCATAAACCGGGTTTACAGCGGCCCGCGCCTTATCATAGGCCGCCTTGAAGGCCCCCTCGGCGTCGCAGTCCTCCAGCCGGGTCGCGGTCATGCCGCCATAGCCCGTTGCGCCGCTCTCGTGGGTGACGGTGGTGTCAAAGTGGACATAGTCGGCGTAATGGTAATGGAAAACCCCATCGCTGTTGCCGAAGGCATGCATGTTTTTGTACAGGGCAAAAATACCCGCGGCGCTGAAGCCCGCCTCCAGCGTTTCCACACAGCGCCGGATGGCCCCGACGCGCCCCTCCACATCGAAGGTTTCGGCCAGGCGGCTGTCGTTTCGGCTTTCGGGCACCGCCTCCTCCCCCAGCGGGAACCGTTCACACGCGCCTTCCGGCATCAGGTCGAGAATGCCGTCAGCCTTGGCCGCAAGCTGCTTTAAGCTCTCGTCGTCGTAGAGGTTCGCCGAGCAGGTGGCCTCTTTTTTGCCGCTGTAAACGGTGAGCACCACCAGAACGTCCTCCGTTTCAACGTTGTGGACAATCTGCGAATTGGCGAACTTCGAAAGCCGCTCGCCGTTGTCGTAAATATTCACCACCGCATAATTTCCGGTGTATGAGACCAGCTTCTCCACAATCTCCCGGGTCCGGTTTTTATCCAGCATCGCCCACGCCCACTTTCACTTTTCTAAACCGTGTGGGCGACGAGCCGTGCCCCACGCGGGCCGTTTGGTCCGGCTGGCCCTTGCCGCAGAAAGGCGTGCCGCCCATGCTCCAATATTTTTCGTTGGCCACGCCGTCGCAGTTTGCCCAAAACTGGGTGGTTATCCCGCTGTAGATCGCATTTTTAAAGATGCGCCCCGTTCTTTTTCCGTTCTTGATCTCGCAGGCGATCTCGCAGGCAAACTGGAAGTTGATGCGCTTGTCATCGATACTCCAGCTTTTTGTGCCGGAGAGCATCAGCCCATCCTCGATGCCGGCAATCAGCTCGTCCAGCTCATACGCGCCGGGCAGCAGGTTGATGTTGGTCATCCGCACCAGCGGCGCGTGGCGCCAGCCGTCCGCCAGGCAGGCGCCGTTCGAAAGCAGGCCGATCTGGCCGGCGGTATCCCGCGATGTGGTGAAATTTTTTAGCCTGCCCTTGTCCAGAAGCAGAGTGCTCGCAGCCTTGACGCCCTCGTCATCGTAGCCAAAGGTTCCCAGCCCGCCGGGCACGGTGGCGTCCGCAACCACCGTCACCTGCGGCGAGCCGTAGGCCAGGCCGTCCCGCAGGTCCCCGGCACGCACAAAGCTGGTGCCGGCGTAGGCGGCCTCATAGCCCAGCACGCGGTCCAGCTCAGTCGGATGCCCGATGCTTTCATGGATCTGCATCGTCATCTGGCCCGGGTCGAGAATCAGGTCGTAGACCCCGGTGGGGCACTCCGGCGCGTTCAGCAGCTGAACGCTCTCCCGGGCAATCTCCTCGGCGTGCTCTTTCAGCCGCAGGGAGAGCAGGTACTCATAGCCGGCCCGCGCGTGGGCGCCGCGGTTGGCACAGGGGTAGCTGCGGGCCTCGGCGCCATGTTCGCCGGCGGCCGTGGCCGAGATGCCGCCGCCCGACTGGCAGAATTTCTGTGTGATGTAGCTGCCGTCGGAGTCGCAGTAAACAACGTCCTCTCGGCGGAAATCCATGCTTGAGCTGGTCTGCGTCACCCCGGGCACCGCGCCCATCGCCTCCTCGCAGGCCATCAGCAGGGCAATCTTCTCACTCATCGGAACCGTGAATGGGTCGATTTCCACCGGCGTGGCATAGTCGTCCACCACCACCGGCTTCGGCGTCAGGGCAATCTTCCGCGTCTGGAGCATCCCGCTCGCTTTGGCGATTTTAAACGCCCTTTCGGCAGTTTTCTCCATGCTGTCAAAATCACTGGCAGCGGCAAAGCCAGCCGATCCATCGAGAAAAACCCGTATCCCGTAGCCGACGCTCCGGTCGCTGTTGATCCCTCTGATTTCACTGTTTTCCAGAGAAACAGACTCGGTATCGATGGTTTTTACGCGGATGTCCGCACAGTCGGCACCCAGCCGCAGGCAGTAGGCCATCAGCTCGGCCAAACGTTCTCTCATGTGTTAACACTCCCGTTTTCAAAGGCTACAGGCAATTGTGATGCACTTCCCCGTCTATCATCGTCAGCACGCAGCTGGTCATGTTGCTGAAGGGGTGGCCATCAAACACGGCGATGTCCGCGTCCTTGCCGGGTTCGATGGAGCCGAGGCGGCCGTCCAGTTTCAGCGCCCGCGCCGGGTTGATGGTGATCGCCTCGAAGGCCGCCTGTTCGGGCAGGCCGTGCTTTATCATGATGCCGATATGATCGGGCAGGTAGATGGTTTCGGAGGCGGCGTCCTCGGTCAGGCACAGCTCGATGCCGGCCTCATGAAGCTTCGCCGGCGTATCCAGGCGGATGTCCCACAGCTCCCGCTTGTCGGGCGTCATCAAAAGCGGGCCAACGATGCAGGTGACCTTTTCCCGCTTCAGGATATCCAGTATTTTGCAGCCCTCGGTTGCGTGCTCGATGGTATAGTCCAGCCCAAACTCGCCCGCAATACGGATGGCCGTCGCAATGTCGTCGGCGCGGTGGGCGTGAATCTTGCAGCGCATCTCCCCCCGAACGACCGGCACAAGGGCCTGGAGCTTCGGATCCAGCTTTGGTTTTTCTGTTTTTTCGCCTTTTTCACAGGCCCGCAGCCCGTCGGAGTACTCCCGCGCCAGCGTCAGCGTGTCGCGCATCAGCGCGGCAGTGCCCATCCGGGTGATGGGCGGCTTCTCCTTGGTGCCATATACCCGCTTTGGGTTTTCGCCCAGCGCGAACTTCATCTGCTCGCTGCCGGCAATCATCATCTCCTCCACCGTGTGCCCGCGCAGCTTGAAGCTCATCCCGGTGCCGCCGATGACATTGGCGGAGCCGGGCCCCGTATAACAGGTGGTGAAGCCGGCCCGCATTACCTCTGCGATGGCCGCGTCGAAGGGGTTAAAGGCATCTTCCGCCCGAACCTGCGGGGTCACCGGGTCGGACATCTCGTTGAAATCCTGCATCCCCGGCATGGATGAGTACATCTCCATCAGGGAAATGTGCGAATGGCAGTCAATAAACCCGGGTGTGATCCACCCGCCCTTCGCGTCGATGGTCTGGCAGTCTGCCGGCACCTCGATGCCGCTGCCGGCGGCGATGATCTTTCCGTCCTCTATCAGCACGGCGCCGTTTTCATAGGTATCGCCCGTAACTGTAACAAGCCTGCCGTTTACAATTGCCTTCAAGTAAAAGCCTCCTTATCAAATGTGCCGTCTCTTGTCGCGGCAGCCTAAGCGCCGCTCAGTTCTGCTTGTACACCTCGCCGCCCTTCATCACAAAGCAGTTCTTCGCCACATCCATCACGTTCTCGGTCGGGTTTCCGTCCACGGCGATGATGTCGGCATATTTGCCCGCCGTAACAGACCCGATGTCGTCCCACATCTGCAGCAGCTGCGCGCCGGTGCGGGTGGCGGCCGTCAGCGCCTGCACCGGCGTCATGCCAAATTCGCAGAGGTAGCCGAACTCGTCGTACTGGTCGCCGTGGGGGTTGCAGGGCGAGCCGGCGTCGGTGGCGAACACGATCTTCACCCCGGCCTTGAGGCATTTGCTGAAGCTGTTCTGGTGGTGCTGGCCGATCTGCTTGACCTTTTCCAGCGCGTAAACCGGCATACCGGCCTCGGCGCCGCGCTCTATCATCCGCCTGGAGGCGATGATGGTGGGCGAGAGGTAGGTGCCCTTCTCAACCATCAGCTCCACGCACTCGTCGTCCATGATGGTGCCGTGCTCGATGGAGGTGACCCCCGCCCTGACGGCCGTTTTGATTCCCGCGGAACTGTGGGCATGGGTGGCTGACGTTGCGCCGTACATCTCGGCCACCTCCACCAGTGCGCGCGCCTCCTCGAAGGTGAGCTGCTGCGCACCCAGCGACGTCCCTATGGTGGTCACACCGCCGGTGGACATAAACTTCACCACGTCGGCGCCGTACTTGATCACAAAACGCGCCGCCCGCATCGCCTGGTCGGGGCCGTCCACAACCTGGCCGTCGATCATGTCATACACCGTTTTGATGTAGGGGTTGAAGTGCGAGTCGGCATGGCCGCCGGTGGTGCCGATGCACGAGCCGGAGGCAACGATTCTTGGCCCGGCAACCAGCCCATTGTTGATTGCGTTTTTGAGGGACACATCCAAAAAGCCCGGCGACCCGCAGTTGCGCAGCGTGGTAAAGCCAGCCATCAGCTGGGTTTGCACGTTTTTCAGGCCAACCAGCGTGCCATCGCCAATCATCTGGGTCGCGTTGATCTTGAAGGTGTCGGGCGCCCCGGTTTCGCTCACATGCACATGGCACTCCACCAGTCCGGGCATCACAAACTTGTCGCTCAGGTCAATCACTTCGCAGCCCTCGGCATTGACAAAACCGGCGGCATCCACAACTTCCTTGATCCGCTCGCCCTCTATCACAACAACCTTGTTCTCGCTGACGCTGCCATCCGTCGCGTCAAACAGCTTGCCGCACTTGATCGCCTTGTTCATAAATACGCTCCTTTGCAGTTTTTCTGAATTAATGCCCCTGAAAACAGGGGCATGGCGTTCGCGCGTTCTATCAGCTTTTGCGGGGCGCCGCCGGCACCGCTTTTCGGGCGGCTCCAAAAATGGCACCACCCCGCTCCAGCCGCGGTTTTAGACCCCTTTATTATACCATTTCGGCCGTCCTTTGGCCACTTCTCTGGGTGAGAATCCTGCACCTGATTTTCATGCAAAATGCCCTCGCAAAGGGGTGCCTGCCAAGCCATCCCGTGCCAACGCACGAGGGCTTGCCGTCTGTTCTCACAGACGGCAAGCCCTCGGAGTAGAAACTTCATCCCTCGCCCTTAAAAACTAGGGTTTTTTGATGCTCAAATCCAGCAGCAGGGAAATAGCCGCCAGTACCAGCAAGAAAACAAGCGGACCCACATAGCTGCCGGTGGAAACCAGCAAGCCACTGGCGGCAGTCGCCATGGAAGAAGCGGCAACAAGGTTAAAATTCATAACCGAAAAATTGAGCGGAAAATGCTTTGCGCCATAAAAAGCCGAGGTGAACGCAGACGAGATGGTGGGGCTGGCCCCATAGGAAAAACCGGTGATGCCCAAACCAATGACACACAGGGGCAGAGATCCCATCATCACCGCAAACAGCGTAGTTGCGGCCGCCGCTATGGCCAGGACGTTGGCGATGAGCATGGTTTTTTTTCTGCCCATCTTGTCAAAGAGCGCGCCGGTGACGATACGCCCCAGGCCGTTGCAGATGGATAGAACGCCAACCAGGGTAGTGGCCAAGGCTGCCGAGGCGCCTACCGACAGGGCAAGATCGCGGGCAAAGGAAATGACCGTGTTACCTACGGCGGACAGGCATACAATGCAGAGGAACGCCCGCCAGAAGGTGAAACGGCGCATCATCTCGCCGGTGGTATAGTCTCTGGCCTCAAAGTCTTCCCCACCGGCGGCAATTTCCTTTTTTGGGGCTTCGGGAAGTATTGTTCCGTCACTCGGCCGCCTGAGAACAAGGCCGGCTATCACCAAAATGATCCCAAGGCAGGCGCCCAACGTCAGATAAGCCGTTCTCCAGCCGGGGCCATCGATCAGGGCGGAGGCAAGGTTGCCCACCACCAAAGCCGAGGCCCCAAAGCCCATCATCAGCGTCCCGGAGCAGGTCCCCTTCTTATCGGGAAACCAGGCGCTGACGGTGGAAATGATGACGTTATAGGCTATGCCAATGCCGGTGCCGGCCAAAACGCCGTAGCCAATGTAGAGCATCATGATGGAGCCGTTGAGCCGGGAGATGAGAAAAAAGCCCAGGAAAGTAACAGCGCCTGCCAGAATCAGCATTACCCGGGAGCCCAGCCTTTTGATGGCTATTCCCCCCACAAAACCTCCAACACAAAAGAACCACATTGTCAGCGTAAAGTTCAACGCCAGCTGCGGCGCAGTCCAGCCGAAGGCGTCGGCCAACGGCGCTTTCAGGATGGACCACCCATAGATGATCCCGGCAAACAGCAGGGCTGCCACGCCCACGCCCAAATAAACCCAGCGAACCGGAAAAGCCTGCCGTTTTCCGCTCATTTCATAAGTCCTCCCACAATCCATTTCGTTCCGCCCAAACCCGGCGACGGGCCCGTAACGGGGCAAACAACATCATAGCGCACGCAGGAACTTGTAATCAAGCTCATTGCACTTCACCGGGTCGTTATCCCCGCCCGGGATATCGTAGTTCTCACGCTCGTTGATGTACGCCGCAATGCCCTGCGCTTCGGCCGCGTCGCGAATCGCAGCCCAGTCCAGCATTCCGTCGCCCAGCGCCACGTTCCATCTGCGGGACTCGTCCAGCAGGCGTTTTTGCTCACTGGTAAAGCCGGGCGCACCCTTTATCACCTTGCCATCTACCAGTTTATCACTGTTCAGCTCCATTATCCACTTCGGGAAGTGGTCGATTTCGTCATGGTTGGCCCCCGCTTTGTTGCATTCCTTCACATGGAGCAGCGGAAACCGCCCGGCGTGCTTCTTGATATAATCCACCACGTCAACCCCGGCGCGGGCCGCCCAGCCCAAGTCAAACTCAAAGCCAACCAGGTCCGGATCGGTGTTCTCCAGCATCAGGTCGTAGGCGCAGGTGGTCCCCATATCGTCGGTAAGCTCGAAAAACTCATTCCCATGGTTATGGATGACAGCCTTCATGCCATATTTGGAGATAAGGTTTGCCTGCTGGTTCATTTTGTCGCAGGCCGCCACAATGTCCTCCCGCGTCACCGCCTCATGGGGCAGGCGCACATCGGTGAACTTTGCGCCAAACTCCTGGGCAAAGGCATAGTCCTCCTCGCCTTGCAGCGAATGAAAGGAGATGATCTTCAGGTCCAGGTCCTCCACATATTTCCTGAAATCCTTCCTGGACAGGCCGCCTGTGTTGGTCCCCATGGCCTCAATGCCGTCCCAGCCGATGCGCGCCACCACCTCGAGCGCATTCAGCAAGCCGTCGGGAGATGTTTTCAGCAGTGAAAACATCTGTGTATAGACCTTATCTTTCATAGCTTTACCCTCCATTTTATGAGTTGGATCGACCAATGGCAGCGCCTCATTGCCGCCCTCGCGCGGTATGCTTTCCGGGAATCAAAAAAAGCCCTGGGCATTCGGGAGCTGTGCCGGCGTGAGATGCTGGATGCAATCCCAGTGCTCTGCCAGCTTGCCATCCCGAAGGCGGTAGACATCAAAGACAATGTTTTCGTCCACGCCTGCTTCCGCAATTGCCAGCAAATGCACCACGACGATATCTCCATCGCAATACATGTGCTTGATCTCCTGGCGGAAGTTTGGGCGCCGCTTGAACATGCCGTTCTCGAAGGCGTCTTTAAAGGCGTCTCGTCCGTCGGCGATGCCGGGGTTGTGCTGAATATAGTCGTCGTGCATGTAACGCTCCAGCCCCGACAGGTCATGCCTGTTAAAAACCTTCTCGATAAAATCCCGGACAATCTCTTTATTATTCATATTCGTCTCCGGTGTGAAGAAATAGCCAAAATTGCAGGTGCCACCCAGAGAAGCACCTGCAATTTTGCGCCTGATCTTCTACACGCAAATCAGTTTCTGCCGTCTGCTCAGCTTTCCACGTCAACCCAGGTGGCGCCGTTGCGGGCGCTCTTCACGGCCGCCTGGATAAACTCCACGCCGGCCACCCCGTCGTCCACGGTGGGGAAATCCAGTTCCTCTTTGCCCAGCGGCTTGCCGTTGACCTTGTTCAGCACCGCGTTGATGAACGCATGGTACATGTTGGCAAACGCCACATACAGCCCCTCGGGATGCCCCGACGGAATGCGGCTGAGGCTTGCGGGGTAATCCTCCACATAGGCCATGCCGCGGTTGTATATCTGCATCGGCTGGCCCTTCAGCGTCACATACAGGATGTTCGGGTTCTCCTGAACCCACTCGATGGCGCCCTTGGTGCCAAAGATGCGCACCACAAGGCCGTTCATGTGGCCCACACACACCTGTGACGAGGCGAAAACGCCGTGGCTGCCATTGTCGAACTCCACCAGAATGTTGGCGTTCAGGTCCAGTGGCTGGCCGTAGTAGTCCAGCATGGCCGCCAGCCTCTTCACCCGCAGCCCGGTGATGTAGGATACCGTGTTCTCGATGTGGGTGCCAATGTCGCCCACGCAGTTGGAGATGCCGGCCACCTTCGGGTCCTTGCGCCACACGCTCAGCTTGTTCATCGTCTGGTCGCCCGCGCCGATGTCATCGATGAGCCACTCCTGCAGGTACTCGGCGTTTACGTTGATCACCTCGCCAATGACGCCCTTTTGAACCAGCTCCCGCGCCTGTTTCACCATCACGTTGCCGCTGTAGCTGTAGCCCACGCCAAACAGCAGACCCTTCTCCTCGGCCAGCTTTTTCAGTTCCTTGGCCTCGTCCACCTCGAAGCAGAGGGGCTTTTCGCAGAACACATGGATGCCCTGCTCCAAAAAGGCCTTGGCCGCAGCGTAGTGCAGGATGTTGGGGGTCACCACCGTGACAAAATCGATTTTATCCTCCCGGGCACCCTCGGCTTTAGCCATCTCGTCGAAGCTGGCGTAGACGCGGTCGTCCGCCATGCGGTAAAACGCACCGCATTCCTTGTTGGCGGCCGCGTCGGAGCTGAAACACCCGGCCACCAGGTCGGCCGTG
The DNA here is from genome assembly GCA_030266915.1 of Ruminococcaceae bacterium OttesenSCG-928-D13. GTDB lineage: Bacteria > Bacillota > Clostridia > Oscillospirales > Ruminococcaceae > JAAYCI01. Next base: position 25,373 of record JAJDIZ010000001.1, on the reverse strand, counting down.
CCCTCAAAGCTGATGGCCTGACGGTGCACGCCGCCAATGAAGGCGTTCAAGCCGCCGCCCACCATGCCGTAGCGCAGTCTTGTTCTCTCCATGATACCGTCTCCTTCCTTATTTCGAGGCGATCGCATCGTCGAATTTGATGTCGGAGGGGGCAAAGTCCACACTGCGCACGAACGCCGCTGCTTCGGCGCCGCCGAACTCGCGCTCCATGCCGCTGTCCTCCCACTCCACACTCAGCGGGCCGTCGTAGCCCATGTCGTTCAGCGCGCGGATGATCTCCTCGAAGTTCACATCGCCGTGGCCCAGGGAGCGGAAGTTCCAGCCGCGACGCCAATCGCCAAAATCGATGTGGCTGCCCAGCAGGCCGCTGCGGCCGTCCAGGGTGACCGCCGCGTCCTTCATGTGCACGTGGTACACACGGCTGGCAAAATCGCGCAGGAACAGCTCGGGCTTGATGCCCTGCCAGATCAGGTGGCTGGGGTCGAAATTCAGGCCGAACTCGGGATAGTCCTTGAAGCACTCCAGCAGGCGCTGGGTGCTGTAGTAGTCGAACGCAATCTCGCCCGGGTGCACCTCCAGCGCGAATTTCACGCCGGCCGCGCGGCACTCGTCCATCAGCGGGGCCCACAGCCGATAAATCTCGTCAAAGCCGGCGTTCACCATTTCCTCGGTGGTCTGCGGGAAGGAATAGAGATACTTCCAGATGGGCGAGCCTACAAAGCCCGTCACCACCGTGATGCCCATGTTCTTGGCGGCTTTGATGACGTACTTCATCTCCTGGATGGCCCAGGCGCGAATCTCGTCCTTCTTGCCCGCGTACTGCGGGGGGGCGAAGTTGTCCAGGCGCGGGTCGTCATAGTCGCCCACGCACTGGCCGATGATATGCGCAGCCAGCGCCTTGCATACCAGCCCGTGCTTGGCCAGGGTGTCCTTCACCTGCTGGCAGTAGGCGGGATCCTCGGCGCCCTGCTTGGGGTTGAACTGGTTGCCCCAGCAGGCCAGCTCCAGCCCGTCATAGCCCATCTGCTTGGCCTTCGCGCCCAGCTCGTCAATGGTCAGGTCCGCCCATTGCGCGGTCATCAGTGTTACCAGTCGTGCCATTCTCTTCTGCCTCCTTCAATTTTTGAATGCTATCCTGCCAGGCGGCGCCCGGGCCACCTGTTTTTACCTGTCTCAGCGCCGCTCGTGGTTCACTCGTAGATGGGGAGCAGCTCGTGGTTGATGTAGTACTTGCTCAGCAGCATGGTGGCCATCGGGTCGGGTGTGCCGTCGGTCTCCAGGCCGATCCAGCCCTTATAACCGTACTTTTTCAGCAGCTTCCAGATGCCCTTGAAGTCCACCTGGCCCGCGCCCAGCTCCCAGAACCAGCGGTCGCCGTTGTCCTGGAATTCAGCCCCCGCGCACAGGCGCAGCTCGTCGGGGGTGTAGGCAAAGGTGGTGTCCTTCAGGTGGAAGAACTTCACAAAGTCGTGGTAGTCATCGTAGAATTTGACCGGGTCGTACCCCATGATCAGCACCTGGGCGGTGTCGAGGCAGAAGCCCACATATTTCTGGTCCAGCTGCTCAATGTAGGGGAACAGATCGGCCTTGTTGATGGCGCCCCAAAACTCGGTGTGCACGCAGGGGGTGATGCCCTTTTCGTTGCACCGGCGGCCAAACTCGTTCATGAACTCGGCGGCGTTGGTCACCTGCTCCTTGCTGAGCGGGCCTAGGCCGTAGTAGCCGCCGCAGGGCATCACGTTGATGACATGGCCGCCCAGGTCTGCCGTAAAGTCAATGTTGGTCTGCAGAGCGTCCAGCGCCTCTTTGCGGCGGGATTTATCCTGCGAGTTGAACGCGATGGCGAAGGTGCCGGTCACGGCCTCGATGCCGCGCTCCTGCGCGAAGGCGGTGAAGGCCTGCGGCTCGCCAAAAAACTGCTCGATGTAGGGCTGCATGTGGAACATCAGCTCAATGCCCGTGAACCCCGCGCCCACATGGTATTTCAAAATCTGGTCCCAGTCCAGGTAGTAGACGGAGTTGGAAAAATCACCCTTGTACCACTCGTTCCAATCACTCAACTTGGGGTACTGCACCTTCAGGCCCCACATGTTGGTCTGGTAGCTAAATTTCAGGTTGCCCATGTGCTTACGCCTCCCCCAGTTTCTTTTCTATTTCATGGTCGATGAACCAGCGCATCTTCAGAAGGCCCCGGTATACGTCGGGCGTCTTGCGCTGCTCGGCAATCACCCAGCCGTCATAGCCCGAATCCTTCAGGGCCTTCATGGCGCCCAGCAGGTCCACGTCGCCCTCGCCCAAATCGCAGAACACCTTCTGCGCGCCATCCACCGGGATTTCCGCATTGATGCGCGCATAGTTGCCCACCGTGTCCTTGAAGGCGGTGTCGCACAGGTGCAGGCAGGCCGTCTCGTGCGCGTGCGCTTTCACAACGGCGGTCACCGGGTCGCCCGCAATTTGCAGGTGGGCCAGGTCGGGGGCCATCAGTGCGCCGGCCACGCTGTTTTGCAGGCCCGCCAGCCGTTTGCCGCGGAAGAAGCTCCAGTATTCGGCCTTCAGCGCCAGCGCAATGCCTGCGCCTTTCGCCGCTTTGGCAACGGTGTTCAGCACAACCACGGTTGCATCCTCAAACTCGACGTCGTCCTCCGCAATGCCATATTTATTGAGCCACCCCAGCTCGGGCGAGGGCGACACCACAAGGCACTCGGCCTTCAGCGAGGCGGCATGTGCCACGGCGGCCAGACCCATCTCCTCCAGCAGCTCGAAGTACAGCTTGCGCGAATAGCCTCGCACGTTCGCCTCCAGCTGGACGTCGTTGGCGTTCATGTGGATGCTGACCACTTTTTCAATGCCCACATCGTTCAGGAAGGCCAAAAATTCGTCGGGTGAGCCGTATTTGGCCTGGATGGCGCCGGCGGACAGCGGTATGCCGCAGCGGCCCGTCTCGAAGGCCATGGGGTCACCGCCAAAGGGATTGAACGGCAGCTCGATGCCTTTGAAGCCCGCGGCGGCGATGAACTTAAAGTAATCTACCCAAAAGCTTTTTGACTGCTTGTAGATAAAGTTGAGGCTGCTGGTGAGCATGTTCACCATCTCTAGGCTGCAACCGTATTTCATGAGGTTCTCCTTTATATCTATTGGCGGGCTGCCCCACTCCGGTGTGGCAGCCCGCTTTGTTCCATTAGTCCAGCAGATCCAAATACTTCCGCTCGTCTTCGGTCAGCTTGATGGAGAGTGCGTCGATGTTGCTCTGCATCTCCTCGCGGTTCATGGCGCCCACGATGGGGTAGACGTTCAACTCGGAGCAGAGGATGAACGCCAGGGCAATTTGCGGCACGCTGGCACCGTACTTCTTCGCCAGCTCCTCGGCCCGCTCCAGCCGGGTGAAGTTGGCGTCGCAGCAGTAGGCCACGCGGCACTGGTCGTTGATCTCCTCGGGGGTCTTTTCGAACATCTCCCGGGAGATGCGCCCGCTGAAAAGCCCGCGTGCCAGCGACGAGTAGGCGTAAACCGGCATCTGGGTCTTGGCGTAAAAGTCGCGCTGCTCCTTCTCGGTGGGGCCGCTGACGGTGACACAGCCGGGGGCCCAGGGCTCCGCAATCTGCTCGGCCAGGCTGTAGTTGGGGCTGCTGGCCGCAAAGCCCACCAGGCCCTGCTTTTCGGCGTAGGCATTGGCCTCGGCAATACGCGCTGCCGTCCAGTTGCTGCCGCCGTAGCCCTTGATCTTGCCCTCCTTGAGGAAGCGGTTCATCAGGTCCACCGTCATGCTCACCGGCAGGTCGGTGTTGTCGCGGTGCAGCAGGAACAGGTCGATGTAGTCAGTGCCCAGCTCGGCCAGGGAATCGTGCAGGTCGGCCTCAATGTCGTAGGGGGTGATGCGCAGCCGCTTGCGGCTGGGGTGGCCCGCCTTGGTGATGATGAACACCTCTTCGCGGTTGCCCCGGCGGCGCATCCACTCGCCAATCGAGTCCTCGCTGCCGTAGCCGCGCGCGGTGTCGATGGTGGTGTAGCCCAGTTCAAACGCGGTATCAAAGAACTCGCAATGCTCCTCCACCTTGTCGTAAAAACGGAACAGGGAGCCGATGACCAACCTGCTAAGCTTCTTCTGCGAGAATTTCTCGCTGCTAAATTCCATTGCCATTTTTATGCCTCCTCACCCGGGAACTTCACGCCCCAGTTATCACGCATTTCCTGTATCGTCTTTGCAAAAGCCAGGCTCTCGTCCAGCGGCATGCGGGGGCTTTCGGTGTTGCCCGCGCGCACCTGCTTTTGAACCTCCATGGCCTCGTACTCGTAACCGTTCTTCAGCCACCCGGCCTCCACCACCGTGGGTTCCTCCTTGCTGTGCCACGGCGGAATCAGCGCGGCGGAGGTGGTGCGCCAGTAGTTTTTCAGGTGGATGGTGGCCTTTGAGCCGTAAATCCAGCCGTCCTGGGGCATGTCGGTGTCGATCGAGGTGGTGGCCGAGGCCAGCACCCCGCCGGGGTATTCCAGGGTCGCCCAGGTGCGGTAGTCCACCCCGGTTGCGCCCAGCACTGCCGTGGACTGCACCTTAACCGGCTCAGCCCCAATCACATCACGCAGGAAGGCCAGGTTGTACACCCCAACGTCCATGATGGACCCGCCGCCCAGCTCGGGGGCGATGTGGCGGTCGCCGTCCTTCCAGGGCGCGTTGAAGCCAAGGTTGGCCTGCGCCATGCGGATCTCGCCGATCTTCCCGTCCCGTATCCACTCATGTACCGTGTCGTAGATGGGCAGAAAACGGCTCCAGATGGCCTCCATCAGGAACACCTTCTTGGCGCGGGCCGCTGCCACCGCCTTTTGGGCCTGGCTGTAGTTCAGGCACATCGGTTTTTCGCACAGCACCGCTTTGCCGTTCTCGATGCACAGCATGATGTTCTCGAAGTGGAAGGGGTTGAGCGCCGCGATGTACACCGCGTCCACACTGGGGTCCTCCGCCACCTCTTTATAGCTGTTGTAGCGTTTGGCATTCGGGCCAAACTCGTCGGCAAAAGCATTCACCTTGTCCATGTTGCGGCCGCCCACCGCCACGATTTCGGCACCCTCCACCACCGTCAGACCGGTGGCAAAAGCCTTCGCTATGTTTCCGGGGCCTATAATGCCCCATCTGAATTTATCTGCCATTGTAACTTCCTTTCGTTGTTTGGCAACCATTATTTGCGTGTTTCACCGTACCGCCGCGGGGGCTAGGTATGCTCCCATTGCGGCCGGCACAGATACACCCTCAGGTCACTGAAAACGACGGCCGGATATACATCATAGACCATGCTGTCGACCCTTTCCACTTGTGCCCCGCGTTTGCGCCGGCGCAGGCAAAGGCCGGCCAGGGCATTCTACTTGATAGGATGACCCGGCTGCGCCGAACGATCCTCGTTGTAAAGCTCGATGAACAGACCAAGCTCTTTGCTCAGGTCCAGGTAGGCAAAATCCATTCCGATGCTGCTTTGGCCGCGCACCCAGGGGTCCTTGCCGGTGAGTTGCTTGTGCCGGGCCAGAGCCTTGTCAAACCCGCCCTCGGTGATTGCGGCGATGTGGTGCAGGCCGGGGCCGTGCTCGTCCAGCCAGGTTTTGTACGCACTTTCGGTCACCGGTTGGATCAGCTCGATCTCCATGCCAAAGGCATCGCAGAAGGCGAACAGCGCCTTCATATCGGAGGGCTTGCCGTCGATGGTCAGGTCGGGAAAGTTCTCCTTGTCAAAGGTCGAACGCTTCCACGGGCCGATGCCGTAGTCCTCATCGTAATGGCGAATGGTCTCCTCCACGTCCTCTACGATGATGCCCAACTGCAAAAGTTTTGTGATTTGCGGCTCCATTTGCTGTGCTCCTCTCTCTGTTTCAGTATCTGTGTGATTCTTTGATTACCTGATCCGTGCCGGTCCGTCAGCGGTATACGTAGTCCCCATCGGCGTATTTCGGTGGTATCACCGGAATTTGCAGCCAACTGTCATATTTTCCGCCGGTGTGAATGACATGGCGGCCCTTGTTGTCGGTGTCCCACACCAGCGGCTCAAACCAGTCCTCGCGGATGTAGCGGCCGGCAACCTGCACACGGATTTTCTGCCCCTTGTGCCAGATGCGGCTGTGCGGCACGATCTCGATGTCCACCGGAACGATCTCACCCGGCTTCAGCTTTTCGTCGACGAGATGCGCTTGCACCGGCTGGAAGCTGGTGCTCAGCTTCTCGTCCAGCTTGCGGCGCGACACGCGCATCTTGCCCCAGGCGCCGGGATGCGGCTCCTTCAGCACATGCACGGGCAGCCACTCGCCGGTGGTGCTCAGCTTCTGCACGTTCACAAACATGTCCATGTCGTCGTGGCCGTCGGCCTCTACCCACAGGCGCAGCGACATGTAGCCGGTCAGCTCGGTCTCCTCGGTAAAGGTGTAGTCAAAGCACACCTCTTCGGTCTCGGGATCATAGCTCACACTGCTCTCGCCCGCCAGCGGTGCTGCCGCCATGCTCCGATTGGCAGCGTCCAGATACAGCTTCTGATACTTGGTGCGCTTCAGCGGGAAGTTTTCCTCCACCCGGTTGATCTGATAATCGCAGTCGAATGCGTCCTGCACCTCAATGCGCACCTTGGGGGTCAGCTCCCAGCCGTTGCGCTCCAGCTTCAGGTAGCGGTCAAAAAACAGCTCAAGCTCCTGCAGGTACTTGGGGGTGTAGGCGTCGGGCCACTCAAACTCCCGGTGGGCACGCATCCACTTCTTGTTCGATTTGATCTTGCGGAAGGCCTGGAATGAACCGCGCAGGTGGAAATGGTTCCAGCAGGCGGTCAGGTAGGCGGGCTGGGTGATTTTGGAGAAATCGATCTCCTTGTCGCGCCAGTAGGGGTCGTCTGCAAAGGGATGGATCTCGGCGTTCAGGGCCGCGTCGTCGATGAAGCCCTCACCCACAGCCTCGGCCAGCACCATGCCCACAAACTTCACCGCCGGGATGCCCCCCTCGTACAGCGACTCGCGATACATATCGCTGGTGCCCTCCCAGGGGGCGATGGCGCACAGGTGCGGGGGCTGCTGGGCCGCAATGCGGTACTGGCTCATGGCCACACAGCTGTTGCCCGCCATGCCCACCCGGCCGTTGCACCATGCCTGGGCGGCAATCCACTCGATAAAATCGTAGCCGTCGCGCCCGTCCTGGCTGCTGAACTGAATAAACTCGCCCTCGCTGTAACCAATACCGCGCGGGTCCACGTTGGCCACGGCATAGCCATGGCGGCACCAGTAGCCGGGGTCGGGGCTCTCGTATTTGGCCATATTGCTCACGGTGTTGGGCGGCACCCCCATGATGGCCCACTCGCCGCGGCCCTCGCTCTGGCGCTTGCCGTAAAAGCTCCAGCTGATGATGACCGGAACCGGCGCGTCCGTTTTTTCAGGCCGGTAGATATCGGCATAGATGGTAACGCCATCGCGCATGCGCACACCCACATCCTGCTCGCAAAGGATGCCCTCCTCGGCGATATAGGTATGGGGGTTGAAGGGGGAGAGGAACCGGTGGGTCTCCTGCTCCTCGGCACTCATGGCCTCCAACTGTTCAAAGGTGGCGGGGCGCATCATCTCAATCATCCGAACGTCGGTTTCCGCACCGCCCGGCACCCCGCTCAGGTTCACTTTTCTGGTGATTTTCTGCTTCTCAGCCATTTGGGTCAAACTCCTTATCGGTTATCTGCTTCACACCTTTTCAATTTCGCTCTCAAACTCCTTGTACCGTTTGAGCAGCTCGGGCAGGCGGTCCTGGTTGGCTTGGATAATGGGGCCCGCAATGGCACCAAATCCCTTGATCTCAACGTCATGCTCCACCAGGCCCGGCATGGTGCTGCGGGCGCGGGCGCGCTGCTCCGGCGGGAAATCCACCCACACCTTGTCGCCCTCCACATGCAGCTTGCCCTCGATGCCGCACACCGGGCACTCCACCGTGGTGGTGCCCCGCAGGGTCACCTGCATCTGGTGGCACACCGGGCAAGTGCCCTCGGCGCCGAACCACTCCACTTCTTCGGGCGGCTTTCCAACCGCCTCGGCGGTGCGCCGGCCAAGTTCATTGCACCGCGACATCAGCGCTTCGTCCAAAGCGGGGTTGCCCCGCGTGCCCATGCTGTAGGCGTCTATTTCCCCCACCACATGCATCAGCGGCGGGAAGCCAAACAGGTGCATGGTGGGCAGGCCCATGCTCACCCAGTGCTGGGTGGACGCACCGCCAACCGAGATATAGGACACATAGCGGCGTTTGGGCATCCGCGGGTCCACCTCAGGCCCGCCATTGGCCTTGCGCTGCGCAATCACGCGCTCTATCTTGGCCTGGTCGTTCCGGCAGCTGAACCGATCCACAAAATCCTTGAACTGCCCCACCGGCTGCAGCACATACACCGGCGCGCCAACTACCACGGCGTCTGCATCCCATATTTTTTCTTCAAGCGCCTGGAAGTCATCCTTGATGATGCACTCACAGGGCTTGCCTTCATCCTCGAACATGCGGCTGCATGCGCCGCACCCGATGCACCGGCCTATTTTCAGATTCACAGTATTCACGAACGCCACCTCGGCACCCGCAGCCTTGGCGCCATACAGCGCCTCCTTCACCACGATGTCGGTGTTCGCGTTCTTTTTGCCAAACGATATGCCAAGCACTTTCATTGTTGTTATCTCCCCTGTGTCGTTTACTGCTCAGTGTCCATCGCGTAGTCGGCAGCGTGCTCCCCAGCCATGCGCCCACTGTTCAGCGCAAAGCCCATGGTATTGCCCGGCAGCACGAACACATAGCTGTCTCCAAAGATGGTGCAGGCGTCCGTACCGGCCGCATAAAGGCCTTTCAGCGGACGGAACTCGGGGTCCACAACCTCGGTCTTGTAGTTGATCTTGATGCCGCCCAGTGTGCCGTAGCCGCCCGGGTACATGGTGGCCGCAAAATACTTGGGCCCATCCATCGCGATGAGGTTGTCTTTGTTTTTGAAGAATGTATCGTCCTTTTCCTCACAGCCGTAGTTATAGTCGTCTATCGTGTTGCCCAGAACCTCCGGGTCGATCCCGGTCTGCTCTGCCAGTTCCTCGAGGGAATCGGCCACATAAAGGTCCTTCGCGCCCGCCTGAATCATCCTCAGGGCCTCTTCCTCAAAGCCCCGCAGGTCATTGGCGGTGTGTACCCCGCTCAGCACGTCCAGCCCGTTGCGGATGTAGTATTTCAGCACCGAGCTATCCACAATGACATACCCACGGCTGTCCTGCTGGCGCGCCACCGCATTGCCGGCGAAGGTCACGTTCTCCAGCAGCTCCTCGTTCATGAAGCGCTCGCCACTCTGGTTTACCACCACGGCCTTGGGCTGGTGGAACAGCATGTCCCCCAGCGGCGTTTCCAGAAGCGCCGGGATGGAGTAAGTCATCTCGATGTTGATGTCGGTGTGCGCGGCGCCCGCCTCCCAGGCCATGCGGATACCGTCACCGCTTATCCCGGGAATACGGAAGGAGTGCAGGTCCGTGCCCCAGGTAAAGCCGGTGAACTCCTTCACCATCTCGGGGTTGTCACCGCAGCCGCCGGTGGCCAATATCGCCGCCTTGCATTCCACAAGGAACTCCTCGCCATCCTTTTTCGCCACCACGCCGGTCAGCTTTCCGTCCTCCATCACCAGCCGCTGTGCCGGGCTCTCCAGCATCAGCTTCACGCCCAATTCGGTCATGCGCTGGGTCATCAGCCTGTACATGGTGGAGGCAGCCCGCGGGCCGGGCTCGCCCACGTCGGGCTGCACCACATGCCAGGTGGCCTGCGAGGATGGAAAGTACTTCTGCACATCGTGGAAGGTGACGCCCATGTCCTCCAGCCATTCAATCGTATCGGCGGATTTCGACAGATACTCCCGCACCAGCCGCGCATCTACACGCCAATGCGTATAATCCATAAAAATCTTGAAGGCCTTTTCAACGGTCAGGTCCACCATCTTCTTTTTGGCCAGACGGCTTCCAATGGCCAGCGGGCCCATGCCCATGTTGCCGGCACCACCCGTTGTCATTGCCTTTTCCAACACCAGCACCTCTGCGCCGCCCTCGGCAGCTGCAATGGCGGCTGCAAGACCGGCCGGCCCTGCGGCGATAACACACACATCTGTTTTGTAGCTGGTCATATTGTGACGCCTCCTTTAGCAACCTCATCTATATTATGCTTCTAACTATAGAAAAATTGTAGCATAAATAACAAAAAAGAAGCGCGGCTATCGGTGCGCCACGCTTCCATAATCATCATTCTTTTTTTAAATCACTTGTTTTGCTTTACATTTCCTTCCATGATTTTCATGGCGTGAAAATCATCTGCTAAAATGCCCGTCAGACAAATACATCTCCCGGAAGGTAGCCGACAGCATCATGCAGCAGGTATCCATGATCAGATTATCGCTGAAATAGAGCGTGCCGTGAAAACAGATGAAATCGTCGGCGCTTTTGCGCAGGGGCGAACGCTCCGAGTTTGTGATCACCCCCACCATCGCGCCCCTGTTTTTAGCCGCTTCCACAGCTTCATCCACATAGCGCTCCAGCTTAAGCTGGTGCTTCAGGGCAAGCAGATAGCTGCCCTTCCCCATCTTCGCCACCTCGTCCATCAGTTCCTGCTCGGTGCGGCAAAGCGCCACAATGTGCTTGTCAAGCGCAAAATCTATCTGCAAAAAAAAGTGCACCAGGTGGGAGGCCGACACATACATCACCACATTTTTACACTGGTGGATATGCTCGGCCATTTGGGTGATATCCTGCTGGGCCACGCCTTCGAAGAGGCTTCTGTACATCTCGGATACTTGTCGCTTGTATGATTCGACGATCGTTTCAGTGGAATACTGACTGTTGGGAAACATGTACTCCACCAGTTCGAAACCAGAAAGGGAGGAGCGCAGCGACTTGCGGAATTCACTGTACGAGTCGAACCCCAGCTGTCTGCAAAAACGGCTGATTGTGGCCGTGGAAAAGTGGCATATTTCCGAGGCCTGGTTGATGTTGCTTCCCGAGATTGCATCCAGGTTGTGCACCATCGATTGGGCAATCTGCCGTTGAGTTGAATCGGCGCCGGCGTTGTTCAGCAAGCTGAATAGTTCAGTCAGTGCGTCGAGTATCAGCATGTTCTGTCCCCCATCATCCTCGTCTGTTTATGGTTTTCAGTCCTTGTGCCTCGAACATTCACGTCTCCAGGAATCGATCCAACTGGTACAGGGCCGCGCCGACTGCCGCGTCGAACTCACCATATTCCCCTATCCGCATATAGTTGGCCGGCTCGCCAAATGAATTTCTCATCGCCAGCTTTGTGTCCAGCCGCTCCCGGCACTTCCGAATATACCCGCTCATCTCACCTCCTATGATAACGTCTGTATCGAAAATCATCCTGAGGTTGTTGATCCCCACCGCCAAATAGTCCAGGTACTCATCCCACAGGGCACAGAAGTCCGGCCGGTCAGCTTCCACACCCGCAAAAAAGGCGTCCAGCTCCACCCCTGCCTGCGCCCGCAGCGCATGCGCAGAGCAGTAACCGCTCAGGCAGCCCCGCTTGCCGCATGCGCATGGCCTGCCATCCAGCTCCACGGTCATATGCCCAAACTCGGCATTTTTCCGCCCCTCGTTATACAGTTTTCCATCGCTGATGATGGCGCCGCCAATCTCGCGGCCAAGCAGCAAGAACACGACATCTCTATGACGTTTTTTTCTGAAAACCTGTGCATAGGCCGCCATCTTCGCGTCGTTGTTCATCACCACTTTGCGTCCGATACTGGCCTGGATCAGGCCATACTGTGGCTGGGGGTCTCCCACCAGTCCGGGCAGGCGCATCTCACCCGCCACATTCTCCACCGGCGCCTGCACAGCCCCCCCCACCCCCACAAGAGACGCCTCAGACGCCACGGTGTCCTTTATGAAAGACTCGAGCAGGCTGTCGAACAGGCGCCAACAGGCGCCGGTCTGCTCTATCGCAAAGGGGTGTTTTCGCTTTTCAACAACATTGCCGGCAAAATTGACAACCGCAATGCGTACGTGCCCCCCTGTCACATGGGCACCCACCGAAAACCGCGCATTCTCTGCAATTTGCAGCTTAGCGGGGGGGCGGCCGTCTATCGTTTTAACGGTGTCCCCACGCACAACCAGCCCCATCTCCATCAGACCCTTGGTGATGGTCGAGATGGTGGGGTGGCTCAGCCTCAACCGCCTTGTAAGCTCCTGGCTGGTGAGTGGCCCGTCATAGAAAAGCGTGTTCAGCACGCTGCGCTGGTTGGAAAGCCGCACCAACCTTGTGGTCGCCCTTTCTTCCCCCGTCTCCGGCATCCGTTTCATCCTCTCCTATGAGGCACGCCTGTGCCCACCCCCACATGCCCGGTAAGGCATATGCCCACTTGGCTGCTTACTATTATTATCAACACGTCAAGACTGAAAGTCAATGCTTTAGCCCCCTATTTTATAAATCATTTTTATAAAACTATGTATCAAGGGAAGAAGCACCACCACTGACCGCCGGGCCAGCTCTTTATACATAAATAGCCCCGCTACACTGGCACGCAGCGGGGCCTTTTCTCATCGTATCCTATTCCCAGCGGTACCGGTCCAGCCGTTGCTCCAAATCAGGAATCTGGCCAGGGGGTGCTCCTTTTTCCCTTATTTCGATGCAATGCTCCAGCTTGCCGCCGTAGCGCAGGCGGCTGCGGTCCTGCTGTTCGGCGCTGAAGGCCGTTTTCAGCCGGCCGTCCTCCAGCGTTACGCTGCCCTCTATGCCGCAGACGGGGCACTCTATCTTGCCCGCCTCACCACTCTCGGGTATGGTGAGCAGGTTGCAATGGCACACCGGGCACACACCCTGATGCTCCCCACGCCAGCGGGTGCGCTCAGCCTCATCGGTAGCTGCAAGCGCCTCCACCACGTTTTGGCCCATCCTGGCCATCCGCTCGATCACACTTGTATTCCCCACCACATGGTTATAGGCCATGCCGCCGTGATAATCGAAAGTATCGACTATATCGATGCCCAGGGGAAAGGAAAATTCGTACATTACCGGAGACATAAACGCCAGCCAGTTTTTGGTGAGCGCGCCGCCGCAGGAGCAGAATGCGCCCACCCGGGGCTTCAGCGCCCGGGGGTCGGGCAGCTCGCTCTGGGGCCTGCCCGCCGCCTGGCGTTCGTCCGTGGCCACCTTGCGGAAAGCGAGGTCATGGGAGGGGCCGATCCGGTCACACACCGTTTTGAACAGCCCTGTGGGTGAGGTCTCGTAGGTGGGGCAGCCGTAAATCACAGCGTCCGCCTCCATGATTGCCTCGTCCAGGATGTGAAAGTCATCCTTGAGTACGCACTCCCCTTTGGTGCGGCCGCTGTTCAGCCCAATCACACAGGCAATGCAGCCGGTACAGTTCTTGATGTCCAGATCCTGGGCGCGGATGAAGGTGATCTCGTGGCCCGCCTGCTTGCACTGGAGCAGGGCCTCCTTCACCATCACATCGGTTGTTTGCAGCTTGCGCCCAAAGGAAATACCAAGCACCTTTTTCATTTGCCAACACCCCCGTAGTACGGCCACTTGCTAAGCCGGTTCTGGCCGGTGCGGTCCGGCGGGCCCAGGGTCACCTTGCCGGTGGCCGCCCACTCCAGGCCGCGCAGCAGCATCACCATGTAGGGGATGCGCCGCAGGGTGTCCATGTCGTGCCCCAGCGAGTGGGCAAACACCCGCCCCTCGCCATAGCGGTTGGTCCAGCACACCGGCTGGTCGGTGTTCACACCGGGCAGGTTTTCCAGCTTACCGCCGGGCATCACCACCGGGTGGTGGGGCGGCGGGAAACCGGGCACCCGGTAATTGTCGATCTCGTCATACACCGCGGCCAGCACCTCCACCTGGGCCTCGGGATGTTGGGATACCCCGGCGAACAGGTCGTCGTTGACGATGAAAATCTCCTTCTCCAGCCCTTCGGTAATCGGGCTTTCCGCCATCACCTTCATGATGAAATCACCCTTGGGCATGCGCCGGGCGCCCGACTGGTTGGTGAGATAGATGCCCCACAGCTTTTTGAACATATCGGGCAGGCTTTCATCCAGCCACACCGAGGAGTGGTAGATGGCCACGCCGCCGCCCTCGGAGATATACTGGAAAAAGGCCGCCTCGGTTGTCTCGCCCCAGCGCTTGTACACCTTGTCGCTGGGCAGTTCCTTGCCGTCGTAGTTCAGGAACACCGCGTCATAGTCCCGCAGGGTTTCGATGGTGCTGCCCTTGAAGGCCTCGGTCACCCGAACGTCAAACCGCCCGGTGGACTCGATGAGCTTGAGCAGGTTTTTGTTGATGTCCCGGTAGTCGTGCTCGATGGCCACCTCGCCTGTCACCAGCAAAATCTTCAGTTTGTCCACTGTGCTCTCCTTTCGCATCCCTATTTCACACATATGATTATGGTTTTTCCATTGTTGTCATCCTGCCGGCAGAAACGGCAGGGGAAATGCTTATGCCGGCGGCACCCCGGCCTGCTCCCGCGGTCTCGCAAAGGCGGCCACTGCGCTCAGCAGCGCAAAGCCGGCGGCCGCCACCAAAAAACGCATCGAGACATCCGGCCCCGGAATAAGTGTGCCCATGATGAGCGGGGAAGCAGCCACCCCCAAATTACTGAAAGACTGGAAGGTGGCAATGCTGAGCGAGCGGTTTTCGGGGCTTGCGGCCTCGGCCGAAAACAGGTTTCCAGAGGGGACGAACTGCTGCATGGCTGCGCCGCAGAACACCGCACCCAACCACAGCACCCACAGCTGCCCGCCTGCCAGGCACAGCAGCATGCCCACACAGCCCAAAACTGCCGTGAGCGGCAGCACCAGTTTGCCAAACTTCCGGATTACCAGGTGCACCAGGCAACCCACCGGAATGCCCACCAGGGTGAACAGCATGGCCACGATGCTGGACTCGTTGGCGCCGCCAAGGGCCCTGCCCTCCACCAGCATGGCGATGTTGCTGCTGAACACCATAACGAAGACGTTGAACAAAAAGCCCACCAGTGCGAAGTAAACAAGGGGTTTGGTAAGCCAGCCGGCCCGCTTTGTCCCCGGCGGCCTTGGCTCCGGCTTTTCCAGCCGGCCCTTGGGCAGTGTAAAAAAAGCCACAGCAAGCATAGGCACGGCCAGGTAATATACCAAAAAGCAATACCGCCAGCCCAGCCTGCCCAGCTGGCCGCCCAGCAGGGTGAACACCGTGCTGCCGCCGCTGATGAAGGCCGCCTGGATGCCGATGAGGAAGCTGCGCTCCTGTCCTTCAAAACAGTCACAGATGAGCCCCGGCACACAGGTGCCCAGGATGCCCAGCCCCAGGCCCAAAAGGGCGGTGCTGAAAAGGATGATTCCCAGACTATTGCTGGCAAAGAAAGGCAGCGGCCCGCCAATGAGCATGATGAGGACGGCCAGCAGCAGCAGGTGCCGTTTGTACACCCAGCGGGTCAGCCGGCCCACCACCAGCCCCACCACTATCGACAGCAGGCTGGGCATCGAGATGATCATCTGCACCAGGGTGGGATCGGCGGCGGGAAAAGCCTGTGCAATGTCGGCCAGCACCGCGGTGGGCGCCATGTAGCTCATCATGATAAGGGAAACGGTCATCAGGCCGATTTTGGCCTTTAGCTGAGGCTTCATCTCACACCTATTTCCCTGAGTTATAGCTGCACTTCCTTGCCGCTTGCGGCACTGCGGTAGATGGCATCGAGTACTTGGGTGACCACAAACGCCTGCTGCGGTTTCACCAGAGGCTCACCCTCGCCCTTTAGGGCCATCAGCCACTGCCTGGCTTCTACGGCGCCCGGCTCCGAGCTGCCGCCCTCGAAATAGGCGATGGCGCCGGCCGCGGTATTGCGCTCCTCGGTGAGCATACCGTTGTGGGCGCGGTTGTAGATGAGCTCGGGGTCCTTGAAGCTCATACCGCTGTTGATCTGGGCGCCCGCCTTGGTGCCGCACAGGGTGGTGGCAGCCTCTTTGCTCTCCAGCATATTGATGGCCCAGGACGCCTCGACGAAGATGGTAGCGCCACCGCGCATCTTCACCAAGCCGAAGGCCGAATCCTCCACCTCAAAGGTGGCAGGGTCCCAGGGGCCAAACATGTTGCCCTCGGTGCCGTCCGGCAGGCCACCCAGTTTCTGGAACACCTGACCGGTCACGCTCTCCGGCTCGTAGTTGTCCATCATCCACAGGGTGATGTCCAGCGCGTGGGTGCCAATGTCGATCAACGGGCCGCCGCCCTGCTGAGACTTGTCGGGAAAGACGCCCCAGGTGGGCACCGCCCGGCGGCGGATGGCGTGGGCCTTGGCAAAATAGATCTCACCCAGCTCATCATTGCGGCAGGCATTTTGCAGAGCCTGCACCTCGGGGCGGAAGCGATTCTGATAACCGATGGTGAACATTTTCCCGCTCTTTTTCCAGGCGTCCATCATCTGCTTTGCCGCTTCGGTGGTGTGGGCCATCGGCTTCTCGCACATCACATGCTTACCTGCCTCAAAGGCCGCCACTGTGATGGGCGCGTGTGACACGTTGGGTGTGAGCACATGCACCACGTCGATGGCCTCATCCTTCAGCAACTCGTTATAGTCACTGTACACCTTTGCACCGGCCGCGCCGAATTCCTCGGCGGCCTTTTGGGCGCGCTCCTCCTGAATGTCGCAGAAAGCCACCATCTCACACAGTTCAGGGTAAAGCTTGAGCGAGGGGAAATGCTTTTGCTTGGCGATGCCGCCGCAGCCAATGATGCCGATTTGAATCTTGCCTTCCTTCATGTCCAACTCTCCTTTATTTGTGGGTTATTCTCAAATTTGTAAGCGCACTGTGTGCACCCATTATGTGTTTCAAATGGTGCTCACTCGAAGGCAATAGAGCCACCCTCCGCCGCCGATTGCCGTACCACGTCCATGAGCGCAAGCACCCGGCGCACCTGGGCCGGCTGCACCACAAACGCCTCTTTGCCGTTCAGCACCCGCAGGAAGTTCTCAAAAAACATATCGTGGGAGACGGACACCTCGGGCAGCGGTTCTTCGTACAGCAGGCCGGGTTCGGGCGGGCCGAAGGAGCGGGTTGGCCCCGAGGCCGACATGGTTATCTTGCCCGGCACATTCTCCAGCAGGTGCCGGGTGCGCACTATCGACCCCTGCTGGCCAAAGCCCCTGATGACCATGCTTCCGGTGTCGCCGCCCATGAACCAGCAGCGGTCGGGCGTCAGGTAGTAGGTTCCCAGCTCGATTTCCGCCGTCAGGCCATTCTCGAACAGTAGCTGGATACGGAAATAGTCGTCCACCACGTCATTGATCACATTGCGCAGGTCGGCAAACACCGTCTTCACCTTGCCGGGCACCATGTACAGCATCTGGTCCAGCAGGTGCACCCCCCAGTCGTACAGCATGCCGCCGCCGTACTCGGGCTGCACGTGCCAGTCGTGCATAAAACCGTTCACCCCATACAGCTGGCTTTTGATGACATAGGGCTTGCCCACCAGGCCCTGCTCGAACACGGCCTTGGCCATGCAGAAGTCGGGGTCGAACCGGCGCTGCTGGTGCACCGTGAACAGCACCCCGTTCTCCTCGCAGGCGCGGACCATGTCGTCGAACTCCTCCAGGCTCATGGCGGCGGGCTTTTCGCACAGCACATGCTTCTTGGCGGCGGCCGCCTTCAGCACCATGTCGCGGTGCAGCTGGTTGGGCGTAGCGATGAGCAGCACGTTGATGTCCGGGTCGGCAATGATGTCGTCCGCCTCGGTGTAAATTTTGAAGGGCGCGCCGCGCACGTCCTCCAACTGCCGGGGGTCATTGTCGCAAACGGCCACCAACTCAATATCTTCGAACCGCTTCACCGTTTCGGCATGGGTATGCCCCATGAACCCGAACCCCAGGATACCAAGCTTCATTTTCGTTTCCACGTTACTCCTCCGTCCCATGTACACATCCAACCGGTTTGGAAATCGTTTTCTTGTTACACAGTATACCACGCGCCCGTCTCATTTCCAGCCTGCTGAGTATGGCGCGGCCCTCCTCGGGCCGACACCTTGTGCCACCCAGTGGCCATTTGTTTCGGTGCGGCTTGCATTGTTGCAGAATCGGAAACCGAACACGGCACCTTTACGCTTGCAGGGCCGACTCCCGGAAAACGAGGCGATGCTCCAGCAGGATGCGCCGGTTCACAGCCAGATCCCCGTTCAGCATGCTGACAATCAGGCGCATGGCCTCCGCCCCCATCTCAAAAAAAGGCTGCTCCACCGTGGTGAGCTGGGGGGTGCAAAGCTCGGCCGCCGTGGTGTTGTCAAAACCAGTCACCGCCACCTGCCCCGGCACCTTCACGCCTGCCCGCACCAGCGTGTTCACGAAAGCGGCGCCCAGAATATCCCGGATGCACAGAATGGCGTCCGGGCGCTCGCTGTCTTTCATAGCGGCATATCGCTGCGCCAGCTGCACCATGCCCTCGTAGTCTGCCTCCGCATCACACCGAGCCGAAAGCGCAGGGTCATACGGTATCCCATGGGCCTCCAAGGCGCGCAGGAATCCCCGCTCCCGCTCCTCTGCAAAAAATGGCAGGTGCCCACCCGGCGCCACCGTATTGATGAAGGCGAAGCGCCGGCGCCCGGCCAGAATGAGCTGCTCGGTGAGGTCATACATGGCCTGCCCGTTGTCCACCGAAACCTGGCTGCTGCTGGACATCTTCACATATTCGCTACACTGTACCATGGGATATTTGCGGCTCAGCTTGCCCAGCTTTTCGGTGTCGAACCGGTAGTTGACAAAAATCACGCTGCCGGCCAGGCCGTTCTCCAAATACTTCATGAAGTATTCGTCATCCACCGTGTCCATATACAGGGACACAACCTCGTAACCCAGCTCGTGCGCGGCGCTGTGCACCCCCATCATAATGCCCGGAACAAAGGTTGAATAAACCATCAGCACCGTGGTGCTGCGGTTGCTGCGCAGCCCCCGCCCCAGCAGGTTGGGCTTATAGTCCAGCTCCCGCACGGCCGCCATCACCCGCGCAGCGCACTCGGCGCTTACACTGTAGCGCCCGCTCAACACCTTGGACACGGTGGACGGCGCCACCCCGGCGTGACGCGCCACATCCTTCAGCGATGCCATAGGTCCTCCTTTTCACCCTTTCAGGAAATCGTTGTCCGTCGAATTACACTTAATAATAAGTTCCTGTATTGTAAAAGTCAACTGAAACAGCTGAGTTCTTAGGATTTATATTTTTGTTCAGGTATTGACATAAGTCAGACAGCGTGTAATAATATTGCTAGAATGGAAATCGATTTCCATTGTTTCCGGAAACTTTTCGCCGCTGGCATTTATTGCCGCGGCCATAAAAAAGGGGAACCCATGTCTGAAACAGCAAGCATGGCGGGCACCGGCCGGGCCGGAGCGTACAACCCGCTCACCCAAAGCCCCCACATACTCAGGGCACTCCTGACCTTTGCCCTGCCCATCGTGGGCGGCAACATTCTCACCCAGTTCTATAATCTGGCCGATTCCGTGGTGGTGGGCCAGTTTGTGGGCAGTGACGCGCTGGCGGCGGTTGGCTCCTGTTTTGCCATCCAGATGATTGCCGCCTCACTTTTCACCGGGCTGGGCAGCGGCGCGGGTGTATTGGTTGCGCAGTTTTGCGGCGCCCGCAACCGGCGGGATATGAGCATCACCGTCTGCACCGCCTATATACTGGCCTTCATACTGGGTGCCGTTCTCACCATTGTCGGCATGCTGGCCAGCCGCCCGCTGCTGCAGCTCATCAACACCCCGGAAAATATCCTGGACGACGCGACAGCTTACCTGTCCATCATCTTCATCGGTTCCATCGGCCATATTTTCTACCAGATGGGCACCGCTCTGCTGCGCTGCATGGGCGACACCCGCGGCCCCTTCCTGATCCTGCTTTTCTGCACAACCCTGAACGTCGGGCTGGACCTGCTTTTTGTGCTGGTCTTCGGCATGGGGGTGCCCGGGGTGGCCTGGGCAACGATTCTCGCCCAGGCCCTGTCGGCCCTGCTGGTTATCCTGCTCACACTGCGCGGCGGGCATGGCCTCATCTTTAACCGGGAGACCCTGCGGCTCAACGGGGCGCGCGCCAGGCAGATTTTCGCCATCGGCGTCCCCATCGCCGCCCAGATGATCCTTATGTCCTCGGGCATGCTGGTGGTGCAAAGCCTCATCAACAGCTTTGGTTCTGCCGTGGTGGCCGCCAACACCGCCGTGCAGAAGGTGGACGGCTTCCTGATACAGCCAATGTTGGCCGTTGGCAGCGCCGTGACCACCTTCGTCGGCCAAAACCTGGGGGCCGGGCAGCTGCGCCGGAGCCAGCGGGGCACCCACCTGGGCGGGGCTACGATTGCCGTGTTCTGCCTGGCCATGGCCTTGCCGGTGTTTTTCTTTGGCGGCAGCATGGTGCGCCTGTTTGCCAACAACCAAACCGTCATCTCCATTGCCGGGCAGGCACTGAAAACACTCGCTTTCTTCTATGTTTTCATGGGACTCACCAACATTTACACTGGTGCGATAAAAGGGGCTGGCACCATGATGGCCCCCACGGTTATCACTGTCGTCAATATCCTTGTCCGCGTGCCCTTTGCACTGTTCTTCATTTCCCGCGGCGAGAGCTACATGGGCATCTACTACGCCATGAACATCTCCAACATCGTTGCGGCATCTCTCACCATTCTGTACTACTTCTTTGGCGGGTGGCGAAAAAAGGCGGCCGCTGTGGAGCAGCGGGCCAGCCCCGATGCCATGACAAATCCGGTATAGCGGCAATCTTACAAAAAAAGGCCCGGAGAAAACCACCGGGCTTCTCCAGGCCTGTTATTCTTTTGTTTGATCCATGGCAGGTGCTCAGTCGATATAGCGGTTGCGGTAGACCATGGACAGAAGGTTGACAATGTAGTCGATGGTGTACCGGTCAACCAAGGTGCCGGTGCCGTTGAAGCAGAGCAGCCAGGTCGCGTATTTATCATATTGGGATTGAATCGCCGCCGAGATCACCAGGGTGGAAGCACCGGTGGCAAGCACCTTCTTCAGCAGATCGATCAGCTCCACCGACTCGGGCAGCTTGGGCACCACCGTAATTGCCAGGCTGTCCGCGTCCAGTTTCTCCGCCATTTCCATCGAACGTTCGATGGAGGATATGTCGTACGACCGCTTGCCGGACATCAGCAGGTCCTGCACGAGGCCGTCGAGCCGAAGCTGAAAGTTGTTGAGGAAGACCACGCTCCGGAAGCGATCCATGGCTGTGATGATTTCGTCGATGTGGGCCGGGTCAAGCATTTCGCCGCACTGGGTTAGTTGCGTCTGTATGGTTTCGGTATACAGCGCAATGGTGGCCGCCGTGTCGTCGTTGGGCACATAGGGCATGCTGCGGTTCAGCGTGGAATAGCCGCGCACGCTTCCGTTCAGCGCGTTTTTGAATGCGCTGAAACTGCCAAACCCCAGTTTTTTGCTCAGGCGGCTTAGGGTGGTGGTTGAAGCATAGCACAGCTCAGCCATCTCGTATATCGTCAGCCCACTCAACTCGTTCAGGTGGCAAAGTATTTGGCCCACCACATCATGGTACACCTCGCCCTCGGCGCCATTGCTGTAAAAATTAACCAAGCGGGAGATTACATTCACTGTATCACATCCTCTTAGCAACCAGTATAACATATTGCCGGGTCAGCGGCAACGCGGATAATTCGGCGCATTCCGCTTCCCCAGTGGATTATTTGTGCGCAGCAGGGTATAACACGCCGGAGCGCAGCATCGGCAAAATAGACAAGAAAAGGAGTTGAAGGACAAATGTTTGACCAGCATCTGATCTGCCGGGACGGCTTCCGGAACGTCGTCACCGAAACCGGCAACACCGAGGGCTTCGAGATGAGGATACGCATCCCCTACTACCGCGGGGTGCCGCTCTCGGTGGTGGACACCCTCACGGTGAAGGTGGCGGGCAAAACCTACACCAACCCGCACATCCGCTTCACCGTGGCCGGCGGCAGCTATATGATGAGTGAGATGGAGACGGTGGGCGACCGGCGCTGGAACTTTGACGAGGCGGCCATCCTTAAAATCTACACCCCCGGCGGCCTGTTGTACATCGACCATCTGGTGGAGCTGGACATTGCCATCCGCGCGCCCTATGGCATTTTCCACGGCAGCGACAAAAAAGTGCTGGTGCTGGAGCCGGACAAACACCTGTGTGTAAGCAGTAAGGGAGGGGTATGATTATGGGCATCAAACGCGGCGTTTCGCTGTACAGCTACCAGCAGGAATATTTTCTGCACCAAATGGACCTGGAGGCCTGCATCAAGGCGGTGGCGGACCTTGGGGCAACCGGCGTGGAAATTATTCCCGAGCAGATGGTGAACGAATACCCCCGCCTGTCGGACGGCTTTCTGGAAAAGTGGTTTGGCTGGATGAAGCAATACGGCACCGTGCCCACCTGCATGGACGCCTTCTCCGAGTCGTTGCTTTACAAAAACCGGGTGCTGTCCGAAAGCGAACTGGTGGACCTGATGGAACGGGACCTGAAGGTGGCCGCCCAGCTGGGGTGCTTTGTCATCCGCACCCTGTGCACCACCCCCACCGGCGTCATTGAAAAAAGCCTACCTCTGGCCGAAAAATATGGCGTCAAGATCGGCCTGGAGATACACGCTCCCCTCGATTTGGACAGCGATTGGTTCAAGCCCTACCAGGACCTTATCGACCGCAAGGGCTGCGCGTGGTTTGGCATCATTCCCGACATGGGCATATTTGAAAAATTCCCCAGCCCCCTGCAACAGGCCCGGGCCGTTCGCAACGGCGCCAGCCAAAAGGTCACCGACTTCATCACCCAGGCGTATATCGCGGGCGAAGGCCAGGACAAGGTTGCGGCGGAGATGGCAAAGCAGAATGCCAACCAGCACGACTACGCCTGGCTGCACCGGGCCTACCGCACGCTGTACACAAGCCCCGAGGTGCTGCGCAAGCATAAGGACTATATCTTCCACGTCCACGCCAAGTTCTACGATGTCTCGCCGGACTATCAGGACGAGTGCCTCGACTACGAGAATGTCGTGCGGGTACTGCGGGAAATCGGCTACGATGGCTACCTGTCCAGCGAGTACGAGGGCAACCGCACCATAGAGGACGCCTTCCCGGTGGACAGTGTGGAGCAGGTGCGCCGCCAGCACGAGATGATGAAACGACTGCTGGACGCGTAAGCCAAACCCAAAACCGGCAGTACGCCAATTGCCTGCAAAAAAAGCAGCTCCGGCCCTCAGGATGGACACGAGGGGCCGGAGCTGCTTTTTACTCATCAATGGCAATGGGCTACGGCCTTGCCGGTTCAGCCAAACAGCACACTGTTGACCACGCTTTCCAGGTACTCCTGCCGCCCGCTGCCAGGCAGGGCCGGGGTTTTCATTTCGGCGGCATAGTCGGCCAGCTCAGTCAGGGTTACGTCGCCGCTGCGGATTTTGGCGCCGATGCCGCTCTCGTAGCTGGCGTAGCGCTCCTTGATGAAACCATCGATGCGCCCGTCCTCGATGAGGGCCGCCGCCTTGAGCAGCCCCAGCGCGAAGGTATCCATGCCCAGAATGAAGCCCTGGAACATGTCCTCATCGGTGTAGCTGGGGCGGCGGTTCTTGGCGTCGAAGTTGAAGCCGCCGTTTTCGAGGCCACCGGCCTTCAGCACCTCGTACATGCACATGGTGGTGTCATACACATCGTATGGGAACTCGTCGGTATCCCAGCCAAGCAGCAGGTCGCCGGTGTTGGCATCGATGCTGCCCAGCATGCCGTTCATAGCGCTGATGCGCAGGTCGTGCTGGAAGGTGTGCCCCGCCAGGGTGGCGTGGTTGGCCTCGATGTTCATCTTGAAGTCTTTCTCAAGCCCGTACTGCCGCAAAAAGCCGATGGCGGTGGCGGCGTCGAAGTCGTACTGGTGCTTCATCGGTTCCTTCGGCTTGGGCTCGATGAAGAAGTCGCCGGTGAAGCCGATGCCGCGGCCATAGTCCACCGCCAGCTTCATCAGGCGGGCAATGTTCTCCTGCTCGAACTTGACGTCGGTGTTCAGCAGGGTTTCGTAGCCCTCGCGGCCACCCCAGAACACATAGCCCTTGCCGCCCAGCTTCACGGTGAGGTCCAGCGCCTTCTTCACCTGGGCCGCGGCAAAGCAAAACACATCGGCCGAATTGCTGCTGCCCGCCCCGTTCATGAAGCGCGGGTTCGAGAACATGTTGGCCGTGCCCCACAGGCACTTAATGCCGGTCTCGTTCATCTTTTCCAGAATGTGGTCGGTGATCTCGTCCAGCCGGCGGTTGGTCTCGTTGATGTCATCCGCCTCGGGCACAATGTCCACGTCATGGAAGCAGAAGTACTCGATGCCCAGCTTCTGCATGAACTCGAAGCCCGCCTCCACCTTGGCATGGGCGTGCTCCATGGTGCCCTTCTCGGCGCCGAAGCCCTTGTCGGCGGTTTCCCGGCCAAACATATCGGCGCCGCCGGCGCACAGGTTGTGCCACCAGGCCATGGCGAAGGGCAGGTGCTCGCGCATGGGCTTGCCCGCCACCACTTTTTCCGCGTCATAATACTTGAAGGCAAGCGGGTTCTTGCTCTTCGGCCCCTCATAGGGAATCTTGCCGATGCCGTTGAAAATCTCTGCCATAGTTTTCTCTCCTTATTCCGTAAACGCCGTTATCTGTTTTAAAGCTTTGCCAAATCCGCGAAGGAACCCTTTACCTGCGGGTACAACTGGCGGTACAGCCGGTAGAAGGGCTCGTAGGCGGCACAGTTCTCCGCGATGGGCTGCTGGGGTGCGTTTGTGCTGATGATGGCCTCGCAGGCAGCAGGCACGCTTTTGTACAGGCCCGCGCCCACCCCGGCCAAAATTGCCGCACCAAGGGCCGGGCCCTCCTTGTTCTGCACCGTCACCACGGGGCAGCTATACAGGTCGGCCATCATCTGCCGCCACAGGCCGCTGCGCCCGCCGCCGCCCGTGGCCAGCATCTCGGTAAAGGGCACCTGCATCTCGCGCAGCACATCCAGGCACTCCCGCTGGGAGTAGACCACGCCCTCCATCACAGCCCGCAGCAGATGCTGGCGGGTGTGCACCCCGGAAAGCCCAAAGAACACGCCCCGGGCGTCCGGATCCAGCAGGGGGCTGCGTTCCCCCATGATGTAGGGCAAAAACAGCAGCCGGTCCGCCCCGATGGGAATACACGCCGCCTGCTGGTCCATCAGCACGTAGGGGTCCTGGGAAAGGCCCTCGGCAACCTGCATTTCGGCGGCGCAGAAATTGTTGCGGAACCACTGCAGGCTGCCGCCCGCCGCCAGGGTGCAGCTCATCACTGTCCAAGCGCCGGGCACCGCCGCGCAGAAGGTGTGCACCCGGCCCTGCGGGTCGATGGTCACCTTGTCTGAATGGGCGAAGATGACCCC